>NZ_NFKS01000002.1 GCF_002160515.1 Anaeromassilibacillus sp. An172 | reverse complement strand
CCTTATCATTTGGCCATCTCCCTTCAAGTATTCGACACACTTAAAGGATAGCCGATTTTAAGGCGTGGGTCAATTTCTTCCCGACTAAATTATACTCCGGCGAGTACACCCCTCCTACTTTGGTGGTTTACGGGCTCTGAAATAACAATAAAATCACAGTTTTATTGTATTATAAATGAGCCGCTGTTAAATACCTATACAGACAAATAGACCCTATGAGCTTCCTCATAAGGTCTATTCTCTATGTGTATATATTGATTTTTCAATAATATGTGCTATTATTTTTCTTTTTCAGAATTATATCAGCACATATTTTTTTGCGCTCCGCTTTTTGTCGTTTGATGTGTATGATGAGTAGAATTGAGTGACAACAGCGGAATATCAATATCTTGTGAAGTATGATTTTGGGTGTTGGGGTAAAAAAATTTTAAAAAATTAGGTTATCCCTTAACAATTTCTCTGTTAAGGTACAAACCCATTTTTAAAAAAAAGTTTGCCCTTTCCCCTCCTACTTTGGTGGTTTACGGACTCTAAAATGGCAATAAAATAACAGTTTTATTGTATTATATATGAGCCGCTGTTAAATACCTAAATAGACAAATAGACCCTATGAAGTTCATAGGGTCTATTATTTTGTTACAAGATAATCTTTTAAATTTACTCCAAACCAAAACCTTTTAAATACTGATATGTTCTATCGTAGTGTTCAGGGTTTCGTGTGGAATCTATATGGCTTCCTTTAGGAATAAATATTACCACTACTTGCAAGCACCCCATATCTAGTAGTTCCTTCACAACGGGTTCTGCCCTATTCAGCATTTATTTTTTCAATTACTCCCCACCAAACCCTATGAGGTTTTCTTTTGGAATCTCTGATTTTATTCTTTCTTTAAAATATTTATAGCATATCTCTCGGCTTTTTACTGTAAAGGATTTACCGGATGCAGTTTTTACCCTAATCTTTTCATATCCGGTTTTTCCGGGTTTATATTGACGGGCAGCTGAGTCCAAATCTGAAAAAGATAAATAATATGTTTTGCCAAAAGAAGAGTACACAGCGATTTTTTTATCTTTAACTATCACTTTAAATGTCAGCGTTCTGTAAATCAAAAAACTTCCAATCCAGAACAGCAGTCCAAAAACAGCATAAAAAATCAATGGCGGCAAATTTTCTGTGAATATTGTAAATCCAACCATAATTCCTGCCGATGCCAAATCCATCATCACACCTATTGATATTACTGAATCAGATATCTCAACGATAAAATCCTCATCTTTCATATCAATGTCCTTGTCCCTTTTAATTTTTTGCAAAACCGCAAATATTCCCATAATTAAAGGCGGTAATAAAACTGCCGCTGTAACTACCCACAAATACATGACTTACTCCTCAAAATCGCCGTGTTTTATCATCCGAACAATTACATTTTCATGCTTTATATTATACTAACATATATAAATTGTCGTGTCAATGAAATATATTTTTATTAAGAAATTATTAAGATTTTCAATTTTCTTTTATTTAATTTTATTTTAAGCAATACTTTTTTCTTTTACAAAGTTAAATTAACCCTTAAAAAGCCAATAGACCTTAGAAGAAGTTCTTCCAAGGTCTACCGTGTGATGAATAAGACATACTATCGCTATATTTAAGCGTAATAAGAGATTATCAATGTTAATTTTTTGGGAAACACGCAAAGGTTTTACAAAGCACAGCTTAAACCAATTATTGAAACTTTTTACTCTTCGCATACATTGAGAGCTTTCCTACAACAAGCAAAATTCCGTTAAACAGCATTGCCATGCCTATAGGTACAGAAAAAGGATTGCTGTAATACACAAGAATATATGATACTACAATAAGTGAAAAAGAAATTGCAATAGCCATAATTTTATATATCATTGCTTCTTTTCCGTTAATCCTTTTATTTTTGTTCTCCAACGGTGCAAAAAGTGCCGCCGACAAAAGAGAAAGCAATTCAAAAGCCAAAACTATTACAACTGAATCAAAACTCTGAAGATATTTTATTATCAACATAAACACAACATTTGCCGACAGCGAAAACAACAGACAATAAATATACTTGCCCGCATGAAGTCCGCCGGAATATTTTCGCAGTATCTTAAAAACCAAGAAAAAAATCAGGTTTTCAAAAAACATTCCCATGCAAAGTCCGATAAGCAAAGTGCCTATGATGCATATGGATGACTGAACAATATTTGTCATGCTGTACTGATACAGTCGCTTTTTATCATCTTTTATCAGATCACGGCTTACAAAATAGTTTATTATCCTTTCGGAAAAACTGTCTATCACTTTATCCATTTGAAGTCATTTATCTCTTCTGGCTCTTCCGGCTGGTGAATATAGTAGCAGCTGGTTGAGTTTGCCAAAAAGAACAAAGTGAGTGTCATAAATCCAACAAACAATTTTGCTATTCTGTTTTTAACATTATTCATATGTATTCCTCTTTTCTGTAAAAATTAAATAATCTCTAAGCTCTAAACAAAGAGCCTTAACTGTTAGGTTTATTTTAACACAAATTCCTTTACTTTTGTTATTATTGGTAAAAACGATATTAAATCCGGCAAAAACGATATCAAATATATTTCGTTCCATATTTTTGTAAAATATATAATCAAAAAATCCGTGATGACAATATGTGTTTTTTATTGTATAATATACATCAGGAGTGATTCTATGCTGAAAGTTTTGATTTGCGACGACGATGTAAATATTACCAATAAAGTTCAAAAGCTCATAAATGAAATAAAAAATAAATACCGCTGTAAATTTGAAATAACTGTCAGGAACAGCGGTGAATTTGTCACGGGCGAAAATTCCTATTACGACATTGCCATTGTTGATATCGAAATGCCGGGAATAAGCGGTCTTGAGGTTTCTGAAAAACTAAAATCTGCAAATCCGGATGTTCTTATTATAGTTCTCACTTCATTTTCTAATTATCTCGACAGCGCTATGAAAATTCAGGTTTTTCGTTATCTTTCAAAGCCTATAGATATTGAAAGATTTAACCGAAATTTTCTTGAGGCAATAGAAGCCAACAAAGAAATCAGCAAACAAATCATAATACAAAACAGCGACAGCGTTTACACCGTTAAAACAAAGGATATTTTGTACATAGAAAATCAAAAACACGGCTCTGTTGTGGTCACAAAGCAACGGAAATTCGACACAAACAAAAAGCCAATCGAGTGGGACGAAATAATAAATCAGCCCAACTGCTTTGTTTTCTCCCATAAGAGCTTTCTTGTAAATCTACAGAACGTGGTAAATTTCAATAAACACTCCGCCACTTTTCAATGCGGCAGTGATTTAGTGGAAATCCAGTGTGTTTCTCAGCGAAAATACACTGATTTTAAAAATAAATTCTTCGCATTTGCAGGGGGGATTAAATGACAACTGCCTGCTACTTTTTTGCCTATCTTTTTGAAACTTTAATTTCTTTCATTTATTTTGACCGCAAATTTGAAAGGAAGCTTTCATATAAAAAGTGCTTTATTGTTTACAGTCTTTCTTTTTTAATACAATATGCAGTAAGCTACATAGGTATTCCAAACCTTAACCTTTCAGCCTTTCTGCTGTGTAACTTTTTATTTTGTTTTATCTGCTTTGATGCCGATGCATTGCAGAGCGCTCTTAACTCAATTCTTTTGGCTTCCATAATGCTTGTAACCGAATTGTGTATTCTATATGTATTCCGGCTTGTTTTCAGTATTGATGTGACGGCGCATACCACAAACAGCACGGTTTTACTGCTTCAAAGCATATGTACAAAGCTTTTTTACTTCTTTGTTTCATTTATAATATTGAAGCTTTCCTCAAAAGAAGACGGGAAATCCTTTAGGGTTTCCAAATCCTATCTGCTGTTTCTGCTTCCTTTAGCTTCAATTATTTTGCTTCTTGGAATAGTATACGTAACTGAAAAATATCCTGCTGAGGATAATGTGTACAGGCTGTTCAGTATATCCGCTGTGTTGCTTTTGTATTCAAATATCGTAGTATTCTGGATTCACGAGCAGACTATAAAAACCCAAAAAGAAAATATGGATTTACAGCTGCAAAAACAAAAATCAGAAATTGACACCGAATACTATGCTATTCTTCAAGAGCAGTACGAAAACTCAAATATTCTCATTCATGATATAAAACGTCATCTTTTGTCTATTAAGGAGCTTTCCGCAGAAAAGGATTTCACAGCTATAAACAACTATATAGACAATCTCTATCAATCATATCAGATAAAGAGAATAAAGAAATACAGCGACAACAAGCTTGTAAACGCAATAATAAACAGATACGCCGCCCTATGCGACGAAAAACAAATCTCCTTTTACTGTGACATAAGGAATATAGATTTTTCATTTATAAGCGACAACAATCTTACGGCTGTCCTTGACAATATGCTTGATAATGCCGTAACTGCCGCAGAAAAATCTGATAAGAAAAATATTGAGTTCACAATAAAACCTATTAACACAAATTTCATTGTAATAAACATGGAAAACTCCAGTTCCTGCGAACCGAAAATCAAAAATGGAAAGCTTGTCACCACTAAAGAAAACAAAGCTTTTCACGGTTTTGGAATTAAAAGTATTCAGCGAATTGCAAAGGAATACGACGGAAATATTGATTACAATTTCGATAAGGAAAAAATGGTATTCAAATTCAGCGTTGTATTAAAAATAATCTAACAAAAACACCGCCTCGGTTTCAAAACTAAGGCGGTGTTCTTTTATTATTCGCTGGCTTTAAAATTATATATTGGCTTTATTATTTTATCAACTGTCACCGTATCACCTATGTTTTTAAGAATTTCATCCATAGGTTTATATACAAAAGGCGCTTCGTCCAAAGTTTCCCTTGAAATACATGAGGTAAATATTCCGTCCATGGATTTCTTAAACTGGGAAAGTGTAAAATTGTCCGCTACTTCCTTGCGGCTCATAATTCTGCCTGCACCGTGTGGAGCTGAACAGTTCCAATCGCTGTTTCCCAGTCCCGTACAGATAAGGCTTCCGTCACGCATATTCATTGGAATTAAAAGCTTCTCTCCCCTTTGTGAGGAAACCGCTCCCTTTCGCAAAACCATATTTTCAATATCTATATAGTTGTGAACAGTTGAAAAGCTTCCCTCCTCGTGAAGCTTCATTCCCTTTAAAATAATCTCTTTTATTATTCTTCTGTTAACCTGAGCATATCTCTGCATTATTTCCATATCATGGAGATAATTTTCCATATCCCAGCCTGAAAGATAAGCAAGCTCATAGGGAATATCACTTTGATTTCTTCCCCCAAGGGACTCGAATGCCTTTTCCTGATAGAATTCAGCAACTCTAAGGCCTAAATTGCGGCTTCCTGTGTGGATAACGAGATAAAGGTCATCGCCCTCTTTATCAACTTCAATAAAATGGTTGCCACCTCCCAGAGTTCCTATGCTTTCTCTTGCCCTTTTGTCCCCTATTTTTTCAAGGCATTTAAGCTCTGTTATATCAACAAGCTCATGTCCGCTGTGGGGAGTTGCTCTGACACTTTTTCCGCTGGGTATTTCTTTTTTTATAAGACTGTCAAGCTTAGGAAGCTCTATTCTCTTTTCTTTAAGCTTAACAGTCAGCATTCCGCATCCGATATCTACACCAACCATATTTGGAACAACAAAATTTTCTATTGTCATGGTTGTGCCTATGGTACAGCCTTTTCCCGCATGTACGTCCGGCATAATTCTTATTTTGCTGTCGCTGAAAATCTCCATATCACATACAGCTTTAAGCTGACCTTCCGCAGAGATTTCCAGTTTATCTGTAAAAACTTTTGCTGTATTATATTTTCCTTTTACTTCTATCATAAATTACCTCTTTAACTAATAATAACTGTTCATATCTTCAAAAATCTGATAAACAAGGTCTTTTTCTGTAAATGTAACAGACAGCTTTTCCTCTGACAAACATTCAATGGTATAGCGAAGCTTTTCTACTTCACTGCCGCTATAGCTGCCCGGTTTAAAATAAGCCAAGGTGACATGAGGTGTAAAGGGATAGCTAAGACTGTACACCTCATCAACTTTTCTATAAATATCTGTCAAAATGTCCCAGTCCCTTTGGGTGCAGGGTTCAAGCCCCAGAACAATGCTGGTATTTACCATATTAAAAGCCCATGTTGACTGCAAGTTTATTTTAAAAGGCTTTTTTCTTAGGTCAGATAAAATATTTTGGATTTTGTCACCCAGCTTCTTCATATCCTCCTGTGACACTTCCTCAGGCAAACCGTTCATAAGGTCGTGGAGCGTCATGTGCAGAGTATTTTCTCTAAGCTTTTCTGACAGCATCCTATGACACATGGTGTAAAGAACCTGCTGAAAATAAATCACCCTGTCTTTAAAACCATTATTATCATTCAGAAGAAAAACAGTTGTGTTTCCTATAAATTTTTTCATTTTTCCGTTTTCATCGACTTTTTTGCATAGCCCTCCTGCTGTATTGAAAGAACCGAAATCATTGAGATATATGCTGTTGCTTTCAAAACCGTAAACTCTGTTTTTAAATTCTTCTAATGTTTCACGCTTTTTATTTTCAGACATAGCCTTTCACCCCTTAACAATCAATTTGTTTCAGTATATCATATTTAATTAAAATGTCAATAAAAAACAAAACAATATATCATTATCCATTTTATTAAGTCCTGTTTTATGGAATAAATTTCATATTCCTATTGACACGATAGGTTTATAGGAATATAATCATATTAACCTATAAGAAAGGTATGATTATATGCTCAAGCTGTTTTCTAAGCTTTTAAGAAAAAATTATCGTTTCGGACGAATGTGCCGCTGTTGACAGACAGAAAATAACATGCAGACGAAAGGATTTTATATGAAAAAGAATTATAAATTTGAAACTATACAGATACACGCAGGACAGGAAAGTCCCGACCCTGCAACAGACGCAAGAGCTGTTCCTATTTACGCTACGACAGCATATGTCTTTAAGGATTCTGCCCAAGCCGCAGGACGATTTAACCTAAGCGAAGGCGGAAACATCTACACAAGACTTATGAATCCAACCTCTTCTGTTTTTGAAGAGAGAATTGCCGCACTTGAGGGCGGCGCCGCAGCTTTGGCGACAGCTTCAGGTTCGGCGGCCATCACCTACGCAGTACAAAATATAGCTGTGGCAGGCGACCACATTGTTGCATCAATGAATTTGTACGGAGGCACATACAATCTTTTTGCAAATACTCTCCGTGATCAGGGTTTGGAAACCACTTTTGCAGACCCCAGAGAGCCTGAAAACTTTGAAAAAGCAATAAAGGAAAACACGAAGCTTATCTATGCTGAAACTCTTGGAAATCCAAATTCAAATGTAATCGACCTTGAGGCTATTTCGGCTATTGCCCACAAGCACGGCATACCTTTTATTGTAGACAGCACCTTTACAACACCTTATCTTTTAAGACCTATTGAACATGGGGCAGATATTGTGGTTCATTCAGCCACAAAATTTATAGGCGGTCACGGAACTGTTATGGGCGGAGTTATAATAGATTCGGGAAAATTCGACTGGACACAAAACGACAAGTTCCCGGGAATTACAAAGCCCAATCCGTCCTATCACGGAACGGTTTTCTCGGAAATCTGCGGAAATCTCGCCTATATTGTAAAGCTGAGAACAACACTCATGAGAGATCAGGGAGCGGCAATCTCACCTTTTAACTCTTTCCTTTTATTGCAGGGACTTGAAACCCTTTCTTTGAGAGTTGAACGCCATGTTCAGAACGCTTTAAAGGTTGTGGAATTTCTCAATAATCATCCGCAGGTGGAAAAGGTTAACCACCCTTCCCTTGCAAAGGGCAGAGAAAAGGAGCTTTACAATAGATATTTCCCAAATGGAGCCGCTTCTATATTTACATTTGAAATAAAAGGCGACGGAGAAAAAGCGAAAAAATTTACAGAAAGCCTTGAGCTTTTCTCATTGCTTGCAAACATTGCAGATTTAAAAAGCCTTGTCATTCATCCTGCCTCAACAACTCATTCCCAGCTTTCACAGGAAGAGCTGTTAGCTTCAGGAATAAAACCAAACACAATACGTCTGTCAATCGGCACCGAACACATTGACGATATCTTGGCAGACCTTGAAAACGGTTTTAACGCCGTAAAATAGATACCGAATAAAAGGAGGTACAAAAATGAAAGTATACGCAGACAATGCGGCTACAACAAAGATGAGTCCCATTGCTATTAAAACAATGGTTAAATATATGGAAAATGTATACGGAAACCCCTCAAGCCTACATTCAGTAGGTCAAGAGGCCGCCGAAGCTTTATCCCAGGCGAGAGAAACTATTGCAAAATATCTCGGCTGTTCACCAAAAGAGATTTACTTCACCTCAGGCGGAAGCGAAGCCGACAACCAGGCTATTATCTCCGCCGCAGAAATAGGATTAAGAAAAGGCAAAAAGCATATTATCTCAACAGCCTTTGAACATCACGCAGTTCTGCACACACTTGACCGATTGTCAAAGAAAGGCTTTGAAATTGAGCTTTTACCGGTAGATGAAAACGGAATGATAAAGCCTGAGCAGGTTGCAGACGCCATAAGAGAAGATACATGTCTTGTGACAATAATGTACGCAAACAACGAAATAGGAACTATACTTCCCATATCTGAGATTGGAAAAATCTGCCGTGAAAACTGCGTTATTTTCCACACCGACGCAGTTCAGGCTGCCGGACATCTTCACATAGATGTTGAAAAGGAAAACATTGATTTGCTTTCCCTCTCCGCCCACAAGTTCCACGGTCCTAAGGGCATCGGCGTTCTTTACGCAAGAAAAAGCGTTCCCCTTACAAATTTAATTGACGGCGGTGCTCAGGAGCGAGGCAAGCGTGCCGGAACTGAAAATATTCCCGCCATTATGTCTATGGCGTCAGCCTTTGAGGAAGTCTGTGAAAAAATCGACAGCAATTCGGATTACCTTATTCCTCTCCGCAACAAGCTTATCGACGGACTTTTAAAAGTCCCTCACTCCGCTTTAAACGGTGACAAAGAAAATCGTCTGCCTGGCAATGTAAGCATTTGTTTTGAGGGCATAGAGGGTGAAAGTTTACTGCTTTTACTTGATGCAAAAGGTGTTTCCGCTTCCTCCGGCTCTGCCTGTACCTCGGGTTCCCTTGACCCAAGCCATGTGCTTTTATCAATAGGCAGACCACACGAAATCGCTCACGGCTCTTTAAGACTTTCCCTCTGTGAATACAACACAGAAGAGGAAATCGACTACATGATTGAAACTGTTCCACAGGTGGTAAATTATCTGAGAAACATCTCCCCTCTTTGGAAAGACAAAGAAAAGGGCAGAAAAGAATATATTTTGAAATGAGGTGGCTTTATGGCATTATACAGTGAAAAAGTAATGGACCATTTTATGAACCCAAGAAATCTGGGCGAAATTGAGAACGCCGACGGAATAGGCGAAGTTGGAAACGCTAAATGCGGCGACATTATGAAAATATACTTGAAAGTAGATAAAAATATAATTACCGATGTAAAGTTTGAGACTTTCGGATGTGGTTCCGCCATCGCTTCAAGCTCTATGGCGACAGAAATGATTAAAGGAAAGTCTATAGATGAAGCTTTAAAGCTTTCAAACAAAGCGGTTGCGGAAGCTCTGGACGGTTTGCCGGCTCACAAAATGCACTGCTCGGTTTTGGCCGAGGAAGCAATAAAAGCGGCTGTACAGGACTACTACAATAAAATAGGAATTGACTACAATACCGAAGAATTCCCAAACTGCGAAACCTGCGGTTACTGCTGTGGTAAACATTGAGATAACATTTAACATATAAAATGCCGTCCTATATGGGACGGCATAATTTTTTGCAGTATTAAAATTTTTACATTATCAGCCAAGAGCTGTATCAAGTATCATCATTATCAGGAAACCAACCATTATACTAATAGTTCCCAGGTTTGAATGTTCACCCATCTGTGATTCGGGGATAAGCTCTTCAACTGTTACATATATCATGGCGCCTGCGGCAAATGACAAAAGCCAAGGCATTATTGAGCTTACTGTTCCTGCCAGCAGTACCACACTTATTCCGAAAATAGGTTCCACTATTCCCGACATACTTCCATATAAAAATGAACGTGTGCGGCTTAGTCCCTCTTTTCTTAACGGAAGGGATATTGCCGCTCCTTCAGGAAAATTCTGTATTCCTATTCCCAAGGCAAGAGCCATGGCGGCTGACAGATTTCCCATATTTCCCTCTTGCATAGCCAAAGCAAACGCAAGGCCAACTGCCATTCCCTCAGGTATATTGTGCAGCGTCACTGCCGTCACCAAAAGAGTTGTTCGCTTTTTATGTATATACTTTTCCGAGGGTTTATTTTGGTCTATATGAAGATGAGGCAATAAAAGGTTCAGCGTCATAAGAAACACAACACCCAGAGCAAATCCAAATGCAGACGGAATCCACCCTGGTACTCCCATTTTCTCAGATTCTTCAATAGCCGGCAAAAGTAAACTCCAAAAAGAAGCAGAAATCATGACACCTGCTGCAAATCCTAAAAACACACGTTGTGTCTTGGTATCAGGTTCTTTTTTAAATAAATAAACCAAAGCCGAACCCAAAGTTGTCATCAAAAATGTAAAACCGGTTCCTAAAGACGCATACAGCAAACCTTTCATAGCACATCCCATATTCTAATATAATATAGTTCTATTATATTAAAAAATGACAAATCAGGCAAGTGCTTTTCCGAGATTTTTGCAGTCGTTTTCAGCATCACGGTCAGGGGCTTCATTGCATATTACGCCATCCATAACAAGCTGAGCTCCGTCTCCCCTGCAGGTTTCTTCCCAATTTCTCATCCATTCACCGTCGCCCCAGCCGTAAGAACCAAAGAGTCCTATTTTCTTTCCGGAAAGCTTTGATTCACAGCCTATAAACATTGGTTCAAACTCATCTTCCTCCAGCTGCTCTGCTCCCATTGATGGGCATCCGAAAGCTACTGCGTCAAAGTTATCCATAAGTCCGCCGTCAAATTCCATTGCTGTAAACAATGTAACCTCAGCTCCCGCCTCTTTTGCGCCCTCTGCAACAAAATTAGCCATGGCCTCGGTGTTTCCTGTACCGCTCCAATAAACTATTGCTACTTTACTCATATAAAAACCTCTTTTCTTTGTATTTAGTTAGATTAAACTAACTTATTTCTAAAAATAAAAGTTAGCTGTAACTAACCTTTATTTAGTTATACTACAATAACTCTGTTTTGTCAAGCTGTTTTTTAATAATTTGAAATAATAGGAGATCGGGCAGTTTTAAGAAATATAAAAATATTTTTTGTAAAAAAGTGTTGACAAACACTCAGCTATCTGATATAATAATCATCGTTGACCGACAAAGTTAATAAATGCGAGTGTGCTGGAATAGGCAGACAGGCACGTTTGAGGGGCGTGTGTCCATGACGTACGAGTTCAAGTCTCGTCACTCGCACCAATCAACACCGAGTTCTAAGAACTCGGTGTTTTTGTTTTTTTATAAATTACTTATTAAGCTTTTCCAGAGTAAATCCGTCTTCTTCTCCGTTATAGAACTTATCCAAAACTTTTTTGAAAATTTCATTTCCGCTTACTTCGTAAAATAAAGTCATTGATGACTTTAACTTTCTGTTATCGGGATATCCCATAACCTCATATGGGTCGCTGCTGTCAATGGAAAGCAACGCCGAGGAAATTTCCAAAATTCTGTTCCAAAGTACCGGATTACTTATATATTCTTCCGCCTCTTTTTTATCTTTAATTGCATAATACATTGCTGTGGAGCTGGTTCCAAGTCCCTCAATCTGAGGAAATATGTACCACATCCAGTGCGAAACCTTCTTGCCGTTTTTTATTTCTTTCAGCGCAGTGTCGTAAGAGTACTCCTGTGCTTTAAGAAATCTTTCCAAATCTGCCATTTCTATCCCTCCTGCTATTTATTAAGTTTTATTCTACCATTTCTTTAAAATTATGTCTATAGTTTTAATTATTTTAGCAACCACAAAAGCACACAGCCTTTAAAAACTGTGTGCTTTACTTTTAAGCTCTTTCAAAATAAACTGTGAAATTGTATCTCGGAACAAGAATATAAATTATATTTCCGTCGCCGTCTTTAGTAAGATTAAAAATATCACTTTTGCCGTTGGCATATGTAACTTCAAGACTGTCATCATTTATTGTAAATGTTCCATGTCCTTCGTCTTCGCTTTTCATTGTTCCCAACACAAGCTCAAAGCTTCCGTCCTCTGACAATGTAAGTCCGTTTTCAATCTCATAGAAATCATTTCCGAAAGCCTCATTGAAGCTTATCTCTTCACCTGTCAAGCCGTCTTCAACTTTAGAGGGTTTCCATGTTCCGTAGCAAGAGGTTCTGTCTGCTGTTTCCTGCTGTGTCTCGGAAATCGGTTCAGCTTCGGTTACGGCTTCTGTTTCAGTGGCTTCTGTTATCTCTTCTGTGGATGAACTGCTTTCCTCTGCTGTAGATTCTTCAGTCTCAACCGTCTGAGTTTCACCCGTTGTATTTTCCGTTGTAGCTTCCGTACTTCCATTATCAAAAACCACGAAAGTCAGAATTATACCTAAAACGATGACGGAAACAATTCCCAGCACCAATCCGCCGAATACCTTTTTACTTTCCATCCTCTAAATTCTCCTGTCTTTCCAGTTCTTTAATCAAAACGCTTCTCTTAACCATCTTTCCGTTATGGAAAATATAGTCGTCGTCGTTTCCGCTTTCTGCAATTCTCTGAAGATTCTCTGCTACACGCTGAGTTTCTTCCGGCGTTCTCTGCTTTTCTATCTCCTCTGGGCTTTGGGCCATTTTCTCCAAGCCACGTTTAATTCCTGAATCGTAGTTTATCTTTCTGTCGATAAAATCTATGACACCGAAGTTTATAACAAAGGAAACAAGAGCAGGCAAAAACAAAAGTATTACACACCAATAAACTATATTTCCCACAAGATTAAAGCTGGTTAAATACTCGCCGAGAGCTACAATGGCTATAACCAAAACAAGTCTTAAAAGTGTTCTGTAGTTATATCTTGCCTTATAGAAGCTGAGATAAAAACTGTTTTTAAAAACATACTTCATGCCCTTATCAGTGCTTGCGGCAAGGGAACAGAGATAAAAAACTATGAAAAGTATTATTACAATAAATATTCCGCACAATCCCATAAACAGGTACATTGTAATCATTTCTTTTGACATGTAGTAATACAGCAAAAAAGAATAAAGGGATACTATTGTAAAAGGATACAGAATAACACCTATAAGAAGAAATCGCAGGCCCTTGCCAATCAAAGCTTCCTTAAATGTTTCAAATACATTTATATCACGGTTTCCTCTCGCCAGTTCAGCAGTTACCTTTGTAAGTCCTCCGAAAAATGGCATACAAAAGATAATTGATAAAAAAGCCAGGAGCATGAGATTATCTCCGGTTATTATACTAAGCCATGTGAGCACTCCTGCGATTATTCCCGAGGGTATTAAAAACAACAGGTTTGCGCAAAACAGCTTTTTAAAGTTACTGCCATAGCTTTTGCAAAGCTTTATCATTCCGGGGCGCTGTTCAAAGCTGTATTGCTTTTTACCCTTGGTGGTCTTTAATTTTTTCGCCATAACCAAACTTCCCTTATTTTAAAATTCCTTATTCAAATATATTGCCGATTATAAATCAAACATGTTGGAACATAATGTCCACATAACCGTATTCACTAAAGATGCGGCGGTGGCAAGTATCATCATAGAACCGCTTTTATACATGTAGTCCTTTATATTATCCTTGATCCATCCGCTGTCCTGCTGTACTGTAAACATAAATTTTCCCAAAGCAGATGACATTCTAACCGCATATCCGCTTTGTATAATCATTGAAAAAGCAAACACAAATATACCGGGAGCTATAATCAGAAAATAATAATTCATTCCCCATTCATATGTAACGCCTAAATAAGAGGCTACAAGTCCTGTTTCAAAGCCTTTGAAAAGACACACAAATGGTATAACTCCCATTCCCCAGGGTGAAAGTCCAACAAGAAAAATCACTGTAAGATAAATGAAGTTTACTGCAAAAGCAGAGGAAAAAACCTGTAGACTGCTGTTTGTCCCCTCTCCTGCATTTGTAAACATCAGAAACTCAAGACTTTTCACTATATCCATATCAATGCCGGCGGCTGCCGCTGTTCCGGCTATTACGCCCAGCAAAACTACAAACGCAAAGAGCACGGACATTCCGTACTTTTTCAGATTTTCGCTGTCTTTCCCTTTTACTGCGTTTAATGGTACCGGGATTTCCCCTATATCATATTTTTCTTTTGGATTATAAACTTGTCTTTCCGGCTTTCGTACATCGGGTCTTTCCAACATTTCCGCCGTATATTCTGTATTAGGCTCTCTGTAAAAGACTTCTCCAGACGGCTGATGACCGGATAGGTTTCCCTGGGAATCTCGGAAAAAGCCTCTTCCCGAAGCTGTTCTGCGCTGGGGTTCGGCTTTTCCGCTTTCCTCATATTCAGGATTTTTCAGCAAAACATTCCTGTCTTTTTGTTTAAAGGGTTTTAATGATAATACCAGACCTTTCATAATATCCTCCTTTTGGTTTGTCCTTTTACTGGATATTATGCTTGACCTATGTATTTTATACCCATTAAAATTTTATGCCTGCTTGACTTTTAAAATTATTTTCCAAGCTCTTCTGCTCTCTTTGTGCAGGCGTCCATTGCCTCTTTTATGGTTTCGCAGAAATTATTCTCGTTGAGCTTATTTACAGCCTCGATAGTTGTACCGCCCTTTGAGCAAACCTTTCCGATAAGTGTGTCAGGGTCGTCTCCGCTTTCCATAAGCATTGCAGCGCTTCCCTCCAAGGTTGCACAGAAAAGCTTTAAAGCTGTGTTCTCGTCTATTCCCTGTGACTTTGCATACTCAACAACAGCCTTTGCAAACATATAGATATAAGCAGGACTGCTTCCGTTTACGGAAATTATGCTATTCATGTGCTTTTCTTCAACAACTTCCGCTGTTCCGTTAAGGGAGAACATGCTCTTTACAATTCCGAAATCTCTGGTTGAAACATTTTCAGAAGGGCAAATTGCTGTTGCACCCTTTCCCAAAAGCAATGGTGTGTTTGGCATAACACGCACTACAGGACATTTCATGCCAAGCTGTTCTCTGACATAATTTATTGAAATACCTGCGGCTATTGAAACAATTACCTTCTCCTCTGTCATTGTTCCCTTAATCTGCTCAAGCACCTCAGCGTAATTCTGAGGCTTTACTGCCAAAACGATTATATGGCACATTTCAGCAAGCTTTTCTGCTTCTGAAACAACCTCAATACCGATTTCAGTTGACAAGTGCTGAGCTTTGTCCATGTCCACATCGCATACGCAGATTTTATCAGGCTCTACAACACTGTTTCCTACAAGACCTTTTATTATGGCTGTAGCCATATTTCCTGCGCCTATGAAACCAAAAACATAATCCATTTTATATCCTTCTCTCTGATATTATTTTATCCCACACCAAAACTGCTGTCCAAATGACAGTAATAATGGTAACCATATTTATTATTTCTTCCGTCAAGGATATAGTCGCCGTGGAAGAATATCTCCATTTCGTCTATTCTTCTGTAAAGCAGTCCCCAATAGCAGGTTGTTCCCGCATGGTGATAAACAAGGGTTACCTCTTTCATGGCTTCTTCATCCACGTTGTTGAGGTCTCTGCCTGTTGCGACGGCAAATGTCACATAGCTTGCATATACATATCCCTCTGTACCATATGAATCCCTTACATGGTACCAATCGTCAGTGCTTCCTGAAATAAGTGTGACTTTTTCTCCAAGCTCAAACTCTCTCATTTTATTGTAATTGGTGGACGGGCCCTCTCTAAAGGCAACATATGTGCCGTTAATTGTTCCTGTATCGCCAACGGACGGAGTACCTGTTCCTGAGGAGCCGCTTCCGTATATCAGCACGTCCATAACGTCGCTGTCATACAGAACGCCGGAACCCAAATTATAAACCATACTTACCAAAGCGTCATACTGCTGTTGGTTAAACTTTACACCGTTTGAAATCAGATAGTTATTGACTGCTTTTGAGTAATATCCAAGGTTTACGGTCTGATAAAGATAAGCCAAACCTTCCTGCTTTGTTATATGATTATAGAAGCTTGAACCAACTCCCACAACCTTTCCGTATCCCAAAGTTGGGTCTTTTCCGGTTATGGAATCTATTGTCACTTCGCTTAAAAAGCCTTCATAATTTGATATCAGAGCTATAACCTCATCGCTTGTTCTGTGTTCTTCACAGACAGTTGTCTTTGGGTCGTCTACACTTGTCACAAAAGCATCTGTAACACCGTCACTGCATGTCTCCCATTCTCCCCTTTTATTCTGAGAATAGGTAACTACAGAGTATTTTCCCGGTGAGTAAAGGGTCTTTGTGCCTTTCCAGATAATTGTTCCGCCGTTTTCGGTTTTCTCATTTGCGTAAACAGTGAAGTTTTCACCGCCCATTGACACTTCAAATTTTACAGCCTGCTGTTCTTTTCCTGTTATTGCAATAAAGGTCATAACTCCGCCGGAATATCCGGAGTTCGGAGAAGTATAGGCAAATCTCTGAGGTGCCGCCTCTGTAACCTTTACCATACATGAAACATTTCCTTTAGAGGATTTTCCCCTTATGACTGTTGTACCAGGGTTCTGTCCCTCTATATAAACATAGGATGATGTTCCCACCGGGTCCCAGTCAACCTGTGCAATGCTTGTATTGTCCGATGACCAAACTGCGTCGGAACCTGAACAGGACACCATATAGGATTTTCCTGCCGGAATTTCTATATATGTATGTGAAATACTTCCGCCTGAGGACGGTGTTGTAACTGTCACTTTAAAGCTCTTCTCATAAGAACCGTTATAGGCTGTTATTGTGGCTTCTCCTGAGGACTTTCCGTAAATTGTTCCCCCTGAAACTGTAGCCACGCTTTCGTTTGAGCTTTTCCAGCTTAAATCTGTATCACCGAAAACCTTAACCGAATAGCTTTCCCCAACATATACGGAAACCGCTGTTTCCAATATTTCAAAATCTCCGCCTGAGCTTCCGGATTCTGTGGTTTCCTCAGTAGGCTCAGGAGTAGGCTCTGTATTGCTTTCATCTTTTTCAACAGTGATACTCATCGACTGGCTTTTTTCGGAAAAGGGAGATGTTACGGTTATTACAGCCTGTCCCTCACTATTTGCAGTTATTCTTCCCACAGAAGAAACAGACGCAACATCATTGTCAGAGCTGTTGTAATACATAAGTCCGCTGGCTCCATAGTTTGTAGACAGAGTCGGTGAAATCAAATATGTTTCTCCCTCTTTCAATGTCACACTGTTTTCAAGTAAAACAAAGTCGCCGGCATACATATTAGATGTTATCTGTGAATTGATATTAGGTGTTTCCTCCGGAGTAAAGGATGGAGCTTCATATTTTTTGAGTTCAACAATAAACAAATCCTGATTTACATATCCGGAAGTTCCGTCGGAAAGCTGAACTTTCGCCCAGTCACAGTCAGAGTTATCTGTAACCGTAACACTTTCCCCTGACTTAATACTGCCAACGCTTTGAGAACCTGAGCTTTTATCACTGTAAACATTTATATTCTCTGTGGCATATCCACTCATTGAAACCTGAGAACCCTCAGATTTATTGAGATATCTGGTGCTTGTATATCCTTTCAATCCGCTTGAGGTTTCTATATACGCCCAGCTGTTATAGCTGTCCTCTAAAAGAGTAACAGCTTGGTCATTATCTAAATATCCAAGCACATTGGAGCTGAGGGAAGCCGCATCACGCACACGCACCGATGAACCTGTGCAGTAAATTTGAAAGCTCTCCTCCGCCGAAACTGAATAAGGCAATGAACTAAAAAGCACAGTCACCGCCAACAAAAATGATATCAAGCTTATGGGAAGCCTGTATCTTAAATTTCTCAAATTTTATCACCTGCCATAAAAAACTTACTTTATCCTATGAAATATTCTGTCTCTGAATCCGGTAAGGTAAATTACCCTTATTCGTGAAAGACATATTTCATATATAAAGAATGCCACCTCTCCTATTATGAGAAATAACCATGGAAGGTAAATTCCGTTTATTTCAAATCCCTCTTTTGGAATTCCAAGCAAGTAAACGCCTATAAAAAATCCGGAAACTGCGCATACATTAAATACCGCAAATTTAACTATATAGTTAATCGCTTTGTTTCTGATTTTTTTATCAAGGAATTCCTTTAAAATAGGATAATATCCTAAAAACATTGTAAAAAGCAGTGCGGCCTCTTTATCCGCTACAAACAGCAATGACATAATAGCAACCGCAGCATAAATAAGAATTGCCCAGCTTATGCCAACTTCATAGGAAACCATAAGCAGAATAAGTCCTGCAATGCAGGGCAAAGCAAAAGAACCTATGGGCACTATGGCGGTAAGAAGCATAAGCACAATACAAAACGCCGCCATTACACCGCCGAGAGCAATTTTAAATGTAGATTTCATTGTTCAAAACCTTCTTTTAAAATTCCTAATTAAAAGATAAACTGCCGCAATCAGCAGCAGTTTCCTCCCATACAGCTACAGCAGGTATCTGCACACCACAGACCTACGCATATATCACAGCATGAACATCCGGCTGCGCCGCCTCTTGGGTCGTATCCGCCTGCGCCGTAAGCTCTCTGGCTGTTCATTCTGTTAAATGCAGCCCTGTATTCTGGGTTATTTGGGTCCATTGTGTATGCCTGTCTGAAACAGCTGTAAGCCTGTTCACTCCATCCCTTATTCATCATAACCATACCGTTAAGGAAATACCATTCGGCATTTCTCTGAGCCTGAGGTATGCTGTTGAGCGCCTGCTCCGCCTCGGCAATTCTTCCGGAATTTATCATCATTCTGATGTTCTGGAACTGGCTGCTGCCGGAATATCCATAACCTGTATAACTGTTTGAATTTCCGCCGGAATATCCGGAATAACCGCTGTTGGCTGAGCCGCCTTTTTTTCTCATGTCGGTTATTGTGTCATACGCCTCGTTGATTTCCTTCATTTTCTCGTTTGCCAAATCAGCAAGAGGGCTATCAACATAGTTGTCAGGATGATATTTTTTTGCAAGAGCTTTATAAGCTGCTTTTATTTCCTCGTCTGTTGCGTTTTCTGACACTCCCAAAACTTCATAGGGATTCTTCATCATTAAATTCTCCTTTTCCAAATAAAACCTTCCTCTGAACAAAAGGAAGCCCTTTGAGGTAAATGTTGTCTAAAATTCCTTTAAATCTTTTGATATCCGCAAGGTTGTAAGCGTTATAGCTCAAACACATTGACTGATTCAATACCTCATTGCAATATTTTTTTAAATTCTCATTATCTCCCTCATCTTTTATATATTTAAGAAAGGGATTAAAGTTGCCGTCTTTTTTATCTTTCTCCAAGTCATCAACCGCATCGATGAAATAAATCCATCTTCCCAAGTGGTAACCAAGCTCGGAAAATATTCTTTTTTCCATTTCGTTTTTAGCCTGCATCTCCATAACCGAGGCAAGCATTTTGGCTGTTGGCTCAGCCGCCATATCTATATGGCACATCTGATCCTCTTCCACCTGTTCCTGCATCTGTGACATTGCTGATACTGCTTCTTCATATTCAGGATATTTCTGCGCAGCTTTCTTTCTCCATCTTGAGAAAAAAGGATAAACAAGATAAGAACGAATTTTTTTACCTATTCTCCCGTCCCTGATATCATCTTTCAGTTTATAAAAAGCGGTTATAACTGACAAAGCCGCCGCTTTTTTCATATTGTCATTACCTGTGCCGCAAAAAACACATTTTTTCAGGGGATTAAAAGTACACCTTCCCTTATTGAAACAAACCTTTTGGTCATGAACACCCATGCTGAGAGCTGCAAAGAATGTAAAATCATAACTTAAAATAAATCTCGCAAAAACAGAGTATTCCTTTCCCAGTGTTTTACAAAGGGCGCAGTATATACTCTTGTATGTTTCGTATTCTTTTACAAGCAATTCGCTTTTTTCTATCTGTACATAACCAAACACACGTTACACATCCTAAATAGAAAATAATATATCACGCTTATTATACTATAACAAATTTATTTACGCAACCTTTTACGAAAATAAAGATAAAATAAATAATCTATTGACGAACTCTGGTTAAAAACGTATAATTTTACTAAAATATTCTAAAAAGGTTGTTTTTATATGAATGTATACGATTTTGACAATACAATTTATAAAGGAGACTCCACCGCTCATTTCTATTTTTTCTGCTTAAAAAGACATCCCTCAATGATAAAATATATCCCCTCTCTTGCCGCAGGATTTGCCGGATATTATATCTTTAAAAAGGGCGACAAAACCCACTTTAAGGAAAAGATGTACAGATTTTTAAAATGCATTGACCTTGAGAAGGATGTAAATGATTTCTGGGATAAGCACATTTCAAATGTAAAAGGCTGGTACTTAAAACAGCAAAAGCCTGACGATGTTATCATCTCGGCGTCATCTGTTTTTCTGCTCACCCCTATCTGTCAAAAGCTTGGAATAAAATATCTTATCGCCTCACCTGTTGACAAAAAAACCGGAAAATATAATGGTCTTAACTGTCACGGAGAAGAAAAGGTCAGAAGATTTTACGAGGAATTTCCCAACGGCAAAATTGATGAGTTTTACTCCGACAGCAAAAGCGATACCCCTTTAGCTCTTATTGCAAAAAAGGCATATCTTGTAAAAGGAAATATCATAAGTGATTGGAAATAAATCTAATAATATCAAAAGCGTCACCCATAAAGGATGACGCTTTTTTATATAAGTATAAGAATTATTATCTCTTAACTGTTGCTGACTGCTTGTGGTTCTGCCACATAACCCAAAGTTCACCGGCAATGCAGAGTGATGAGAAGCAACCGGAGATAACACCGATTATCATCGGAAGAGCAAAGCTCTGAACTGAAGGAATGTTGAATACCAAAGCAACAACATAAACTGTGCCGATAGCGGCAAGTGTTGTTACTGATGTGCAGATTGTTCTCTTCATAACGCCTGATGCGCTTATGTTAAAGAGCTCTGCAGCATTAACAGTATTTCCGAGGAGTTTCTTTTCCTCACGGACTCTGTCGTAAATAACGATTGTATCGTTAAGAGAATAACCGATAATCATAAGTACAACAGCGATGAAGTTACTGTCTATAGGCATTCTGAATATTACATACATGAAGTAAATCATAGCTACGTCATGTACAAGAGCAATCAAAGCCATAACACCTGCGGAAAGACCGCCGATTTTCTTAAATCTTATTGTAACATAAAGAACCATAAGAACACCGGCTATTGCAATAGCTGCAAGACATTTCCAAAGGAATTTAGCACCCATGGAAGCTTCAACGGAGTTAGACTCAAGATATGCAAAGTTGTTGTCCGGGAATTTCTCCTCCAATGCCTTTGTCATTGTATCCTGAACATCTGCGTTGATTACCTCGTTGCCTGCAAACTGAACGGAAATAACATAGGATTCCTGTCCGTCTGTTCCCAAAAGGTCTTTTGAAATTGCAAATGATACCTGAGTCTCAGTTGCATTCTGGAGTGTATCCTTAAGCTCTGTTTCATCAACTGTTCCTGTGTAAGAATACTTAACGATTGAACCGCCCTTGAACTGAATGTCCAGCTGTGTTCCGAAAATAAAATTGCAAATAATACCTATTGCTATTATTGTAAGGGAAATGCCGAAGAATATCTTTTTGTGACCGACAAAATCGAAAATTCTCTTATTCTTCATTTTTAGCACCTCCAAAGAAAGTCTTTTTGCGCAGGAATTTAAGTCTTGCAATACTCTTGAGCATCAAACGTGAGAGACCAACGCCCATGATGAAGTTTGCAATAACACCTGTGAGGAGTGTGTAACCGAAAGCGTAAACCGTACCTGTAGTTGACGGACCGAAAATACCGGAAAGTATCTGTGTCGGACCGAAAACAAAGAGAAGAATAAGGGATACAATTACAACTGTCATGTTTCCGTCGATGATAGCAGACAAGCTGTTCTTTGTTCCTCTGTCTATAGCAAGTTCCAAAGATTTTCCGCTTCTGAATTCATCCTTGATACGCTCTGCTGTGATGATGTTGGCGTCAACGCCCATACCTATCGACAGTATGATACCCGCAATACCAGGGAGTGTCATTGTAAATGAATTGAATACTGTGAAATATCCTGAGATAACTGCGATTGAAAGTCCAACCTGTCCCAAAAGTGCGATGAATGCAACAAAACCAGGAATTCTGTACATAATAATCATGAACAATCCGATTATAATAATTGCAATCACACCTGCATATGCCATTGCGTTCAGTGAGTTTAAGCCGAGAGTTGGGCTTACTGAACCGTATGAAGCAGTCTCAAGCTGGAATGGCAAAGCACCTGCCTGAATTTTGTTTGCAAGGCTTGTTGCCTCTTCTGCTGTAAAGTCACCTGTAATAACTGCCTTACCATCTGATATAACGTTCTGTACAGTTGGTGCTGAAAGCATTATATCATCCATCCAGATGGAAACCACTTTGCCGTTATACTCTGTGGTAATCTCTTCAAATTTAGCCGCACCGTCACTGGTAAATTCAAGGGATACAACGTACTTATTTGTGCTTGTATCAAAATTAGGAACAGCTGTTTCGATCATTGAACCATCCATAAGGATTTCCTCTGTGTCGCCTGTAGGAGTTTTGTAAACTATATCTCCCTCGCCGTCAAGATCAACACTTTCGTAGGAATTTCCCGGACGGAAAGTAAGCTGTGCAGTTGCTGAAATTTCGTCAATTGCTTCTTTTGGATCGTAGCTTGTTTCATCCTCTTTCCAAGGGAAACGTACGATAATTCTGTCTGTACCATAGTCAGCGTACAGCTCATAGTCTGTAATGCCCTGTGAAACCATTCTTGTTTCGATGATTGTTTTCGCAGAATCAAGATCTGTTTCCGTTGCGTCAATATCTCCCGCCGGCTTAAATGTAGCCTCAACGCCGCCACGGATGTCGATTCCCCATCTTATGTCATTGACTCCTTTAATAACCGTTACCTTATTATCTCCATTGTAATAAGATACACCGAATATTGCTGTGCTTGCAAAAGCAAGTATAAGGAGGGCAACGATGAAGAATACCGGCTTTGGAACTCTTTTCATGCCTGAAACCTCCAGTAAAAATAATTATCTGCAAACGTCTTTGCTTAAACGGCCAGCAAACACACTTGCAGACGTAACAAAAATTATTATAGAGTTTTTTTTATTAAAAGTCAATAGATTAGACAACTTTATCTCCAAAAACCGTCATTTTTTTATCAAAATAGTATTTTTTACCCAGCTTAAACAAGAAAAATGCGAAACACAGAAAAAATCCTGCATTTCGCATTTGACCTTTAAATGATTAAATTATTTATTTTCAAGCAATTTTTCTACTGCGGCAAGCTTTGCGCAAACACAGAAAATATCCATTGCTGTTTCAAGCTCTGAAACAGGTGGGAATGTAGGTGCTATTCTGATATTGCTGTCTTTTGGGTCCTTACCATAAGGATATGTTGCGCCTGCGCCTGTGAGCACAACTCCTGCTTCCTTGCAAAGAGCAACAACCTTTTTAGCTGTTCCCTCCAAAACATCAACGCTTACAAAATATCCGCCGTTTGGATTGGTCCATGAAGCAATTCCTGTATCTTTAAGCTTTGTATCAAGCTTTTCAATAACTGTGTCAAATCTTGGCTTCAAGATAGCCTTGTGCTTATCCATATGCTTCTTCACTCCGTCCAAATCCTTAAAGAAGAGCATATGTCTGAGCATGTTTATCTTATCATAGCCGATTGTCTGCCATGAATATCTGTTTTTGAAAACCTTCATGTTTGCAGGGCTTGAAGCCATTGCTGCAACACCGGAACCCGGGAATGTGATTTTTGATGTGGAGCAGAAAAGAATAACACTGTCCTCTGTTCCGTTCTTCTTACATTCCTCATAGATGTTCAAAAGATTGTCGGGTGTATCTGTTACATCGTGGATGCAGTATGCATTATCCCACATAATTCTGAAATCCTTTGCCTTTGGCTTGAGGTTTGCAAATCTTCTGACTGTTTCGTCGGAATATGTGATGCCCTGTGGGTTTGAATATTTAGGAACACACCAGATACCCTTTATTGACTCATCCTCTGCAACCAGCTTTTCAACCATATCCATATCAGGACCTGTAGGAAGCATTGGAATGTTTATCATTTCAAAACCAAAGTACTCTGTAACAGCAAAATGTCTGTCGTATCCAGGAACAGGACAAAGGAATTTTCTGTCTTTTACCTCATACCATGGCTTGCATCCCTCAACAATAGGAGCTGTCATCATACATGCTATTGTATCAAACATCATGTTAAGGCTTGAGTTGCCGCCTACCATAACATTTTCAGGCTCTACACCAAGAAGCTGTGCAAAAAGCTCTTTACATGATGGAATACCATCAAGAAGTCCGTAGTTTCTGCAATCAAGACCGTCTCTTGTTTTACATTCTGTACCGCTGTTTACGATGTCAAGCATTCTCTCGGAGATATCAAGCTGCTCTTTTCCCGGCTTACCTCTGGACATATCCAGCTTGAGTCCCATTGCCTTATATCCGTCAAATTCCTTCTGCAAGGAGTCCTTTTCCTTCAACAGCTCTTCCTTGTTCATCTCTTTATAAAACATTTTGCCGTCACCTCGTAAAAAAATTGCATTATTCATTCGTGAACCTTTTATATTTTATTATATAACAAGAAAAAATGCAAGTTATTTTCTAAATTCCTGCATTTTTAGAACAATACACAAAAAAACCCACTACCCTGCAACGGGTAATGGGTGTTGTGTACAAATAAAACTGTAAGTCAACCTGTATAAATCTTTAAAACAAGATTATCATAAACTTTTCTTACAGATTTTATCAATATCCGTACCTGTAATACTTTCCGCTCTTTGTGTACTTCTCATCCTGAAGTGAACATCCGACTTTTATAAATCCGATAACCTTTGAATGAGCCAGGTTTATATTCTGAACAAGGTTTTCGATATCCCTGTGTGTTGTAGAATTTTCTCTTACAACAGCTACAAATCCAAGAATATGCTGATTCAAAAGCAAGGCATCAGCCACAACTCCTACAGGAGGTGTATCGAAAATAACATAGTCGTAACTATCCTTTACCTTCTCAACAAAACGTGTCATCTCTTCTGAACCCAAAAGCTCTGAAGGATTAGGAGGTATTGTACCGCAGGTGATTACATCCAGATTAGGAAGAACATCCTCTGCTATAATATCCTCATAACTTGCAAGTCCTGAAAGATAATCTGTAAGTCCCTGTCTTTTCTCAATATTCAAAAGGTTTGCAACATTAGGACGTCTCAAGTCGGCGTCAATAAGAATAACCTTTTTATCCATCTTTGAAAATGAAATAGCAAGGTTTGTAGTCGCTGTACTTTTACCCTCTCCCTTTGACCAGCTTGTAACTGCAAAGCAGTTGCTGCGTCCGGCAGAAAGAGTAAATACAATGTTTGTTCTGGCAAGCTTGTAGCCTTCTACGATAGCAAATTTTCCGTTTTCAATGCCAATAGAACCGTAAGCTTTTCCCTGTTTGTTTTTGCTCATCGTTTATTCCCCCTGCCTTCAGATGATGTAAAGTCAATAATCTCGGCAAATACCGGAATATTGTAAATCTTATAAAGGTCATCGTCCTTTTTGATTGTATTGTCGGAAATTTCAATAAGAAATGCAATTACAAATGCAACTACCAAACCGCCTACGATACCAAAAAGTCCGTTTTTAACAACATTTGGAGATGATGGCTTTGTAGGAGCTTCTGCATTGGAAATTGTTGTTACATTACCTGCCTTGAACACCTCAAGATAAACGTCATATGCCATATCTGCAATTTTATTTGCTGTATCTGCTGCAACCTGAGGATTATCTGATGTGATTGTAATTTTCAAAAAGTTTGATTCATCCATACTTGAAACGCTCATTTTTGAAGAACCCAAAACAGCTCTCATATCAGGGTCGGCGGAAAAAAGTATTGAACAGTTTTTTGCAAGTGTTGCAGAAGCCTGAAGGTCACTGCTGTAAACTCTGTATTCATCGGTTGATGCTTCGTCACCATTATTGTTTACAACCTCATAGTTTTGTATTAGAATTAAAGAAGAAGCGGTATACTGTGGAGTTACCAATAAAAATGAATATGAAAGCGCCAATATACAACCGATTATCGGAAGTATAATAACCATCTTCAAGTGCTTTTTCAACATATTTAAAAAGTCCATCAACGAAAATTCTTTTTTCATAATACATCTCCTTGCGTTATTTAGAAAGCACATTTATCAACATGAATATTATAATGTAGCTATAAGATTTTTTAATTGCATAAAAGAATTAAAAAATCTATTCAAAGTCTTTCTATACTTTGCATTAAATCAATAGTTTCTTACCTTGTTTCTTTAGCAACATTACATTACAGAGCAACAGAAAAGGAGACAAGATTACCTGTCTCCTTTTCAAAAAATTGATTTTTGTAAAAGTTTGTCTTAAAAGTGTTTCTTACTTTTCGGTAAAAAGCCCATAACAACCGAAATTATTGCAATACACTAAGAAGAACACCGGCTGCAACTGCTGAGCCTATAACGCCGGCAACATTTGGTCCCATAGCGTGCATGAGAAGGAAGTTTGAAGGATTTTCTTCCTGTCCAACCTTCTGTGATACACGGGCTGCCATCGGAACAGCTGAAACACCGGCTGAACCGATGAGAGGATTTACCTTTCCTCCGGTAAGTTTGTACATAATCTTTCCGAAGAGAACGCCGCCTGCTGTACCCATGCAGAATGCAAGCAATCCGAGAACAACAATTCCCAGAGTCTGAGCTGTGAGGAATACCTCACCTGTAGCTGTTGCACCAACAGTAACGCCCAGGAAGATTGTGATTATGTTCATAAGCTCGTTCTGAGCTGCTTTGCAGATTCTGTCAACAACTCCGCTTTCCTTGAAGATATTACCAAGCATGAGCATACCAACAAGAGGAGCTGCACTTGGAAGGAACAAAGCAACAACGATGATTACAACAATTGGGAAGATAATCTTTTCCAGCTTTGAAACTGTACGAAGCTGTGTCATCTTTACAGCTCTTTCCTTCTTTGTTGTCAAAGCTTTCATAATCGGAGGCTGAATAATCGGAACCAATGCCATGTAGGAATATGCTGCAACAGCGATAGGTCCCAAAAGGTGTGATGCAAGACGTGTGGCAACATAAATCGCTGTAGGACCGTCCGCACCGCCTATGATTGCGATAGCGCCTGCTTCCTTGCTTGTAAATCCAAGGAAAATTGCGCCGATAAATGTGATAAAAATACCAAGCTGAGCAGCAGCTCCGAGAATAAAGCTCTTTGGATTAGCGATAAGAGGACCGAAGTCTGTCATAGCGCCGATACCCAAGAAGATAAGCGGAGGATAAATACCAAGCTTAACGCCCTGATAGAGGTAGTACAAAAGTCCGCCGTATTCGGGAACATTGTAATATTCAACACCGTTTAAAACAGTTATTGCATAGCTTCCCGCTTGTCCTCCGTGTTCAGCCATGTATTCTGTTACTGGCTGGAGAGTTGTTGTAGGAGCAGCCATAATGCTCGGATAAAGGTTTACAAGAAGCATACCGAATGCTATCGGCAGCAAAAGCAAAGGCTCGTACTGCTTTTTGATTGCCAGATAAATGAGGACAATAGCCACAAGTATCATAACGTAATTCTGCCATCCGAGAACCATCAGGCCAGAATCATGAAAAAGACCCACAATAGAGTCAACAAAACCGTTTATTATTTCCATAAAACGCAAATTCCTTTCCGATAAAATTTAAACCCGAACAAATTAGAATGGTCTTGTGTTATCCAAGATACCTGCCTTACTCCATGCAGAGCGGCTGTTGTCGGATTTTTTGATGCTTTTGATTCTTGCTTTACCGGAAGAGCCGTACATAGCGTCAACGGCAGCGGCGATAACAGCAACAATCTCATCGGAAATTCCGCTTTCGGCAGTTTCGGTCACCTGCACCGGTTTCTGCTGCACAGGAGCCACTGGTTTTGCCGAAGCAGTTTCTTTTTGGGCTTTTTTCTCTTTAACCATGTTCTCGAACTTTGTGACGATAATACCGCAACCCTTGATTATACCTATGAGTATAAACAATACGGCAAAAACAACCACCAAACCCGTGAGCAATACGGTCAGAGAGGTAATCAGTTTTTCAGTAATATCCATAATTTTACCCCCGTAAATAATTCAGCATACGAATTTATTATACTATAGCAGTATTTTTTTTTCAATAACTAAATACGACTTTCTGTTTTTCTGTCAAATTTACCAATTTTCACAGTTTATACCATTCTATGACCGTGTTTTTGTATATAAAAAGGCACTCTTGCTTTTTTAACTTTAAAAAAAGACAAAAGTGCCTGAAAACAAATTAAATATATTGGTTCTAAGTTACAATATTATACACAGAAGTCCGTTGCAGCCGTCGTTTATTATTTTCTCTATAGTCTGGGCAACCTTCATTCTTGCGTCCTCCGGCATTCGGTAAAGCTTGTTGTGCAAGCCCTCGTTTACAAGCTCGTGGACGGATTTTCCGAATATATTTGACTCCCAGATTTTAACAGGATTTTCTTCAAACTCCTTGAGCATATAGGAAACAAGCTCCTCCGACTGCTGTTCTGAGCCAACTATTGGGGTTACCTCTGCGTTTGTATGAATTTTCATCATGTGAATGGACGGTGCTGAGGCTTTCAGCCTTATTCCGTATTTTCCGCTTTGCTTTATAATCTGAGGTTCTTCCAGAGTCAGCTCCTCCATTGTTGGCATAACTATTCCATAGCCGGTATCCTGAACCTGCTTATACGCCTGAGCGATTTTATCAAATTCCCTTTGCTTTGCGCAAAGCTTGCAGACACAGTCAAGCAATGATTTTTCATCTGGGATATCCATTCCCGTTTTCTCGGACATGGTTTTAAAGAACAGTCCGCTGTCTATGGTAATATTTATTGAGCCTCTGCCTATTCCCAAATCCAGCGACGAAATATTTGTATTGGTGATAAGGGGATTTTTTTCCATCTCAGCGGCGGCGTACTGTATCTCCCTTATTTTTGTTATTTTTTCCGCCGTGGTTTTAATTGTGGTGAAAATATCTCTCTTGTACTGGTTATCGCTTTCAAGGGCTACCATCCAGCCCGGTATGTTTACCTTTATTTCCTTTATCGGGAATTCAAAAAGCACCTGAACAAGAATTCTCTTTATCTCATTTTCGTCAAGGTCAACACAGCTTACTGGAATTACCGGAACCTGATGCTTGCGGCTAAGCTCCTCTGCCAGCGCCACGGTGCTTTTTGCCTTTGGCTCTACAGAGTTTAAAAGGATAATAAAAGGTTTATTTATCTCTTTTAATTCATTTATAACCCTTGTTTCGCTTTCCACATAATCGCTTCTTGGTATATCGCTGATACTTCCGTCTGTGGTGATAACAAGGCCTATTGTGCTGTGGTCGGTGATAACCTTTCTTGTTCCCACCTCTGCCGCTGTGTTAAATGGTATCTCCTCATCGTACCAGGGAGTTTTTACCATTCTCGGAGAGTCGCCCTCTATGTAACCCAGCGCACTGTCCACAATGTATCCAACACAGTCTATCATCCTTACACGGAAAACCGCATTGTCGGAAAGCTCTATCTCCACAGCCTCTTCGGGGATAAATTTCGGCTCTGTGGTCATTATTGTTCTGCCTGCCGCAGACTGGGGAAGCTCGTCATTTGCTCTTTTTCTTTTATCCTCATTTTCAATATTGGGCAAAACGATGGTGTCCATAAACCTTTTTATAAAGGTGGATTTACCTGTTCTCACAGGGCCTACAACACCTATATAAATGTTTCCGTCGGTTCTTTTGGCAATGTCCTGGTAAATGCTTCTCTCTTCCATACGTTTTTCCTCCCTATATTCTTGTTATCAAAAGCATCTTGGCTTCGTCAATTCTGTCGCCCTCAAGAAGATTTTCGGAAATTATCAAATCCTCAGAGGTGTTATATTTTTTCGCAATGTCCCAAATCTTTTCCCCGCAGTCGCAGTAATACAAGGTCAAGGAACATCCGTCCTCTTCTATTGGTTTACCCTCGGATATTTCTATATAGTTTACGCCGCTTATTGTTTCTCTCAGCTGGGCGCATCCGGTCATAACTATTTCGCATCTCAGCTCAATGCTGTCATCCTCGGCAATTCTGTAGCTCATGGAGTTTATAAAGAAATCAAGATTTTCAATATTGTCCGCTCCCGCTTCAACGGAAAGGTCACGCTGCAAATCCACTATTCTTTCTATATAAACAGGATATCCGTCATCTCCTACGGCGGTTATACAACAGTTGAATTTCCCCTCCGCTTTTATTCCCTCTGACACAGAGAAAGATGAGCTTGCCGGTGTACATTCCATGTCGATTATTTTTGTAATGGATGCACCGTCAGTTTTTACCGTTGACTTGTGCATGAAAGTATCCCTGAACGGAATTGTGGACTTCAAAACCTCCATACTTGTGAACTGCTGTGAAGAAGCAAACTTTGTGGAATAGGAATCCTCAATCACTGTTATATCCACCGGAACATATCCCATTTCTGTAAAGCAAATTCTTGCATCCAGGACTATCAGAGGATTGTCTGAAAAAGCGTCACCCTTGAGCCTTACTTCTCCGGACATAAGATTTACATTTATATGGTTTACAGTTGTTTCCGTAACCCCTTCACAGTTGATTATCTGACTGTAAGGAGTCACATAGTCCACAATCTCAATATCTCCCGTTTCAAAATTTGAGAGATACATAAGTCGCATATTGATTTCGCCGTTGAGCATAATCTTTCCGTTTACCGCCTTGCACTGGCTGGAAAGTATTCTCACCTCTGATTTCAGCAGTGATTCAACAGGCGGTCTGCCCTCAAGGGAAACCTCATCGGTCACTGTAAACTGCTCCTGACAAAAAGCTGAAAGCTCCATACAGCTTATTTTTCTGGTTTTGGTACAAAGGGTTTTGTCTTCTCCCGGACCGTATGCAGTAAGACAGCCTTTGCCGATAATTTTTGCATACAGTGAAAAAGCACCGTGTACAGTCAGTTTTCTCGGGCTGAGCGCACGGCAGTTTATGTATTCGTTTTTGGTGCTTGTGATAACTCCGTACTGGTCGGTCAAGTCCTTAACATTAAAACCTGCGGAAAAAGGCGAGGTCTGTTCAAAGCATCTGACGTTTTTCTTAACGCTGTCACAGTAGAGCACCCTGACTGTCACTGCGCCTTCTACTCTAAGCTGACCTCCCGAAAGGTTCTGTGTAAATATTTTCGGAGAAAATGTGCAGTTGAGCACTTTCTCAATATCGGGACAATAATCGGGAAGGGTTATGTCCATATCCACTCCCTGCTCGCTTACAGTGTCAAGAATTGTTTGCAGACATCCGATTTCCTGTGGCTTTAAAGTATATTCCATTTTTATCTCTCCTTTTTTAGTCTGTATTTTCTTGAGATATAAAAAATATATTATGGCGGAGTTCAAAATATACTTATTGAAGCCAAAATAGAAAACTTAAACAAAAAATTCTTTTCCTTGCAAAAACTTATCATATAAAGTATAATAGCCGTATATCTAAAATTTAAAAGGAGTGATACCGATGGAAAACAATAAGGGCAGAATCTCCGCACTGCTCCCCATCGCTGTTTTTCTGGTAATTTTTATCGGAAGCGGAATTATTTTCAATGACTTTGACTCAATGCCTGCTATAGTGGCGTTTTTAATCGCTTTGTTTGTGGCTTTTCTGCAAAACAGAAAATTAAAGTTTAACGACAAGCTTAAAGTAATAGCAAAAGGCGTTGCCGACGAAAACATTATAACAATGTGTCTTATCTTCCTTGCCGCAGGAGCTTTTTCCGGAGCGGTAAGCGCATCCGGCGGAGTAAAAAGCACCGTTAATCTCGGTCTTTCTTTTCTGCCTCCCAATTTTGCAGTAATTGGTCTTTTTATAATTGGATGCTTTATTTCCATATCTATGGGTACATCTGTGGGAACTGTAACTGCTCTCGCCCCTATCGCTTTGGGTATAAGCGAACAGACAGGACTTAATGTGGCTCTCTGTACAGGAGCTGTTGTTTCCGGTGCAATGTTCGGCGACAACCTTTCAATGATTTCCGATACAACCATCGCCGCTGTTAAAACTCAGGGCTGTAACATGAACGACAAGTTCAAAACCAACTTTAAAATTGTACTGCCTGCGGCGATTATTACAGCTATAATATTCTTTGCTCTCACATTTAATTCTACCTTTGAACTTACAGACGACCTTTCCTACAATATTTTCCAGGTTATCCCGTATCTGATAGTTCTTATTGGTGCATTGCTGGGCTTTAACGTATTTCTTGTACTTATAACAGGAACTGTAACATCTCTCATCGCCGGCATAGCTACAGGCGCATTGGCAGTAGGCGATATGTTTACAGCTATCGGTGACGGCGTTACTAAGATGTACGACATAACAGTAATTTCAATAGTTGTTGCATGTATCAGCGCACTTATAAAGGAATACGGCGGCATACAGGCAATACTCCATATTGTTCGTTCAAGAATAAAGACAAAGAAAGGCGCACAGTTCGGAATTGCTGCTCTCGCCTCCTGCGTGGATATTGCAACAGCCAATAATACAATAGCAATCGTTCTTTCCGGTGAAATCGCAAAGGATATCAGTGACGAATACGGAATCGAGCCAAAACAGAGCGCTTCCCTTCTTGATATATTCACCTCTATTTTCCAGGGAATTATCCCATACGGCGCACAGCTTCTCACAGCCGCCGGACTTGTTGGAATAACATCAGTTGAAATTACACCATATCTTTATTATCCTATCCTTATGGGAATAAGCGCACTGCTGTTTATAGCGTTTTCAAAAAATTCCCCGAAGCCTAAAAAAGGCTGATAAAAACCAAAAACACCTCAATGCAATTATAAACTGCATTGAGGTGTAATTTTTTATATGTATACAATTATTGTTTATGATAAAGACGCTTTGACTGATAGGAAGGCTCACATGTAAGGTTCATTCCAAGCTTTCTGAAAATTGATGAGTCAACCTGAGTAAGAATAACTGATGAATGAACTTCACAGCCTTTAAGTCTTGGAAGCTGTTCCATTGCCTTACGTGCAGTTGGGTCTGTAGCAGCACAGATACTCAAAGCTATAAGAATTTCATCTGAGTGAAGTCTTGGGTTTTTATTTCCCAAATTCTGAATTTTAAGCTTCTGGATAGGCTCAATAACGCTCGGTGAAATGAGAAGGATTTCATCATCTATATCTCCGAGAGTTTTCAAAGCGTTCAAAAGCACTGCTGATGATGAGCCAAGCAGGGCTGAGGTTTTACCTGTAACGATTCTGCCGTCATGAAGCTGAATTGCCGCAGCAGGATTATCTGTAAGCTCTGCAACCTCTCTTGCCTTTACTGCAACAAGTCTGTCATTGGCTTCTATTCCTGCCTTTGCCATGAGAAGCTCTATTTTATAAACAGCTTCACTGCTTATTTTTCCCATTTTCTCATCGCAGAGGGTGTTGAAATATCTTCTTATAATCTCCTGTCTTGAAGCTTCGGCGCAGACCTCATCATCTATGATACACAAGCCTGCCATATTAACGCCCATGTCTGTAGGTGAATTGTATGGGCTCTTTCCGGAAATCTTTTCAAAGATTGAATTGAGTACAGGGAAAACTTCAACATCACGGTTGTAGTTTACTGCCTTTGTTCCGTAAGCGTCAAGGTGGAACGGGTCAATCATGTTTACGTCGTTTAAATCGGCTGTAGCTGCTTCATATGCCAAGTTTACCGGATGTTTTAACGGCAAATTCCAAACCGGAAAAGTCTCAAACTTTGCATAGCCCGCATTGATATTTCTCTTATGCTCATGATAGAGCTGAGAAAGACAGGTTGCCATCTTTCCGCTTCCAGGGCCCGGAGCAGTTACAATTACCAAAGGACGTGTTGTTTCCACATACTCGTTTTTACCGAAGCCCTCTTCGCTTATAATAAACGGCACATTGTTTGGATATCCCTCAATATGATAGTGGAGATATGCTTTCATTCCCAGGCTTTCAAGTCTTTTGCGGAAAATATCTGCCGCTGTCTGTCCTGCGTACTGGGTAATTACAACACTGCCAACATAAAGTCCTGCTTCTCTGAAAGCGTCGATAAGTCTGAGAACATCGGCATCATAAGTAATGCCCAAATCACCTCTGACCTTATTCTTAACTATATCGTCAGCGTTGATTACAATAACTACCTCTGCTTCGTCAGCCATGTTCAAAAGCATTTTTATTTTGCTGTCCGGCTGAAATCCCGGAAGAACTCTTGACGCATGATAATCGTCAAAAAGCTTTCCGCCAAGCTCAAGGTAAAGTTTATTGTCAAACTGAGAAATTCTTTCTCTGATATGCTTTGACTGCATACGGAGATATTTGTCATTATCAAAACCAATTTTAATCTTATCTGTACACATATGAATTCCTCTCTTACCCTGTAGTATTTTATTATTCGTTTTTAACATTATCTTAGTAATTATATTATCAAAAGATTGAAAAGTCAACACATAGCCACGGTATTTCCACTGTATTTTATCTAATCAATTATTTTGATAAAATAAAAACTCACATAAAAACGGGACAGCTATTGCCATCCCGTATTCCTGCATTTATAAAAATTTTATGCCGCTGTTCCCTGGAAAATTTCGTTCATTTTATCTGCGTCTGCTGATATGAACATCCATACATAATTTCCGTCGGTTTCAACCTTGCTTGCTTCAATAAGCTTTGCCTCTTCCGGAAGATAATCCTTTGTCTGGGCATATTTTGAGTCGTATCTGGTCTGGATTTTCTCCTGTACTCTTTTCAGAGCGTCTGCGTCCTTTGCTTCAACCATGATCACTTCATCCTGCTTTGTTGAGTCGGTGCTGATAAGTGCAAAGTAATCATTTACATCAGCTGTATCAATACCATAAAAGCTTGTAAGTATATCGTCGTTTACTTTTGTCATCTGAGAAGCGCTCTCAATCTGAGATACGATTTCCTCCCCTGCTTTCTGAATGTCGTATTTTTTTGCATCCTCTGCATTTGAGCAGCCTGCAAAAACCACACCTGTGACAATCATCATAATAAAACACAATACCCTTTTCATTTTTAAACTCCTTTCACTCTACTGTACTCAAATTCATTTATTATATTAACTCAACTATACTTTAACATCACTGCTGTTTTCCGTAGCTGTAAAGAAAGTTAAGCCAAATATCATAAGCGGCAGATGTAAAATGTATTCCCATTCCCTCTTTGTCACTGCAATAGTCGGCGGCAAGACCTCCTGTTTCGTCTTTAAACAGAGGTGCAATGTTCATGAAATTATATCCCTTTTCAACAGCAAATTGCCTCATTGCCACATTAAGCGCATCAATATCTGCATTGTTAAGGGCACCGTCAACATCACTTTCCGCAGGTGAATACTTGGGAGTTGTAGACATTATGAATATCTCTGCTCCCGGAGACGCCTCAAGCATCCTGCTTATCTCTGTATCGGCATTTGCAATTGTCTGTTCAACACCGTACAAAGCAACATCGTTTGTTCCCAAAAGTATGTAAATCTTTCCCGGCTTTATCTGAGCTATGGCGTCTTCCAGCTTCATCTTTACACCGTTATATGTTGGATGTACAGATTCATCGCTGACATCCCAAAGGGAATTTCCGTAACTTAAGCTTCCGCTTGTTAAGAACTTCGCTTCTCCCAGAACGGTTTCCCCGTTGGCACGTTTCTCTGTAACATAAAGCTCAAAGCCATATGAAATGCTGTCGCCGATAAATACAGCGTCGTTAAAATACGAATCATCAACCTGAGTATATTCATATGTAACAGGCGATTCCTCTGAAGCTGAAGCTTCCTCAGCTTCTTCCGTAGTTTCTTCCTGTGTCTCGGTCACTTCTTCGCTTGTAGCTTCTGTTGTCTGCTCTTCTGTTGCCTGTGTCACTTCTTCGGTTGTACTTTGTGTATCAGAAGTTCCGCAGCCGCTAAAGAATGATGAAACTATAAGCAAACAAGCACAGACAATAATTAAACCCCTTTTCAAACCATACCCTCCTCATGTAAATGTTTAGTCAATCATACCCCGTGACTGTACAAATAATCAATCCACATTTCATATGCGGCATTTGAGAAATGAATACCCATACCTTCCTGGTCTCCGCAGTATTCAGACGCAAGTCCCCCATTGCTGTCCTTAAACTGTGAAGCTATATCAAGATATACATATCCCTTTTCCTCCGCAAATGTCTTTAGAGCTTCGTTCATTGCGTTGATTTTATCGTTGTTCAAATCGTCGTCTGCATTGCTTTCCGAAATATATTTAGGTGTAACAGACTGGATGATTATTCTTGAGTTCGGGCTTGCTTCAAGCATTCTGTTGATTGCTTCATCTGCATTGGCTATTGTGGCTTCAACGCCGTACAAAGCCACATCATTTGTTCCCAAGAGAATGTAAATCTTGTCAGGCTGAATCTGACCGACAGCATCCTCAAGCTTCATTTTTTCACCGTTGTATGTTGGGTGTACAGACTCGTCGCTGACATCCCAAAGGGAATTTCCGAAGCTCAGGCTTCCGCTTGTTAAAAACTGAGCTGTACCCAGCACGTTTTCACCTTCGGCTCTCTTTTCGGTTACATACAGCGTAAGTCCGTAAGAAATACTGTCGCCTATAAAAACTGAATTGTTGAAATAGTCGTCCTCAACAGTTTTAAACTCAACCTCTTCTCCCGGAACATTTGGATTTTCTGTTGTTTCCTCTGAAGAGCTTTCCGAAGATTCGCTGATATCGTCTGTTCCGAACATTCCAGGCTCTGTAGGAAGCATCATGCTTTCTCTGTTATAATTTCCAAGAGCAAAAACGCAGGTTCCGAAAACAACGGTCACCAAAGCAGTCACAACCAGCCAAAATGCGGTCTTTTTACCCTTCATTTTGCCGGTTGTTGCTCCGTTTAATCTTTTATATTTAACTATATTCTTAAAGAATGAATCTTTTTTATCTTTATTTTCTTTGTTTTTCATCTAATTCTTCCTCAAATTTCATCTAAAATTATAATAAAAGTTACTTACAATAACATAATAAGACATTTTCAAATTTCATTGGAATAAATTATATCATATGTGACAAATTATTGCCATAATAAAAAAGTAAGAATATTTTAAATCTACAATATCATTTTTGGCTACTTTTTCCCCTAAAGAAAAAAAGATTGTGAAATAATAAAAACTATGGTAAAATTAAAAGGGTGATTTTTATGAAATTTAAGGGACTAATTTTTGATATGGACGGACTTCTTCTGGATACCGAAAAGCTTTATGTAAGATTCTGGACGGAAGCCGCAAGGTTTTACGGATATCCAATGGAATTTGAACACGCTTTAAGCATAAGAAGTCTTAACAGGCAGTTTACAACTGAAAAGCTTGCCGGTTATTTCGGAAGCTTTGACTATGTTCCTGTTCATGACAAGCGTGTTGAGCTTATGGACGCTTACATAAAGGAACACGGTGTGGAAGCTAAAAAAGGCGCAAAGGAGCTTTTGGAATTTGCAAAACAAAACGGAGTTAAAATTGCTCTTGCCACCTCCTCCCCTTTTGAAAGAGCTAAGGAACATCTGGAAAGCGTGGGACTTTTCAAGTATTTCGATGAGTTTGCCTGCGGCTCTATGGTAAAAAACAGCAAGCCAAAGCCTGACATATATCTGCTTGCCTGCGAAAAGTTAAACCTTAAACCTGAAGAATGTATTGCTCTTGAGGATTCTCCCAACGGTGTGATTTCTGCAAGCACTGCCGGCTGCGCCACAATAATGGTACCTGATTTGGACAAGCCAACCGAGGATTTAATACCTCTCCTTTACAGCGTATGCGATGACCTTTCCTGTGTTATCCCTCTGCTGTAACTAATTTTAACTGAAATAAAAAATGCCTTCGTCACATATAAATGTTTTAAAGCGTTTATATGTCCGGAGGCTTTTTATGTTTCTGCAATTCTTTACATACATAAATGATTTCTTATGGAATAACTTTCTTATTATTCTGCTTCCCGCAATACATATTTATAATACGGTAAAAACCGGATTTGTACAAAAAAGACTTTTTAAAGGAATACGGCTTTCAATGAAACGGACAGATTCAGGCGACGGCATAAGCCCTTTTAAAGCACTTACCTGCACCCTGGCTTCAACAATAGGCACAGGAAATATCATAGGTGTTGGCACAGCAATTGTTTTGGGCGGGCCGGGAGCTGTTTTCTGGTGCTGGATTGGAGGTTTACTGGGAATTGCCACCAAATACGCCGAAACCTATCTTGCGGTAAAATACAGAACAAAGACCAAAGACGGCTCTTACCGAGGCGGCGCAATGTATCTTTTAAAAAACCAGCTTAACATGCCCATAAGCGCTGTTTTGTTCTCGGTTTTCGGACTTGCCGCTTCCTTTGGAATAGGCTGTGCAGTACAGACTGGTGCTATTTCTCAGACGTTAAAAAACTGTTTTTCAGACACTGTTTTGCTGTCCGTTTCAGAAATAAACATAACCGCCGTGGAGCTTTTCACAGGAATTGCCGCAGGCTTACTGTGCTCGGTTTCAATTATCGGCGGTGTAAAATCTGTTTCAAAAATATCAGAAATTCTTGTTCCCGCTATGGCTTTGCTTTATACAGGAGGATGTCTGTTTTTACTTTTTGCAAACAGACATTATCTTCCCGACGCATTTGCCTCTATTCTCAGTGAAGCTTTCGGTTTTAAAAGTATTGCCGGAGGGTTTACCGGAGCTTTATTTATAAATGCCTGCCGCTACGGAATTTCCAAAGGACTTTTTTCCGGAGAGTCTGGAATGGGCTCAGCGCCTTTGATATCTGTTGAAGCTCAGACAGACTCTCCGGACACTATAGCTCTCATAACCTCTACGGGAACATTTTGGGACACAGGTGTTTTGTGTTTTCTAACTGGCCTTACCGCTGTGACCACCGCAATCGCCACGGGAATAGACATCTCCTCTGTTGACGGAGAAGCTCTTATGTACTTTGTTTTTTCAAAAATTCCTTACGCAGGAAAGCTAATAATCGTTACATGTATTTTATTTTTTGCTTTTACCACATTGTTGGGATGGAGCTGTTACGGGGAAAAATGCTGTATCTTTCTATTTGGAGAAAAGTCAGTAGGAAAATTTCGCTATTTATGGGTTATTGCTTCAATTATTTCTCCTTTTGTCCCCATGATTTTTATATGGTGTCTTTCCGATTTATTTAACGGACTTATGACAATTCCTAATATAGTAGCAGTATTTTTATTATCCAATGATATTAAAAATAACCAAATATAACTTATATAAGTGTTAAAATTAGTCCTGATATAGGAGCTAAAACATTTATAAAAAACAATATTATATACATAATTATACTAAAAATATACATATTCGTTTAAAAAAACCTGTATTTCAATTGACAATATGACATTATAATTATATAATAATAGTGATATATTTTTATTTGGTGAATTGTGTTCTACTATAAAAATGAGAAGGAGTTAATAAATATGTTGACAAAAAGTGAAGAGGAAATCTTGGACTTACTTTGGACAGAAAATAGACCCATGACAAGTACTGAAATTGTCAATTTATCAGTAAACAGAACTTGGAAAAAAAGCTATATTCATCTTTTGATCAACTCCCTGTTAAAGAAGGAAGTAATCAAAGTTGAGGGATTTGTAAAAACCACAAAAAACTATGCCAGAACTTTTGTACCTGTGTTCACAAGAGAAGAATATGCGGTTAAGCAATTTACAGACAGCAGCGAGTTTAATAAAGGCTCAAAAGAAAATCTTTTTGCGGCTCTTATAGAAAATACAGATGACCCACAGGTTATTGATAAATTGGAAAAGATGCTTGAGCGAAAAAAACAGGAACTCAAATGCTGATATTCTTCTCACTTGTATGCAATGCTTTTTTGGGGGAAATATGCTTTGCATACATTTTTTAATATACATATAAAAACGGGAATGTATTTAAAAGTACATTCCCGTTTAGTATTTTAATTATCTGTTTCTGAAACCTTTGCCCATTATATTTTCCGCATCGGTTACAACTATAAAGGACATGCGGTCGATGTTTTCGGCTATTCTTCTCACCTTATAAACCTGACGTGGTCTTAATGCGCACAAAACAACCTTTTTATCGTCCCCTGTATATCCTCCCTTACCGTCAATAACAGTTACACTTCTCTCTACATTTTCGATTATCTCTTTGGTTATCTCAGCATACTTTGAGGTTATGATAAACATAAGCTTTCCGTTGTCCCTGGCAAAACCCTTTGTAACCGTATCTATAACCTTAACGCTAAGGAAAATAGAAATTGATGTGTACATTGCGCTCTCTATTCCGCCGTAAACAGGTATTGTGGCAAAAATTATAAGAGCGTCTGCCAGTAATATCAGTTTGCCTACAGAAAGAAAAGGAAGATGCTTGTGAATATTCTGAGCTACAATATCCACACCGCCGGTTGAACCGCCACGATAGAAAATCAGACCCAAACCACAGCCGCTTAATATTCCTCCGAACATGGCCGCCAGCAGCTTTTCGCCGTGATAACCTGTAGTAAATGATGAAATAACATCAATCGCCACAGATGACACCACTATGGCCACCACAGTTTTTGCAAGGTAGCTTTTACCGTTTTCGACAAGTCCCCATATAAGCAGAGGTATATTCATAATCATTGTTGTTATACCTATAGGTGTGTTGAATACGAAATTAAGCATAATCGACACACCGGTCAGTCCGCCCTGGGCTATATTATTTGGAGCTGTAAAACAACTTACTGCCACCGCATAAATAAGACTTCCGAAAATTATGGTTGTCCAATCTGTAATATCGTGAAAAAACCTTTTCTTTGTCATAAAACAAACCTCCTTTTAAAGAAGTTCTTCCTTTACGGCAAAATCGAATATTTCAGTTATCCTGTCTATTTTATTTTGAAGATACAAAAATCCAAGCAAGGCTTCAAAGCCTGTTGCGCTGTGATAATCGGCAGCGCTGGAATTTTTCGGAACATTATTCACTGTGGAATTTCTTCCACGCTTGTACACTGACATTTCCTCTTCCGTCAGGAAATCCGCATCCAAAAGCTTTTTCATAGCCTTTGACTGAGCCTGACAGCATACCACCGAAATTTTAAGCCTGTTAAGCTCTCCAACCGGTCTGTTTGCCTGTGTAACAAGAAAATCACGAATAAGCAAGTCGTAAACCCCGTCACCCAAAAAAGCAAGGGTCAAAGGAGATACAGACTTTGCACGACATTCCTTATCTATAAACTTCTCCATCTTTTCTCCTCTTTGCGTCTAAATCCCTATTACTCAACGAAATCAAATTCCAAATCATAGATTGAAACCGTATCGCCTTCGTTTATTCCAGCCTCACGGAGAGCGTCGATAACGCCGCTGTTTATGAGAACTTTCTGGAAATAGTTAAGGCTTTCGTAATCGTCAAAGTTTACGGACTTAATGACATTGAGAAGCCATTTACCCTCAACAAAATAAATACCGTCGTGTACGGTGATTTTAACATCGTGTCTGCCGACATTTTCTGCCGCAACAACCGGCACAGGCTCTGCCTCGTAAACCGCTATAGGCGGAAGCTTTGAGAGCATCTCCTGAATTTTATTGAGAAGAGGATCAACATCATATCTGATAGCCGCCATAATTGGAAAGAACATGTAACCTTTTTCCTCGACGTAGTTTTTAAAATTCTCTATTTGTTCATCTGTTGCAAGGTCGCATTTGTTTCCGGCTACAAGCATTGGACGTTTGGCAAGCTCCGGGTTAAACTTTTCAAGCTCTCTGTTTATTATTTCAAAATCCTCAATAGGGTCTCTTCCCTCACTGCCGGAAATATCCACAATATGAACAAGCAGTCTGCATCTTTCAACATGTCTTAAAAACTGGTGTCCCAGTCCTGTGCCTTCCCATGCGCCTTCGATAAGACCCGGAATATCAGCCATTACAAATGAGCTTCCCTCGCCCATTGAAACAACTCCCAGAACAGGTGTTATTGTGGTAAAGTGGTAGTTGGCTATAACCGGCTTTGCCTGAGAAACAACGGAAACAAGTGTTGATTTTCCTACATTTGGAAAACCGACCAAGCCAACGTCAGCCAAAAGCTTCAGCTCAAGCTGAACGTCGAACTCTTCGCCCGGAAGTCCAGGCTTTGCAAAACGTGGAGTTTGTCTTGTCGGAGTTGCGAAATGGGTATTTCCCCAGCCGCCTTTTCCGCCTCTTGCCACAACTACAGGCTCTTTTGTGGAAACGTCAGCCATAAGTCTGCCTGTTTCCGCATCCTTAACAAGCGTTCCTATAGGCACATGTATAATAAGGTCCGGTGCATTTTTTCCGTTTCTGCGTGCCGCTTTTCCGTTTTCACCCTTTTGTGCCAGATATTTTCTTTTGTATCTGAAATCAGCTAGGGTGGAAAGGTTGCTGTCGGCTACAAAAACTATATTGCCGCCCTTGCCGCCGTCTCCGCCGTCAGGGCCGCCGGAAGCAATATATTTTTCTCTGTGAAAAGACACAGCGCCGTCTCCGCCGTCGCCTGCCTTAATTTTAATTTTTGCTACATCTACAAACATATATACCTCCCAAAGGCAAAAAATCCTTTAATATTATCTTGCTTACATGCAAAATATTTCTAAATCATTTATATAAACTCTATTTTATTTCTTTTTTGTCAGGGTTTTTATCTTCCTTTTCGGATTTACGTGTTCTCACAAAATCTCTTATGAGGAAAAATTCAGCTGCAGCTCCTCCGCATATTCCAAGTACAAGAAAAAGCCAGTTTTGCTCTTTCACCGCATGGAAACACCAGACAAAAACCACGGCTATAACGGAAAGTGACCACCAAATGTTGCCAACCGAGGCTTTGACTTTCTGTGTGGGGAACTTTGCGCTGAAAAAAGGAAAGTACCAATACTTTTTATTATTGTCTTTTTTATTTCTGTTATTAAATTCTTTCATCTTATCACTTATTAAAGGGATAAAAGGTTAAACAATAAGGGCGGATAAATTATATCCGCCCCAAAGGTTTTGTGTTAATAAATTACTGCTCAACAGGATAAACGCTTGCACGCTTTCTGTCCTTGCCTACACGCTCGAAACGAACAACGCCGTCAACCTTAGCAAAGAGAGAATCGTCAGAACCTCTGCCAACATTCACACCCGGGTGAATGTGTGTGCCTCTCTGCTTAACAAGGATATTTCCTGCAAGAACGTGCTGACCGTCTGCACGCTTAACGCCAAGACGCTTTGACTCACTGTCACGGCCGTTCTTTGTAGAACCCATACCTTTTTTATGAGCGAACAACTGGATATTTATCTTCAACATTACCTTACACCTCCGAAATTTTAACTTTAATGAAATTTTGATACTGCTCTGAAAGAGCCAGCACATGGAGCTTTAAACCCTCGGTTATCACCGAACACTTTAAAGCGTCCTGCAAACTCAGTTTTAAAACAAGAAAACCATCGGACAAATCAATCTCAGGCTTTGCGCCGATTACATCGGTTATAGTGTTTGCAGCCATATAAGCCGCTGAACTCACCGCTGCGCAGACAATGTCGCTTCCGCTTTCACTGTAGCCGGAATGACCTTTTATGGAAAACTCCACAATGCCCGTGCCTTTTCTTTGTTTAAACTCCGCTGCAATCATAATCAGCCGTTGATTGAGTTAATCTCAACCTTTGTGTAAGGCTGTCTGTGACCCATTTTTCTCTTCTCGCCCTTCTTTGGCTTGTAGGTCATAACATTGATTTTCTTGCCCTTACCGTTCTTGAGAACTGTGCCTGTAACTGTTGCACCCTCAACATAAGGAGCGCCAACCTTAATACCGTCGTCAGAACCAAGAGCTACAACTTTGAAATCAACTGTTGCATTTTCCTCTGCTGCAAGCTTTTCAACGAAGATAACGCTGCCGTTCTCTACTTTGTACTGCTTGCCGCCTGTTTCGATAACTGCGTACATAATTTAAGTACCATTCCTTTATTCAGACTCGCTACCGTGGGCGGGGCATACCTCTTCTAAGCCCACAATATGCGGCTTATATACTATACCATAACAAAAGGCTGATTGTCAATGGCTTTTTTCATTTTTCCTGGACATATTTAAAACCACGTTTTCATCCTTTGTTTTCGCCGTAAAATCGTAGTTTATCAGGTTTGTTCCTTTATAGTCATCGTCGCTTGTGTCCACAAAAATCATACAGCTTAAAAGCTGAGAATTTTTAATATTTCCGCCGCCCACAATGATGTCGGCATATCTGTATTCCTCAGGAAGATTTTCAATATCTGCCATTTTGGGAATTATCAAAAGGCTGTAGCCCTCGGAAATCCTCACATACTGATAGAAACCGTTGCCCTCTTTTATGTATTTGATAATTGCTTTGTTCCAGAGAGTCGCTTCTCCTGTATCCTGCTGTAAATAGGTCACATTTCCGTTTTCATCTATTGCGTTTATTGTTTCCTCGTCGGTCTTTTCGTTGTGATAGAAAAGCACGTTTTCTGCGCCTATCTCCTGCAAAAGTTCATCTGCATATATGCCGGAATTTTTATAGTTCTCAGTTACCGCCAGAAAGCTGAGTTTTCCCTTTACCGTGCTTTCTATATAGCTGATAACCTCGTCATCGAAGTTGTATTTTCCGGCAGTGGAAAGCATGGCACTTTTGTTGTCTATGGTAAGCAGTACTGTGTTTCCTCCCCCGTTTCTTAAAACGTGGAGCTTCATGGTTCCAATACCCCACAGGTTTCCTGCAAGAATACACGCAACCAAAATTGTAAAGCTTGCGGTCACAATGGGCAAAACCGAGCCAAATTTTTTCTTGAAGCGTCCGCCGACTGCAAACATAGCCACAGTTATTATTACCCAGAAGATATAAAAATTATCTTTAACGTCTATCTTGCTGAAAGGAAGCTCGCCCAGGAATTTAACTGTATTCAGCACATAGCCGGAAAGTATCTGACTTATAAATCCGAAAGCTGCTGAAATGTATACAAAAAATCCGGCAAATCCCGAAAGCACCGCAAACAAGACAAAAAGCAAAGCGCAGATTATGATAGGTGAAGAAAGAGGAACTATCAAAAGGTTTGTAACAATTCCCACCAATGATATCTCCTGAAAGAACCAAACCTGCAAAGGCAGTACGCCTATTGTGGCGCTTAGAGATACGGAAACACAGGACAAAACTATATCTGTAAAACTTCCGATAAATTTCTTTTCCTTTATAACCTCAAACCAACCGCCTTTTAGAAAAGCGTTTATTCTTCCGTTCCAAAGCAAAATACCCAAGGTCGCCGTAACCGACAAAAGAAGTCCTATATTTCCTCCGGCATATGGGTTTGCAGCTGTCAGTATGAGAACCGCCAAACCCAAAGACGAAAAAGAGTCCGGTTTACGGTTAAACAGCATACCGATTACGTAAACTATAAACATAACGCCTGCACGGACTACCGACGGTGAAAATCCCGTAATTCCCATGTAAAGGACTATCACCGCGCATGAACCGAACACATACAGGAACTTATTTTTCAAAAGCTTTCTCAGTATAAAGAGAAAACACATTCCCACCACAGACATATGAAGACCGGACACAACAATAAAATGGGAAACACCGGATTTTCTGAAGCTTTCTATTGTGTATTCCGGCATCTGTGATTTATCCCCTAAAACAAGAGCTTTGAAAAAAGAGGAATTTTCCTCGGTCATTCCATTGTCGAAAATATGGGAAATACTTTCCCTTATCTGTGACGAAAGCTTGTAAAGGGAAAAGCCTGTAAACTTTTCAACTTCTATTCCGAAATTTGTTTCAGCCTTAACTGTGAAATTTATTCCATTTGAGATATAGTAGCTGTTGTCAGTGTTTAAAAGGGTCATATCCGTTGATATTATATCTCCGATGTCTGCGTCTATGTAAAGGGGACAGCTTAAAATCACTCCTGCGCTGACCTCTTCATCATCGATTGTCAAAGTTTCCAGGGTGTAATAATATCTTTCATATTTGTATTCCGGCTTTTCACATACCCTTGCGGTTACATAACAATCTGTATCGCCGTACTTCTCCCTTAAAGGAACAAAATAACAATCCGTATGCACTGTATAGGAGATAACGCCCAAAAGCATGGCAAGGCACACCATAAATTTATCAAAAGGCACTTTAACCCTTTTCTTCAAAAGGAGTTTGACTGTCAGGGCGATTGCAAAACAAATGGCGAAAATCAAAACCGCCCACAAAAACAAAGAGGACTTGACATAAAAAGCCGTGGCTATAACAGCAAGATAGGTTATTCCCAAACACGCCAACGGTCTTTTCATTTCAAGCCCTCATTTTTTAATATTTTTTATTCTTCAATTCCGTTCTGAAGCTTTGCGGCTTTCAGAGTATTTTTCATAAGCATAGCTATTGTCATAGGACCTACTCCGCCCGGAACAGGTGTAATAGCTTCCGCTTTATCCTTTACATTTTCAAAGTCTACATCTCCGCAGAGCTTGCCGTTTTCGTCACGGTTCATGCCAACATCGATTACTACAGCTCCCTCTTTTACCATATCCGCTGTTACAAATTTAGCCTTTCCTATAGCTGCAACGAGAATGTCAGCCTTTGCGCAGATTTCCTTGAGGTTTACTGTTCTGCTGTGGCAGATTGTAACTGTTCCGTGCTTATGGAGCAAAAGCATTGCCATAGGCTTGCCCACAATATTGCTTCTTCCGATAACCACACAGTTTTTAGATTTCGGGTCGATGTCGTATTCCTTGAGCATTTCCATAACGCCTGCCGGAGTACATGGGAGAAAATCGTAATCGCCTATCATAATTTTACCCACGTTTACCGCATTAAAGGCGTCAACGTCTTTTAACGGACTTATAGCCTCTATAACCTGCTTTTCATCCAAATGCTTCGGCAAAGGAAGCTGAACCAAAATTCCGTTTATTTCCTTGTCGTTGTTAAGCTCATTTACAAGGTCTAAAAGCTCCTGCTGTGTTGTTTCCTCAGGAAGCGCATATTCTCTTGAAATAAAGCCAACCTCTGCACAGGCCTTTTTCTTATTGTTTACATAAACTCTGGAAGCAGGGTCATTTCCCACAATTACAACCGCAAGTCCTACGCTTACACCCTTTTCCTTGAGTTCTTCTGTTTCTTTGGCAACATTGGCTCTTACCTTTGCAGAAACCAGCTTGCCGTCTATTATTCTTGACATTTTAAATGCGCTCCTTTCAGTTTGTTCTTATTTCTTAAACCAAATACAATCAACAGGATAATTCCCAAAACCATTATTGCAAAGGACAACACCTGTGAAACTCTTGGTGTGTATCCGAAAATTGAAAAATGCATGTAAAGGCTGTCTGTTCTCAAGCCCTCTACAATCATTCTTTCAAATCCGTACCAAACCATATACATGAAGAAAATCTGTCCGTGATATTTGTAGAATTTTTTGCTGACAAAATGCAAAATCACAAATCCCAGCAAGCACCAGATTGACTCGTACAGGAAACATGGATGAACTCCCACTCCTCCGGTGTTCTCGCTTACCATTCTCCAAGGCAGGTCTGTAGGAGTTCCGAAAGCTTCCTGATTCATAAAGTTACCCCAGCGGCCTATTCCCTGTCCTATGAGAAAACCTAAAGCCACTAAATCCAATATATTCATTATTTTTTGTTTTTGAAGTTTTGCAACCAGGCATCCCGAGGCAAGTGCTCCGATTATGCCCCCGTATATTGCCAAGCCTCCGTCGTGTATCTGAATAATTTTCAGCAGGTCTCCTGCGTATCTGTCCCATTCAAAAAACACATAGTAAAGTCTTGCTCCGATTACACCGAAAACAAGTCCAACTATTACGCAGTTAAAAAGCTTGTCTTTGTTTATTTCAAATCTGTCCGCCGTCTTAAAGGCATACAGCATTGCAAGAACCATTCCTACTGCAATTATAATTCCATACCAGTATATTTTATAATCGCCTATCTGAAAGGCAACCGGATTTATTGTAAATTCCCATCCAAAACCCGGAAAACTAACATTGTACATAGAGTCACCGTCCATTCCCTTAATTCAACCCTTTAAAATTACTGCTTCTGAGGCACAATCACTGACAGCACGCTTCTGTCTGTCATAAGCATATTGTCAAGGCGTTTTTTAGCTCCGTCCATATCGGCATTGGCCACAGCGTTGGCATAGTTAAAGAGGTTTCCTCCGAACAATGCACAGTCCATAAGGGCGTTTCCTATAAATGAAGGTGAATTAAAGGAACCTATTAAATCACCGTAAACGGTTTTCTTTGCTATTTCAAAATCTTCCTCTTCAAAACCATCTCTCTTGACCTTTTCAATATAGTCTTTAATCATCTTTGCCACTTTTTCAGGCTCACGGGATTCTCCGGAAAGAATTGAAACCGCATATCCAGGACCCTCGCTGAATTCATAGCAGAATGAGGAGTTTATAAGTCCGGCGTCAAGAAGCCGGGTGTAAAGCTTGCCGGTAGAGGAAAAAAGCATTGTCATTACAATTTCATTTAAAGCCGCTTCTTCATCTGAAAGCTTTTTGCTTCCGTTTTCCTTAAATCCCAAATTAAAGAGTGGGACTGCTACAGGGAATTCCTGCTCCACATAATCTTTGGAAACTCCCTCGCTTTCAGGCTCAAAGAAGGATTCAACCTTTTTAGGCTTCTGCTCCTTTAAAACCTCGTCGGCGATTTTCAAAACTGTTTCCATGTCTGCGTTTCCTGCAACGCAAAGAGCCATGTTGCTGAGATTATAGAAAGTGTTGTAGCACTGATAAAGTAAATCCGCTGTTATGTGGGAAATTGACTCCACTGTTCCGGCTATATCAATTTTTACCGGGTGCTTTTCGTACATAGCCTCAAGCATATTGAACATTACACGCCAGTCCGGGCTGTCGTCGTACATTTTTATTTCCTGTCCGATTATGCCCTGCTCTTTCTGAACTGTCTGAGGTGTAAAGTAAGGTGATGTTACAAAATCCAAAAGTATTCTCAGGCTGTCCTCAAAATTATCGGAGCATGAGAAAAGATAACAGGTCTTACTAAAGCTTGTATAGGCGTTGGCGTTTGCGCCTGTTTTTGCGTATCTTGCAAAAGCGTCTCCATCCTCGCTTTCAAAAAGCTTATGCTCAAGATAATGGGCTATACCGTCGGGAACGGTTACCTTTTCTCCTCCGTCAACGCTGAAGCATCTATTGACGCTTCCATACTTTGTGCCGAATATGGCATAGGTGCTTCTGTATCCCTCTTTAGGGAACACATATATATCAAGTCCCGATTTATGGGTTGTTTTATAGTATTTTTCGGACAGCGCCGGTGACACTATTTCTTCTATTTTCATTTTCATCCTTCTTTCTGGTTTCCTTTAAGAACATAAATTGTATCGGTTTTCAAAAGGTTTGCAGCCTCTACAACCTGTTCCTTTGTAACCTTCATAATACCTTCCAGCTTTTCGTCAAGGTTTTTAAAGCTGTTTTCAAACACCTGAGAGCTGTACCATGCTTCTATGCCGTCTACAGAGTCGTCAAGTGTTCTGAATGAATCGCAAAGACTGAGCTTTGCAGACTCCATTTCAAAGTCTGAAATGTTGCCCTTTTTCATTTCCTCTATTTCTGCAAATATGGCTTCCTTTGCCTTTTCGATGTTTTCGCTTTCAACGCCGCTTTCTATTCTCAAGATACCCTTTCTTCCGTCGTATCTTGAAGAGCAGTAATAGCAAAGGCTCAGCTTTTCTCTTACATTGTTAAAAAGCTTTGAATGTGCTGTGCCTCCTAAAACTGTGCTCATAAGCTTCATGGCGTCTGCTCTCGGGTCAAGTGAGTCAACTCCGGTTCTCATTCCTATAATAAGCTTTGACTGGGAAAGCTCCATTTCCTCGGTTACGTTCTTTACCTCTTTTACATCGGAAACCACTTTATTTTCAAGCTTTGCAGGCTGTCTTTCCACATTTGAAAATGCTTTTTCAAAAACATTTCTTGCCTCTTCTGCGCCCTTGCCGCCTACAAAGAAAATTTCAAATCTGGCGGTTTTCAAAAGCTCCTGCCATCCATTATAGAGGTTTTCACAGTCGATTTTATTTATTGTGTCAACGCCGCCGTGTCTTGTAATTCCGTAAGGCTCACCCTCGCACATTATCTCTGTGCATCTCAAAGCGGCGTAAACCTGCTTGTCGTTAAACTGTGCGTCTATATACTCTATAAGCTGTCTGCGCTCCTGCTCCAAATCCTCACTGTCAAATTTTCCGTCTTTTACTTTCGGCTTAAACAGCACCTCACAAAGAAGCTTTGAAACCTCCTCTGCAACGCTTTCACCGCCCAAAGCAAATCTATCGTCTATTGCGGAAACCACAAGCTTCAAAGTTCTTACGTCGCCGCTTTTATTGGCTCCTCCGCTTACTGTTGCTCCGTAAAGACTTCCAAGCTTTCTGCTGAACTGCATAAGGGTCGGATATTCCTCACAGGATTTAGTGAGAACCTGAGAAAGCATAGCTGACATTGCGGCTGATTCCCTTGTAAGAGGAATATAAGCCGTACAGCTTAATTTCATTGTTTTAAATCTTTCCACCGTCACGCTGTTAAAAAACACGTTTGGGGCGATTTCCTTTCTTTCAATATTTGTCATTTTACCAACTCCAAAATAAATTTAAGGGATTTAACCCAACTATAATTTCAAAATATTACCTGTTAATTTATTTATTATACCACAACTCACAGGCTTTTAAAAGCGTTTGAAAAAATATAGTAATTCAGGTATAAAAAATCTTATTTCTATTGAAAAAGTGGCAGAAATTTTATATAATAAAGCTGAAAAGTATACAAAAAGCTATTGACAACTACACGCAAATATGATAATATCTTTGAGTTTGATTATATAAATTCACATTGACGGGTGAATGTTTCTACCGGCTGCCTTTCAGCTGACTATAATCTATCCTTTGCGGGTAAATTATATTGTCAGGAAAGGCTTTTTTTATGCCATTTTCATTTTTATTAAGGAGAGGATATTTTATGAAATCAAATTATGACGTAATAATTATAGGCGCAGGCCCTGCCGGAATTTTTACAGCTATTGAAATGTTAAAGTGCGGTTCTCAGAAGAAAATTTTAATTATCGAAAAAGGAAGCGCCATTGAAAACAGACGCTGTCCGAAACACATAACAGGAAAATGCATGAACTGCAAGCCTTACTGCCACATAACCACCGGATTTTCAGGAGCCGGCGCTTTTTCCGACGGAAAGCTTTCTCTTAGTCCTGAAGTAGGCGGAGATTTGCCCGACCTTATCGGAGAAAATCTCGCCGCTGAAACTATCGCCTACACAGATAAAATCTATCTTGAATTCGGAGCAGATACAAAGATTGAGGGTATCGGAAACGACGACGCTGTTAAGAGAATAAGAAAAAGAGCCATTCAGGCGGGACTTAAACTTGTGGACTGTCCTATACGCCATTTGGGCACTGAAAAGGCTCAGGAAATCTACTACGCCATTGAGCAGCATCTCCTGAAAAACGGCGTTGACATGATGTTTGGCACAGAATGTGAGGACATAATTTTAGAGGACGGAAAATGTCTCGGTGTAAGACTTAACACCAAAGAGGGCAAGGTGGAAATAAAGGCTCCTCACACCGTTGTGGCAACGGGCAGACGTGGCGCAGACTGGCTGGAAAAAATCTGCTATGAACACAAGATAGCTCATCAGCCGGGAACAGTTGACATCGGCGTAAGAGTTGAAGTGAGAAACGAAATCATGGAAACCGTAAACAATGTTTTGTACGAGTCAAAGCTTATCGGCTACCCTGCTCCTTTCAAAAATAAGGTAAGAACCTTCTGCCAAAACCCAGGCGGCTTTGTAAGTCAGGAAAATTACGACAACGACCTTGCAGTTGTAAACGGACATTCCTACAAGGAGCTTAAATCCCAGAATACAAACCTTGCTATTCTCTGTTCTCACAACTTCTCTGAGCCTTTCAATCAGCCTATAGCCTACGCTCAAAAGGTTGGCGAGCTTACCAACATGTTAGGCGACGGAAAAATACTTGTTCAGCGTTTCGGAGATATCCTTGACGGAAAAAGAACATGGGAAAAAGAGCTTTCCCGTTCAAATATCAAGCCTACACTTCCGGACGCAGTAGCAGGCGATATAACAGCCGCTATGCCTTACAGAGCTATGATAAACATAATCAACTTTATTCAGGCGGTTGACCATGTTGTTCCCGGCTTTGCTTCTACCGAAACACTTCTCTATTCTCCGGAACTGAAGTTCTACAGCAACAAGGTAAAGCTTGACAATGACTTTAACACAAACGTGGAGGGACTTCACTGTCTGGGCGATTCCAGCGGCTGGACAAGAGGTCTTATGATGGCTTCCGTTATGGGTGTTTTGATGGGAAGAAAATTAAAGTAATTTTCTGTTGAGTTTTTTTCCATAATGTCTTATAATGTAGCAGAAGTATTATTTAAGGAAGAGAAAACAATGAACAAACAACAGATTTATTACATGCTTGACCATAACGGCTACAACTATTTTTCTGTAGACCATCCGGCGGTTTTCACCATTGAGGAAATGGAAAATTGCAATTTACCATACATGGAATATGTGGCTAAGAATTTATTTTTAAGGGATGACAAAAAAGAGCATTATTACCTTGTGGTTATGACCCACGACAAATCGGCGGATTTGAAAAAGCTCAAGGACGTTATAGGCTCCAGAAAACTCAGCTTCGCATCAGAAGTTGACCTTGCCATTAAGCTCGATTTAATAAAGGGTTCTGTTACTCCTCTTGGAATTTTAAACGATGAGGACAGAAGCGTTGAGGTTATAATCGACAACGACATAATGAACAACGAAAAGGTGGGCGTTCATCCAAACACAAACGAGGCAAGCGTTTGGCTTTCCCCTATGGATATGGTGAAAATTATCGAGGACCACGGAAACAAAATTAAATTTATAGATATTCCCAAAGCAGGATAATTTCATAAAAAGATAAAAGCCTTTCTACAGCTTATAAACACTGTAGAAAGGCTTTTTTATATCAGATTAAATTTTCTTTGAAGAACTTTTCTATCTTGTCAAAAGGAATTGCATTTTTACCGCCGCCGTCGTACAAATCAGTATGCACTGTGTCGGGAATAATCATCAATTCTTTGTTGTCGGGATTAGGATTATTTTTCATCATATTTTCGTAGGCGTCCTTGCTGAAATAGCAGGAATGAGCTTTTTCTCCGTGAATCATAAGCACAGCACTGCGTATTTCATTGCTGTAGCTCAAAATAGGCATATTCATAAATGACATACAGCCTATCACATTCCAGCCATTGTTGGAGTTCAAGGAACGCTTATGATAGCCACGGTTTGTTTTATAATAGTCATAATAATCCTTAACAAAGAAAGGAGCATCCTCAGGCAACGGGTCTACAACCCCTCCGCCCAGCGCATAATTTCCTGATTTAAAATCTGCTGTTCTCTGAGCATTTAAAGCTTTTCTTTTTTCAAAACGAGATTGCTCGCTGTCTTCACTGTCAAAGTAACCTTTAGAGTTTACACGGCTCATATCGTACATTGTGGATGTAACCGTCGCTTTAACCCTTGTATCAAGAGCCGCTGTGTTCAATGCAAGACCGCCCCATCCGCATATACCTATAATTCCAATCTTCTCAGGGTCAACATTTTTCTGTACTGAGAGAAAATCCACAGCCGCCTGAAAGTCCTCTGTATTTATATCAGGTGAAGCCATGTATCTTGGCTCGCCGCCGCTTTCACCTGTAAAGGACGGGTCAAAAGCTATTGTTAAAAATCCTCTTTCTGCCATTGTCTGGGCATAGAGTCCTGACGCCTGCTCCTTAATCGCTCCGAACGGGCCGCAGACTGCAATAGCACTGAGCTTTCCCTCGGCATCCTTAGGCTCGTAAAGGTCAGCCGCCAATGTAATTCCGTAACGGTTTTTAAAGGTCACCTTTCTATGATTTACTTTATCGCTTTTTGGAAATGTTTTATCCCATTCATTTACCAGATTAAGTGTCATTTTTGTTTATCCTCCTTTTTTCTCATTAGAGTTTATCATATTCCTCATCGGAAACCGGTTCGCACCATTCTGTTTTGCAGTTTTCGCCCGGAACTTCCAGCGCTAAATGCTGAAACCAAGAATTTGCCGACGCTCCGTGCCAGTGCTTAACTCCTGCCGGAATATTTACAACGTCGCCGGGCTTGAGTTTCAATGCGGGTTTTCCCCACTCCTGATACCAGCCCTCTCCTGCTGTTACAATAAGCATCTGTCCGCCGTTTTTATCCGCATGATGTATATGCCAGTTATTGCGGCACTTAGGCTCAAAGGTAACATTCCCCACAGGAACCTGCTCTGTAGACAACATATTCAGATAGCTCTGTCCTATAAAATATTGTGCATAGCCGTCGTTTTTATCTCCCATTTTAAAAACACTCAATTCATTAACACTCATGTTAAAACCTCCTTAAATCCAGTTCTCTATGTCTTTTCTTGCTCTGCTCACTCTTCCCCCGTTAATTGCAAGGCCTGCTTCCACCTTTGCTTTCGGGCAAAGCTTTTTAATGTCCTTTACACTTCCGCTTAAACCGCTTCCCTCATGGGTGCAGAAAGGCTTTATTGTTTTTCCGCTGAAATCAAAATGTTCAAGGAAAGTAAATACAGCCATGGGCATAGTGCTCCAATAGTTTGGATACTAAAATGTAGCCCGTCCTCTCCAGCCCTTGAAAACACTGGGCTTAACGGCTTACACAAGTGTGTTTTCTGTTCTTTTTTAGTAGCATATTGCTCCGACCTTTCCCATTTATTGTACTCTGGTTTACCCGTTTATACAAATACCTATGTTTAATGCTTTTCCATACGTTTTGTGAATGATAAGAGACAGCGGTTGGTTGATCCGCTGTCTCTATGTATTTTCCTATATTTTATTTTTTACAGGTTTCGAAATTCACTCCGGCTTCTCTTGCTGATAATCTTCTGCAATCTCTGATTTTCAGCATGGAGTGCCTGATTTTCCTGCCGGAGTCGGAAAATTTCTTCTTGAAGGAGATCGATCCGTCCTTCCATTGCTTTGTCTAAAATGCCTCTGCGGGGATTGATGGTTCCGGCCTGCTGTTCCATAGCCCGGTCAATCTCAGCCCTCACGATGGGATTCTTATAGAAGAATCCTCTCGAAGCGCCTGTCATTTTTACGAGCTGCGGAACCGATACCCTCTCTCCCTGATCCAACAGTTTACGGATCGCCCGTTTCGCTGCGGATATCTTTTCATCACTTCGTTCCCGGTTCATTTCAATCATCCTGTCGTATTTGTTCATATTCTTCACCCCATCCATCTAAATTTGCGAGCAGGATTCTGGTCTGTTGTTCCCGTGCTTTTCGGGTTTCTTCAGCCAGAAGTTGATTGCTCATTTTTCTGTAATGCTTTACTGCGCTTATGTTTTTATGCCCCAGAAGTTTTGCTATCGTCCAGTCATCCAGATGCATTTCTGTCAACTTAACTCCGTAAGACCGTCGGAACATATGGGAACTGAATTGAAACAGTTTCCCATCATCATCCCGCAGATCCTCACTTTTTATCAACCGCAGCACCTTATGCTTTATGGTTGTATATTGAAGCGGGCGGCTGGGATCTTTGGCATCCACGAAGATATACTCGGTTTTACCATACTGATTGTAAGTACAATCGATAGCTTTCTGGATCAGAGCTGCCAATTCTGCACTGATAGGCTTTTCGAATGTTCGTGTTTTTACCTGATCAATCCGGATAATATCCAGCCCATTTCTCTTTGACAGGCAGTCTGTATGCAGTGTCAGCGTATCAGAGATTCTTGTACCAAGCATTTGGTGGATTACCATACATCGTGCCAACTGGATATCCAGTTTTGTAATATGAGCGTTCAGCCGCTTCAGTTCCTCATCGGAATAAGCTCGGAATACCGGCTGCACTTCCGGCGGGATATCTGTGTTGATGAATAAGGATTCCAGATGTCTGTATCCATATAGTTTGCCGATACTTTCCAATACTGCCCTCAGTTTCAGAATGTCATCGCTGTTTCCTCTGCCGGATGAACCATTGGTGTTGATATAGACAAGATATTCTTCCAGCAGATCCCGGTCAACATCGGCGCAGGAATTGATCTTTACGCCTTTCTCCATAAGGTATCCGGAAAACTTCCGGATGGAAGTCAGCTCCCGTTTCACGGTTCCGATTTTTTCATATTTTATATGCAGGAAAATTGCCTGTTTCACTTCCTCCCTTAGACCTTCCTGCAAGATTCCGGTAAAGTCCAGAGTTTCCGTTTTATAAATCGGATTTTCTTTAATAGGGATATCCAGTTTTTTCAGAGCCCATATATCCTTTTCCCGCTCCGGTCGCATATCCTCCGGCTGAATGAAACGCAGGAAGCGTTTCAGGTGCTGAAGCACAGGTGCATCCGTCCGGCATATAGTTCCATACAAAGTTTCCTTCTCTTTATAAAATGGGATACCATTCTGCAGCATCCATATCTTTAACAGTTCGATCCATTTGGATGGCTGCCAGCCGAGGAAGCTGTCAGGTATGTTTTTTCGCAATTGAAGGGCTTGGCACACCTGTTTGTAATATGCTTTTTCATGGCAGATGGTGTTCAGCGACACCTGGCCGCCCCTGTACAGGAAGTAGCGTCTGTATTCTTCCCGCATGGTTTCTTTGGGAAGAAGGGAAAGGTCAATAAAATTACTTTTTCCGATGGCTCTTTGCGGCAGATTTCCGGAAGTTTCATAGCATGCCAGCTCCCAATAGTACAATCTATTTTCCATCTCTGCCTCCTTTCTTTCTCAAACCAGCCGCCAGATTATGTTCCGGCTTTTGGAAAAATCCCATATTCTCTTTTGCAATCTTTTTGGGCATGTAGTCTATATACTGTTCTGTCATTTCCAGATAATCATGTCCCAGGTAATCCCGTACTCCCTGTATGGATACGCCATTGTCATAAAGCATCGTCGCCACTGTGTGGCGGTAATCATGGGACTGGAACAGGTAATCCCCGCCGTCAATCTCATGGTCTTCGCAGAACTTTTTCATCTGATGACGGAAAGTCATGCTCCGGTAAGGGCCGCCGTTTTTGTTCGTAAACAGGTAGTCATCCGGCCCGATCTGGTGGGTTTTGATATAAACTTCCATGATCCTATACAGGCCCTCTGCTATGGGAATCCGCTTATAATTCTTCATCTTTACCTGATACACCTGAATCCAGGTATCATGGTTCTGGCGATAATAGGCATTTCCCTTCAGGGTACATACCTCGCTGATCCGCAAGCCCAGACACCAGAGATGGAGATACATGCAGCGAAGATGATCCGGGAGCAGATGCAGCTTACCCAACACTTCTTCGCAGACCTCCGGTGAAACGCTCCGGTCATGATGTTTGACGATTATCTTTTTTTGATAAAGCTCTGGCTGGAACGGCATCGTTTCCCGATAATTTCGGGCGATGAGGAACCGGAAGAAATGATTCAGCCCGGATATATATGCATTAAAGGATTTTGCGGAAATCCCGCTTTCCTGCAATTCACCGAGGTAATCTTCAATCTGTTTTGTCGTACAGCTTGCGGCATCCTGACCTTGTTCCGATAAACGTACCAGGAAACGCTCCAACAGGCAGTATCTTGTCGTTATCGTGCTGATGGCCTGACCGGTAACGCCGATCTGGTATTTCATATATTCCTTGGCGTACCTGCGGTTTTCCTTGTGACTGATCTCTGTGAAGGACACACTGGCCACTGAACTGCTCCGATTCAGCCGATGCTCCGCAATTCTCAATCCATCCAGGTACCAGATATTCGCCTGCCAGTTAATCTGTGCATTATGCAGGAAGACTATTTTCCGGCATAAATTCAGGATCACAAGCATCTGGTGTTTATAAGTTTCGCTGGGAGCGTGTTCGGTCAGGTAGGCATCGAACATCTGCTCCTGTGCCAAGTCCATATCCTCAATATCCTGAATCGCCTGCTCGGTACAGAAATCGTACAGATACTGTAGTCCAGTCAATCGTTGTCTCCGTTGGATTGAATTTTTCGTAATGGAAAGGATTTCATTCAATGTCGTAAAAACCTGTTCTTTTACATGCCATGCACAGGGTTTTGTGAAATCCCAGACCATATTAGACCGGTTCCTGACGGAATCCAGTTCCATCGCCAGTTCCTGATCCGGATGATAGGGAAGGAACAGGATTGTTTCTTCCAGCCGCCACCGGCATTGATTCTTTCCCGCCAGGGTTTTCATCCGTCTGCGGATATCCGCCTGTTTTGTCCTGTCATACGCAAGGAGATAACGGTCAGCCGATTGGATCTGGCAGGCGGAGAACAGATAGTTCTGGTATGCTTTCCGCAGTGGATAGTCCATCTCCAGAATATCCTGAATCCCCATTTCTGCCAGGAACTTCTTCAGCCGGCTTTTGGCGGTTTTGGCTACATCTTCGCAGGAATCAATGGTTTCAATGATCTGCTCCGGCAACGCTTTTGGCTTTTCTTCCTGTCGCCATTCCCGTATTGCGTAGGCAGGCATTTTCTATCACCTCCCCTATAAAAGTTCTTTCACACCATACAGAGCGGAATGCTTGGCGTAGAACTCCTGGCTGGCTTCGATCAGTTCATCATCCATGATGTTCAGATAACGTATGGTAGTATTCAGATGCTTATGCCCCAAAGCCTGCTGGATCAGTTCCAGCCGCCATCCGTCTTTCCGGCGTATATTGGCAAAGTACCGCCGAAGCATATGCGGAGTCAGATCAATCCCTGTCTTTTTCTCCATCCGTTTCAGCATGTCATAGACGCTGTCCACTTTTAAAGGCTGTCCGGCGGTCTTTCCCGCGATATTGATGAACAGATAATTCTGATGCTGCAATAGTTTTCTGTACTCAGCCAGATAGTACATCAGGAAATCGAAGGAGTCATCGCTGATCCTGGCTTTTCGATATTCTGCGTTTTTAGCTCTGGCATCATTTTCGTTATCTTCACGGAAATAGACGCCAATCATGCGATTCCGGTAATCAATGTCGTGGACATAGTCTACACCAAGAATTTCCCCGATTCGGAATCCGGTTTCCGCAAGCAGCAGGATGAGGAGTTGATCCCGGCAGTTGGTACACGCCTGAAGGACTGTGATAATTTCATCGTGTTCCGCAGGCCGCACGTTCCGTTCTTCTTCCTGCAGGTAACCTTTGAACGCCTGAAAACGGAGCCTCTTTTTTACGCCTACCGCATTGACTGCGAAATGGTAATTATAGGACAGTACCTTCAGGCTCCCAAGCTGTTCATACATTCCCTCGATATAAAGAAAGAACCTGAACACATCTTCCAGATATGCGTTGCAGGTTCCGTTGTGTATTACTTTTAAATTGTTTTTTTCTGTATGGTTCCCGGCTTTCAGCCAGTACAGGAAATCTACAAAGTGTTCATTCTGCCTTTCCAGATCCAGCTCATAAACCTGTGGGATTTCCATATGGATTTCATTCAGGTACTCCAGATAGTAGCATATAGAAAAGGCCGACCGTTTCACCGTATTAGGCGAACGATTGGCCTTAATTTTATATTTCAGATATTTGGATGGCAGCGGAACAATGTCATACGTCTGGCAGTCCTGGATGTAATAATATTTTGTACGCCCTTCTGTAAGGGTTTCTACCTTGTACCGTCTCAAACCGTTCGCCTCCTTTCCTCTACGCAATACACAGTATACCGTGTTGTTTCACAAATAGCTACCACAAAATCCAACCAAAAACGGGATTTTTTCTCCGAAAACCGAAGCACTACCAACAGGCTGTTTACCCGCTGGCAGCGCCATCTGGATCTTCCTCTTTTTCTGTTGGTTTCAGCATCCCGTCCAAACCAAAACTGACAGCAACCGCATGATCTATCTGCGATAACAATTCAGAAGTGATCGGCAGATTCTGATCTGTTGGTTTCAGTTCTTCCTTTATATTCATATTTTTTCCTCCCGCTTTCTCTTTGAAAACAAAGAAACTGTGCTGATATTCTGTATTATCTTAATCCAGAAGCACTGTTCTGTTCAATCCCGATGCTGATTGCAAGGGCTTCATTTACCGCCTCCATTGCGTTTTCATCCAACCGGCCTATGTAATCGCCAAGCCTGCTGCGGTCAATGGTGCGTACCTGTTCCAGCAGAACAATGGAGTTACGCCGCAGGCCCTCTGTACTGATTGGCAGAAAAACATGGGTAGGCAGCCGGTGTTTTCTTTGTCTGCTGGTAATGGACGCCGCGATCACGGTAGGGCTGAAATGATTTCCCACATCATTCTGTATGATCAGAACAGGCCGGACGCCGCCCTGTTCACTTCCTATGATTGGCCGGAGATCCGCATAATACAGATCCCCTCGTTTAATTTCTTTCAATTCCATGCCACCTCCAAACATTTTCAGAGGCCCATTTCTAAGGCTGCCTTCTGTTCCTCTCTTGCAAGTGCGTCCACTTCCGCACGGGCGACCATTTCTTCTTCCATATCGATATAAGCCTGGAACAATTCCCTGGTCACCATAGGAAACTTTGCGGGCGGCATGTGACCTGTGCGGATAGCATCCAGCAGAGAAACCACCTGATCTTTCAATTCCTTTGTTTTGCACTGTGTAATACATCCGCTCTCCATTTTCAGAAGTGGGCGATCCAGCATATCCGTCAGCAGAACCTGTCCGGCACGGTCTTTCCATGTATAGAGGAATCCGGTGATGTTCTCCGGAGTCATATTAAAAACATATTGCTGTGTACGGATTCCTTTCAGAGAGCTGACAGTTGCATATCCCACATAGAATCCGTCCATAGCACGTTCTACTTGATTGATCTCATCCATTGTCATGATCCTCCCTCCAATCTGTTTTACTATGTAAAAGACCGGCAGCCTGGTTTTGGGCAGGCTGCCGCCTTGTGATATCAATCGTTTTGTGCTTGCCAGTATTTATCCCCGATTTCCCCTGGCACGGGAACACACCAAACGGCCATGGCTTTGGCCTCATAGGAATCTCACCTCCCCGTGGATCTCACGGGGCCGCCCTCATTGGCTGCGACGGCTCACGGCAGAACAAGAAAAAGCCGCTTCAACGCTCGGCCTGTGACTGGACGGAAGTACCATTATAACCCTCTGCCGGTCATCGCCTTCGGTGCGGATGCCCCGCATCGTCTGATCCATGAACCGGGAAATCTTCCTTCTTTCTTCTGCGGTGTAAAGAAGTTTCCCTGATTCCGATCATGTGGCTTGCCAGCTCCTGCCGACAACAGAGGGGAAGTATCGGTATGCTGCATATGCGGTTTTCAAGGTGCCAGAGGGTGGATAGAAAATCCCCCTCACTTTACATGCCGAAAAGTGAGGGGGCCTACAACCGGAAATTTTTAAATTTCCATCATTTTTTTGATTTTGTCATAGAGTTTCCGGAGCCGCTTGCTGATCGCCTGCTGGGAAACGCCATAAATCTCACCGAGTTTCTGCTCGGAAAGCTCCTGGCCATGTCGAAGCCAGAGCAGCTTCTGGTCTTCCGCATCCAGCAGAGGAAGGACTTCTCTGAGCTTGTCCAGAAAGATGTTATTTAGAACTTTCTCAGCCACATCCTGATCCGAGTCGAATAAAACATCACGGTCACGGAACTCCTGCGTTGGCAGCATATCAATGGAAATGTCCTGATTGTTGATTGACCGTTCCTCCAGATACTTCTGCCGCCGCTGATTCCGGTAGAACTCCTTAAAATCATCCTCCGTCACTTCCATCAGCATCCCGTGCAGAGGAAGAAAACGCTTATCCTTATAGGATGAATCACTTTCGCAGAGCGCACAGTACGCTTCATATGTAAGCTCCTGATACCCTCCGGCTTTTATAATAAATACCTTTTTGGGTGCATATTTCACCTGTAGATCCTCCGTTTCGTCTGAATTTTCGGGAAAATCCAGACGGACGGAGGCCCCCTACAGGAAGGGCGGCGCCGCCTGTCAAGAGGCAGCCATCGCCATTTTCCGACAAATAGAAAATGCGCCCGCCAAAAGACGAGCGCATAACGCCAACAAAAATAACTACAAGATGGGAATAAAGGCAGAAATGTGGCAAAAGATGTCGAATAGAAAAATACCGCAATCCCCTGGAGGACTGCGGTATGTAAAAGACATTTTTTATTTCCTGGCGGATGTTCGCCGGTTCCTATGTACCTCTTTGCCATGTTCTCCCCTTACGGGGATAACTGACAGGAAAGGTATAGTTTCCCCCTCATCCATTTTTGATGAGGGTATTATAAAAGGGGATTTTTAGGAATTAAGTAGCTTTCTCTTAGCTTTTGCCGAGGCCCGCCGCAAATTTTGACAAGAAATTGCAAAATGAAGAAAACTATGTAATTTCGCTTACTATATCCACCTGTTTCTATATTTGATTTGTTGATTTTATCTGTGCAATAAGTCTGACAAGACTTTCTACATCTTATTTTTCTATTCTACCAAGGGTACACTATACTTGTCAACAAAAATATTGGGCAGGAGGGTTGGCAAGTGGAGTATGGAACCATTCGAATCAAGCTGGATGAACTATTAAAGGAATCCGGCCTCAGTAAAAATATGTTAAGCCATCGGGCAGAGATGCAGCGGACGCAGATTAACAACTACTGCAGGAATCAGATCACTCGATTGGATATAGATGTTCTCGCTCGACTATGTACGGTATTGGATTGTGAGATCGGTGATTTGTTGGAGTTTGTACCACCGGGAGAAAAAGCAAAATGAGACTCGCAGGAAAGAGTTATGCTCTAACCTGCGAGTCTTTTTACTTGATGCTATGGTAAATCTGCTACGAGAATAGGTTCATTGTTTTATCATTTTCCTATATTCTCTTGGTAACAGACCTGTTATACGCTGAAACTGTTTCGCAAAACTTTCGGGCCGGTCATATCCAACTGCTTGTGCGATTTCAGCAATACTTAATTCAGTTCCCATCAACAAGTGCTGTGCCTGATCGACACGTCTCTGAATGATATAGTCAGTAATATTACATCCAAAGTATTCTTTGAATTTTGTTTTCAGTGTTGTATTTCCCATATAAGCAATTTTGCATAACTGTTCTACAGAAATGGAAAATCCAAAATGATGGTCAATATAATCTGAGACAGCTTTTAAGTTTTCCTCATCTTTTTTCGTGATGAGGATTTTCTTGCTTTGTTTTTGGTTTTGCTTCGCTTGCTCTAATATTAAAGCAAGCGTTTCTAAAACCTTACCTTCATAAAAAAGTTTTGCAGATATTCCATTGCCGGAATAAGACCGAATCTGTTTTAATAGGGTTACAAGTTGAGGGAAGTCTACGCCAAGCATCATTCCTTTACAAGCATTACGAGGATCCACATATTCTCCGCCTAATTTCTCTCTTAAGTAGCTATTATAAAAATCCGGCATGATACTGATACTTACGGAACGAATTGGAATATTCTTGTGGTAAACTGCCTGAAAGATTTTATCGTTTCCCCCAACATATACTCTCAAACTGTTTGGGGATAATTGCCGATATGGATGAAATTCCTCGCCGGAAACAGAAAAGAAGTATTGGACGGCAATAAAATCGGGCTCCGGTGATTCTAAAAAGAAATCTTCATAAAAAACGAAATCTTGCTTTTCGATTACAAACATATTTTCATAAAAATAGTTCCAAAAGTAGCCTTCTCCCTTATCCGGCAACAACGTATAGCAGTATTGTCCTTCCTCAATATTGGACTGTTTCTTATCTAAAATAAACCCGCCATCTGGCAACATTTGTTCATAGAGTTTTTTTACTCCGCTCATACGATCGCCTCTCAAAATACGCCTATTCGTCGAAAGAATACGGCTAAAAGTCTTATATTAACAAATCCGATTGTGTCTAACGATGGTTAGCCTTATAATAAAAAAGCTGGTTAGCCATTTCTAACCTATTGTATCACAACTGACCGCCTTATGCAATGGCGGAAGAAAGGAGGAAAAATAAGATGGTTTTCAAGGCGGTCAAACCGGATTCACGTATATTAATTTTACAGATTATAGTTGCCAGTATTTTAGGCTTTTCTTTTCACAGTGAATTTGCAGTAATCTCACTTTTTCTCGTGATTGATTTTTTGCTTTTTTATTGGTATGGGGTAAAAGTTTTCATAAAGCGCCTATTATCCTATGCAGTAATGTATGGCATAATTTGGGGATTTACGACAACAAACATCCCAATTCTATCTGTGATTTTTCCGCCATTTTTGATGATGATGATTAAGGTGTATCCCATTTATCTGCTTCTCAAGCTGCTGGTAGATAAAGCTCCAATGGATGAATTGTTGTATTCGCTGGATCGGATTCATTTTCCAAAGTCCTTATCCATCCCGTTGATGATTGTATATCGATATGTCCCTACAATCATTCGAGAACTACATTACATAAATGAAAACCTAAAAATGCGAGGATTAAACCTTTCATTATCTAATATACGCCATTTGATTAAAACTTTAGAAAATTATTTGGTTCCTTTACTTTTCCGAAGTGAAAGGATTTCAGAAGAATTGTCTGCCGCTTCTCTGTGCAAAGGGCTTAGCATAGAGAGAAAGCGAACATGTTGTACCAACGTTCGTTTTACAAAAGAAGATTATCTATATCTTTTGGGTATGGCAATTGTTATTGTCCTATTGTTTGTGCTAAATTATTTGACTTTATGATGGAGGTGGCTATGATATGGAAAAATCGAAAGAGAAAATCTCATTTGATGGGTTTAGCTTTACTTACAAGGAAAGCGATAATTTCGGCGTACATGACATCAACCTTACCATACAGGAGGGTGAATTTATTGTATTAACCGGGCCAAGCGGATGTGGAAAAACAACGCTTACCCGGTGTATGAATGGCTTAATACCAGATTTTTTTGAAGGAAAATTAAGTGGAAACTGCCAGATATGTGGCATGGATATTTCAGAACATGAAACTGGAGACTATTCAGCTTATGTAGGGAGTGTTTTTCAAGATCCCCGCTCTCAATTTTTTACTCTCCATGTAAAGACAGAATTACCATTCCCCAGCGAAAATCTCGGCATTCCAATGGAACAAATTCAAAAGAGACTGGATGGAACAGTAAAAGAGCTACATATCGAAAGTCTCTTACAAAAGAGCATTTTTCAACTTTCCAGTGGAGAAAAGCAAAAAGTGGCAGTAGCTTCTGTTTATACCGCAGGGGTAAATATATATGTGCTTGATGAGCCTTCCGCAAATCTCGACTGGGGTGGCACGGAACAGTTGAGACAGCTTTTAAAGAAGCTAAAAGAACAAGGGTGTACGATTGTTGTATCTGAACACAAGTTGTATTATTTGCGGAATTTAGCAGATCGCATGATTATCCTTCAAAATGGAAAAATTCAGAAAGAGCTTGATAGTAGCGAGATTATTCATTGCTCAAATGATTGGCTTGTTTCTAACGGCCTTCGACACCTTGACTTGAAACAGATAGCACATACTTCAGTTGTGATTCCGAAATCCGATCATACACCAGTATCTATCCGGGCAGAAAATCTGTATTTCAAATATCCACGAGAATCGTTTCTGTGGAAAGACGTTTCCTTTTCCGCAGAAAGTGGCGATATTATTGGCATCGTTGGAGAAAATGGAACGGGAAAATCCACTTTGATCCGGGTTCTAATGGGGCTTGAAAAACCTAACGGTGGAAAAATCAATCTATGCGGGAAGTATGCTTCCCGGCAACAAAGAAGAAAAAAATCCTTTTATGTTATGCAAGATGTAGATTACCAATTTTTTGCAGGAAGTGTTTTAGAAGAAATGCTTTCCGGGCATGAAAAAGAATGGAACGCACTGGAAAAAGCAAAAGAGATTCTAAAAAATTTTAATTTGGAAGATTACCAAAATGTCCACCCATCGACACTCTCGGGTGGACAAAAACAGAGGCTTTCCATTGCATTATCCTGTATGGGTGATATGCCCTTTCTATATTTCGATGAACCTACCAGTGGACTTGACGCAGAAAATATGCAGCTTGTACGGGAAACAATTAAAAGGCAAGCCGAGAATGGCTGTGTGGTATTTGTTATCACCCATGACTATGAATTTGCAGCCACACTTTTTACTTCACTTTTGATTGTTCAGGACGATCATTTTGTAAAACGAATTGCGCCCGAACAATATCAATCATCTATCTTATCAAAATTATTTGAATTGGAGGAATCTTAATATGGCTACCAAAACAAAAGAAAGCAAAAAAATTCGTGACTTCATCCGCATCGGCATATTTACCGCCCTGTGGATTGCAATGGGCTGGATTATTGCGTGTACGATTGGTTTCTTTCCGCCAATCTTAGTGATACTCCCATGCATACTTGCTGTTGCCGGATCTGTAATCTATGTAGTATTGCTTTCTAAAATGAATACACGAGGTGGAATCTTTATTCCTTCTTTTATCTTCGGCCTTTGCTTATTCACAATGGTTCCTTATGGAATGTTATTTATTTGCACTGCTATCGGCGGTCTGCTTGGAGAAATTGTTTATGATACAGCGGGCAAAAAAAGCGATAAAGCGAAAGCAGTTGGAGTTTCTCTGCCTATGGTTGGCTTGGCATTAGGAGAATATATTCCTCTCTGTTACATGAAAGAAGCTTTCAAAGCACTTTATGAAGGTAGCTTCACAAGCGATGTTGGAATGAAGGCTATTGAACTCCTTAGTACACCGCTTGCTATTGCACTTACTGTCATAACATTGATTTGTGCAATACTCGGTTATTTATGGGGTAAAAAGATTGTTATAAAACGACTGGCTACTCAAGGGGGAAAGACAAATGGGAAAAAACAAAAATAAAAAAAGTGGGATTCCACGTCTGTTAGAGTTAGCAGGCGAAAAGAAAACATTGTTGGTATGGGGATGTATCCTTTCAACAGCAAATGTGTTTTGCCAATTAATACCTTATCTGGCAGTATATAATATTATGGCCGAGTTGCTACGAAACGCAGCAGATCTATCTCAAGCAAATGCCGAGTTTATGGTATCTTGGGCTGTGAGGGGGATTATCGGACTATTGCTTGCCTATACTTTTATGTATTTTGGGGGTATGTTGGGACATACAGCAGCTTATCGTACTCTCTACGGAATCCGTATGCGGCTATCGGAACATATCAGCGAACTTCCTTTGGGATGGTTTAACAGAAATGCTATTGGCAAAGTGAAACAGATTGCAGAACAGGATGTAGAGCAGATTGAAAAATTTATTGCACATCAATTCCCTGATATGGTGAATACCATCGTTTTGCTGGGTGTTATGGTAATTATTATGTTCAGCCTTAGTCCGTGGCTGGCACTGGCGTGCATTGTGCCAATCATTATAGGGTTCGTAGCACAATTTTCCATGATGTTTGGAAAGAAAGCGCAGGAGGGGTTGATTGAGTATTATGACGCTTTGGAAAATATCAGCACATCTTCTGTCCAGTATGTCCGTGGTATGCCTTCTATTAAAATTTTTGGCCAGACGGTTCATTCTTTTCGGAAGTTTTATCAGGACATCATGAGTTACCGGGATTTCAGTACGAAATATGCCGATAATTATGAGCCTATATACTGCCTGTTCCGAGTTTTGGTTTTGTCGCTTGCTACATTTATTTTGGCGATTGGGATATTCCTTTTCTCAGGCGATCCGCAGAATATGGCTTTTGCGATTACACTCTTATTCTTCTTGATTTTTGCGCCCGGTATTTCCACGCCGGTATTTAAGTTTAACAACCTTGGCTCCAGTATGAATAACATTACAGAAGGAGTTAAACGAATTGATGAGATTATGACAGAGATTCCTATTCAAGAGCCGGCAGAAGGGAAAAAACCGCAAGACTATGATATAACCTTTGAAAATGTTTCATTTTCCTATGGCGGAGAAAATGGGCCGCTCGTGTTAAAAGATATTAGTTTTTGCGCTGAACAGGGACAAATTACTGCTCTTGTAGGCCCGTCAGGATCTGGAAAATCAACGATTGCCCAACTGATTCCCCGTTTTTGGGATGTGGGAGCCGGAAAAATTAAAATTGGAGGCGTGGATATTCGGGAGATAAAGACGGAGGATTTGATGTCTTGTATGTCCTTTGTTTTCCAAGATTCTTTTCTGTTTTCCGACACGCTTTATAACAATATAGCGGTTGGAAAGTCCGGTGCCACAAAGGAAGAAGTATATGCTGCGGCAAAAGCAGCACAATGTCACGAGTTTATAGAAAGGCTACCACAAGGATATGATACTTTGATTGGTGAGGGCGGCGTCTATTTATCGGGAGGTGAGGAACAACGTGTTTCCGTGGCAAGGGCTATCTTAAAAAATGCGCCGATCCTGATTCTTGATGAAGCTACCGCCTATGCTGATCCAGAGAATGAACGTCAAATGCAGTTGGCTCTGCAGGAACTTATCAAAAATAAAACAGTGCTGATTATTGCTCATCGTCTTATTACGATTAAGAACGCCAACAAAATAGAAGTTATAAAAGACGGACAGATTGAAAGTGCTGGAACACATGAATTTCTTTTGCAGAATAGTAAAACCTATTCTGCTATGTGGAAGGCCTATACTGTTTCATCCGACTGGCAGATTGCAGCGAAAAAGGAGGTGGCAAAGCTATGAAAAAAACAGGCTCTCTTTATTGTATTACAGCAGGAAATCCTAAAAAGGTTATAAAGCCTGTTGTGTGGACGGTGCTGGCTGACTTAGTCAACTTGTTCCCGTTTGGCTTACTAACCCTTGCTGTTAGCAGTATTTATCTATATTTTGGAGGAACATTAGAAAGTCTGGATATTCGTACTCTTTGGATAGTTTGGGGAGGTATGGCGGTTCTTGCTATTATTCTATATTTCTTTGAACGGAAAGCGGTTCATGCAACCTACCATGATGGTTATGACGCCAGTGCCAAAGGCCGAGTACAGCTTGCCGAACATATTCGCAAACTGCCGCTTGGGTTCTTAATGTGCAAAGATCCCGGTGAATTGGGAAACACCATGATGAATGATTTTGCACAAATTGAAGAAGCCGTAACGCATGTTTTGCCTCAGTTGATTGGTGGTTTTATTACTGCAATTCTTGGATTTGTCGGTATGTCATTCGTCGATTGGAGATTGGCAGTAGCGATGTTCGCAGGATTCCCTGTGACTCTCTTGATTATCTGGGGAGTACAAACGATTGATAAGCGTCGTGGTGCCGCACATACAAAAGCAAGAATCGAACAGACAAACCGGTTGCAGGAATATCTTACTGGTATGAAAGTGATTAAAGCATACAACCTGCGAGGTTCTAATTTCAAAAAATTGGAACAAGCGTTCAAACGCTTTACGGAAGAAAGCATTAAATTAGAATGTGTGTCCGGTCCATTTTATTTGGTTGCTGTTTCTTTCCTGCAATCCGGTCTTTCCTTTATTACAATGGCAGGCGTCTATCTGTTAATGGGCGGGACATTGAATATTACGATTTTTGTTATGTTTTTATTTATTGGAACACGACTTTTTGATCCATTGGTGGGCGCTATAACGCAACTCCCGGTTTTTGTTTATAAAAAAGCTGCCGGACAGCGTATTGTAGATTTAATGGATGAGCCAATTATGTCCGGCGAAGGAGAAGCTCCTGCACAGCACGATATTCAATTTGAGCATGTGGATTTTGGATATGGAAAAGATATGGTTTTGCATAATGTGAGTGCTTCTTTCCCATCTGGCTCAATGACAGCTATTGTCGGGCCTTCCGGTAGCGGGAAAAGCACAATGCTGCGGCTGATTGCCAGATTCTATGACCCGCAGGCTGGTACTGTCCGATTTGGAGGTATTGACGAAAAAATGGTTGATCCGGAAAAACTGATGTCTAAAATATCCGTGGTTTTTCAGGATGTATATTTGTTCCAGGACACCATCGGCAACAACATCCGCTATGGCCGGGAAAATGCCACACAAGAAGAAATTGAAGCAGCCGCAAAACTGGCCCATTGTCACGATTTCATTATGGCTCTGCCGGATGGCTATGACACAATGGTTGGCGAAGGCGGCTCCACGTTGTCAGGCGGCGAGAAACAACGAATTTCTATCGCCCGCGCAATTTTGAAGGATGCCCCTGTGCTGTTGTTGGATGAGGCAACTTCTTCTCTTGACCCGGAGAATGAAGTAGAAGTTCAACAGGCTATCGAAGAACTCGTGAAAGACCGTACTGTGGTAATGATTGCCCATAAATTGAAAACGATTGCTGGGGCAGATCAAATTATTGTATTGGATCAGGGCGAGGTAAAAGAAGTAGGTACACATAAGGAACTGATGGATAATCATGGTCTATATCGGCATTTGTGGGATATTCAGCAGACCACAGCCGGTTGGCAAATCAATTAGGGGAAATATTTATGAAACTTCATGCGTCCGGGGAGGACTATCTGGAAACCATCCTTGTTCTCCAAAAGAAACTCGGCATGGTGCGCTCCGTGGATGTTGCCCGGCACATGGAGGTGTCAAAGCCCAGCGTGTGCCATGCAGTGGCTACCTTGCGAGACGGCGGCTTTCTCACAATGGATGAAGATCACTTTCTCCATTTGACCGATGTGGGCCGCGAGGTTGCCGAAAAAATCTACGAGCGCCATTGCTTCTTTACTGAGCAGCTTATTGCAGCAGGCGTTGACCCCAGAATTGCGGAGGCCGATGCCTGCCGGATTGAACACATTATCAGCGACGAGAGCTTTTCACGGCTGAAAGAGGCAGCCTTAAAAATCATCAGGGGGTGATATCATCGGACGAGTAATCATCTTAGATCTGTCAGAACAAGACTCTGAAGCATTCGATGAGATTCTTTCCATCCTGAAATGCCATCCAGAGATAGAAACATATGAATTGGCCAGGGAGCCGATGCTATCCCTCCCTGGTCTGGAGATCTATCCAAGCAAACGGAAAGTTTTCCGTGACCGTCAGGAAATCCAGCTCACCACAAAGGAGTACGAAATCCTTCTATTGCTTGCATCCAACAAGGGGCATGTACTTACTTATAATCAGATTTATGAGAAGGTTTGGGGAGATTGCCCATCTGGTAGTGAAAGCAACACCATTGGTTTTCACATCTGTAACCTACGGGAAAAACTGTACCAGGCAGCACCCAATGCTCCCTTTACCATCCGATCTGTCCGGGAAGTTGGATATTGCTTTGAGATACAAGCAGAGAAATAAGAGTCAGCAGTCTGATCCTCAGGCTGCTGTTCTTCTTTTTCTGCTGTAAATCTCTCTTACAGTGGGAAGTTTAGCTTCTCCTGTCATCATGCCAGGTACCACCTTTCACCAAAAGGGCGCAATTGCCCCTTGGCGGAAGGTGGTATTTTTACACGGTCATGGTTTCCGGATCTGAAAAGGCAGACTGCTCTTACCGCCTCTGGCACGGTACCTTTGCTCAGTGACGAGAATCTCTGCCCTTTTACTCTTGGATTGCCCGTCTTAACGGTAGATTCAGAAGAAATAGAAAATATCTATTTCTTCTCTCTTTTTGACATTCGTCTATACTCCAATGGCAATAAGCCCGTACTCTTCCGAAATAACTCCGCGAATCTACTCGCGCTTGTATATCCAACGCTTTGTGCGACTTGACCAATAGATAAATCTGTTTTCGCTAAAAGGGTTTCTGCCTGACTCATTCGCCGTTGCTGTATGTATTCTGTAATTGTGCATCCGTGATATTCTTTGAAAGCTGTCTGAAGTTTTCTGGCACTCATGCAAGATATACGCACGATCTGTTCTAAAGGAATATCCTGAATACAGTGATCGTTGAGATACAGTGTTAGGTTTTCTAATTGCTGAACATCCTGAACGGATAGTTTTTTTCGGACTTCTTTTCTTTGCTGTTGTAAGCGGCTCCATTCTACAATAAGTGAGATAGCTTCGGCCACTTTCCCTTCATAAAACAAGCCCGCAGAAATGCCGCTGCCTTTGTATGCCTCTACTTGTTTTAATAGGCGGGACATTTCAGGAAAATCCGCTGTCTGTCCAACGGCTTCAAATGCTTTGAGAGGATTTGCATATTCATCAGGATACTGCTCTTTTAAATAATCCTCATAATAAGCAGGCATTATTTCAATTCCAACAGTACGGATTGGAATTTTTTTATGTATGAGAACTTTGTATGTGGAATAGCCGCCAATAAAACTTTTCACACTCCCAGCTTCTAACCGGCGATAAGGGGATAATTCCTCACCGGAGATAGAGTCAAACTGCATGATGCTTAAACACTCTGGCCAGTTAAAATCCAGAATAGTGTCCTCGTTGAGATAGAAGTCGTGGATTTTGATGTCGAAAAGGTCCTGTCTGTTATAAATCCAGAATGTTCCCGTCCCAATTTTGTCATTTAGCTGCCAGGTGGTTCCGACCTCACAATAGTCCAGACTATTCGGAGCCGGTGTAAAACCCCGTTCCGCAAATTGTGTTACATAGAAATCTTCAATCTTATTCTTCATAACGCATTTCGCTCCTTTGCCACGATAGCGCAAACTTATATCTTGATAACGCAAACATCCTTCCAAGCTATTGTAAGAAGGATGTGAATAGAGTATCTTTGATTTGTGGTTAGCAGCACCTAACCTAAATATAACATAAGAAATGGGGAGCGTCAAGGCAACGCTTCTCTGAAAAGGAGGATTTGGATATGTCTGCGCAATCATCGTATCTGAACAAGAAAGGTCTTACAGTCAAGGACCTTGTAACTATTGGTATTTTTACTGCACTATTTTTCGTGTTTGAGCTTATCGGCTCCCTTCCGTTTGCTCCAAACCCTGCGCTTACTTTCTATCAGCCGTTTGGGATCGCCCTGCTCTGCGGACCTGTGTATCTTCTGATGGTAGCAAAAGTACCAAAGCGTGGTGGTATCGTCGTTTTGGGCATTATCAATGGTATTATCTGGTATGTACTCGGAATGCACTGGGCAATGGATTTGGGATATGTCGTCATGGGTATCGTGGCTGAAATCGTCGCAGGTGCTAAAGGTTATCGAAACATCAAGTGGAATATTGCTTCTTTTTCTCTATTCTGCCTTGGGCCTGCCGGTGTATTTTTGGCTTATTTCGCCGATCCTGCTGCGTGGGCTGAAACAATGCTGGACAACGGAACTTCGCAGGAATACATTGACATGATGACGGCTTCTGCACCTGCGGGAATGTTGCCGGTTATCCTTTTGGGAACTATCGTACTGGGAATTATCAGCGGCCTTGTAGGAAAGAAATTGCTCAAAAAGCAGTTTGAAAAAGCGGGGATTACCGCATGAGCAATGGGGAAAAACGCAGAGGTCTTTGGATAGACCCCCGCACAAAAATACTGCTGTTGCTCTTATGTGTCCTGTCGGCAACGATGGCTCCATCCCTTCTTTATGAAATGCTTGTTGTTGCACTGGTAGCCTGCTTTGGGATTGTTTGTGGGAAAGTACGCTACTCCATTATCGGTGTTATTGTCTATGGTGGCTTCTATCTGCTGACACAGGCGGTGTTGCAGATGCCGTCCGGCAATGTGCAGGTAATGTTGATTGCGTTCCTGGGGCTGGTTCATAAGGTTTATCCTTGTGGCATTTTGTCCGGCATTATCATTTCAACGACAAAAGTGGGGGAATTTCTCTCTGCCATGAACCGAAGCCATATTTCACAGAAGATTGTAATTCCTGTTGCGGTCATGCTGCGCTATGTACCTACAATTCGGGAGGACTGGCATTTTATCAAAGACGCTATGCGGATGCGGGATGTATCACCTAATCTCAAAAATTTTATATTACATCCGGCTATGACAATCGAGTGTATCTATGTTCCGCTGATGATGGCTGCATCCAAAACAGCAGACGAATTGACGGTCGCATCTGTAACAAGAGGAATTGAAAATCCCACACAAAGGACTTCGTATGTAAGGATTGGCTTTGGCATAGCCGACCTCATAGTTGTCCTTGCCTTCCTTGCCATGTTTCTTGTGGGGCAATTCTATGGGGAGGTGTTTTGAATGATTGAACTGAAAAACATAACTTTCTCATACGAGAGACGGGAGCAAGGCGGTTTGCGGAATATTAACCTGACTGTCAAAAATGGAGAGTGCATCCTGCTGTGCGGGCGAAGCGGCTGCGGAAAAACAACAATCACTCGACTTGTAAACGGACTCATCCCCCGATTTTATGACGGAGAATTAACAGGCCAGGTTGTGATTGATGGCAAAGATATTGCTGACCTGACTATGTATGAAATATCAGAAAAGGTAGGAAGCGTATTCCAAAACCCACGCACACAATTTTTCAATACTGACAGTGACAGCGAAATTGCGTTTGGCCTTGAAAATCAAGGAATGCCAACGGAGGTATTGCGCCAAAGAGTAGAAACCACAGCGGCGGATTTAGAAATCCAGTCACTGCGTAATCGTTCCCTACACGCATTGTCCGGCGGCGAAAAGCAGAAAGTTGCGTTCGCCTCAGTTTATGCTATGAACCCGGACATTTACTTGCTGGACGAGCCATCCTCTAATCTGGATATGGATGCCATACAAGATTTAAGAAAGCATCTGAAACTTGTTAAGCAACAGGGAAAGACCATTTTAATTGCGGAACATCGACTCTATTATTTGATGGATGTTGTGGATCGTATTGTCTATATGGAGCAGGGACAAATCGCTGGGATTTACACGCCAGAGCAATTCAGGGCTATTGAAAAAGACGAGCGGAAACGCATGGGACTCCGGGCCGTGGATCTCCATGAAGTACATCCGCAATTCACAAGTCCAGGCGCGACAGAGAATAAAATCCTGAAATTGCAGGATGTGGGCTTGTATTATAAGAAACAGGCCATTGTGGAACATATCAACCTTTCAGCAGGAATTGGAGAAATCATCGGTGTTGTCGGCCATAACGGTGCAGGAAAGACAACTCTCTCCCGTACTCTGTGTGGATTACATAAAGAAGCCAGTGGACAATTCCTGTGGAATGAAAAAGCACAAGACGGGAAAGAAAGGCTGCGCCGCTCCTACATGGTCATGCAGGATGTCAACTTTGAATTATTTGCTGATAGTGTAGAAGCGGAATGCTCCTTTGGTATCCGCAATCCAGACAAATCGCTAATTGAAACAACAATGGATAGCCTGGGCTTATTACCCTATCGCACCCATCATCCGAACACACTCAGCGGGGGACAAAAGCAGAGGGTGGCGGTTGCTGTCAGCATGATTTGTGGAAAAGAGCTTTTGGTATTTGATGAACCCACAAGCGGTTTGGATTTCGATAGTATGGAGCAGGTTGCGTTGCTGATCCAAAAGCTTTCTGCTATGGGGAAAGTAATTTTTGTCGTAACCCACGATTATGAATTTGTCTGCCGTACCTGTTCCCGCGTTCTTCATATTGACCACGGAGAGCAGTGCGATGATCTTCCGTTGGTTCCGGATAATGAAGAAAATCTAAAAAAGCTATTTTCTATATAGCCGTTGAATGGATATGAAAGGAGTGAGTTTATGCAGAAGGAGAAAAAGAGCAGTTCAATCAGGCTCTTGCTCCAATGGGCTGGAAAAGAAAAATATTGGATGTATCTGGCGGTCATCCTATCCTTTTTCAGCGGAATTTGTACCATGATCCCTTATTACGGGATTTACAGTCTGATGAGTGCTGTCTATACAGGAACCTGTACCACAGAATTTGTTATTCGGGATGCTGGCATAATCGCTGGCGGTATCGTTATCCGGTTTTTATTGTTTGGTGCATCTGGTGTGGCATCTCACAAAGGGGCCTATCGTGCATTGCTGAAGGTGCGCTGTATGGTGATCGACCACATGGCAAAAGTACCTCTTGGTGCGCTGAATGAACGCAGCACCGGCGAGATTAAAACGGTTCTGAATGAGGACATTGAAAAGCTGGAACTGTTTCTGGCCCACAATGTGCCTGAATTGATCTGTTACCTTATAGGGCCGGTGGTGGTGTTTATTTACCTTCTGACTGTCAATGTGCCTTTGGCATTGGTATCGCTGGTGCCTTTGATATTGGCGCTATTCGTCATGTGCGGGATGTTTATGGGAGCATCCAGCATGATGGGGCGTGCTAACCAATCTGTTGCTAATCTGAACTCCGTAATGGTGGAGTATATCAGCGGTATGAAGCTGATAAAAGCCTATAACATGGGAAGTAAATCATTTCAGAAATTTTCTGCTGCTGTAAAAGAGGAAAATGATGTTTGGAATGAAATGTCTAAACGGATGGGGCCATTTTACGCTTCTTTTATCGTTGTGATTGAGTGCGGGATGCTGTTGCTGGTGCCGCTGGGCGGTATGTTTTTCCTGAATGGTTCCATTACAGCCAGTGTATTCCTGTTGTTTGCTTTTGTCGGTTCCATGTACCTGACGGAGATCCGTCCTTTGCAGGAAATATCCAGCAATATGGCGCAGGTACTTAAGGCGGTTACAAAAACAGAGGAAATTTTAGAGCTGCCGATTTATGAGGGTGGCGGTGATTTTCCCCAGGCACACGACATTGAACTGCGGAATGTGCGGTTTTCTTACGATGGTAAGGTAAATGTTCTGGAACATTGTAATCTAAAAGTCAAAAATGGAGAGCGTATGGCTCTGGTAGGTCGCTCTGGCGCAGGAAAAAGCACTGTGATTGAATTGATTTCCCGTTTTTACGATGTGCAGGAAGGCGAGGTACTGATAGGCGGTAAGGATGTCAAGGAGATCAACTACGAAACACTTTTGCAGAATATAGCAATTGTATTCCAAAAGACCTTTCTTACCCGTGACAGCGTGTTTGAAAATATCCGTATGGGCAGCAATGCCACTCTGGAAGAAGTGCGGGCTGCCGCAAAAGAAGCTCAGATTGATGATTTTATCATGTCTTTGCCGGACGGTTACGATACGAAGGTAGGGAGTTTCGGTTCCCGCTTCTCCGGCGGCGAAAAGCAGCGGATTGCAATAGCGCGTGCTATCTTGAAAAATGCACCTATTCTGATTTTAGACGAGGCTACAAGTGCTGCAGACCCCGAAAATCAGGTGGAGATTGATAAGGCTATTGAAAACCTGTGCAAAGGCAAGACGGTAATCGTTGTTGCTCACCGTTTGGGGGCCTTGAAAATGTGCAATCGGGTAGCCGTTGTCGAAAATCACACGATTACGAGTGTAGGAACACATGATGAAGTCCGGCAGGATAATGCTTATTACAACCAGGCTTGGACAGATTATGAAACGGCCCGCAATATTACTTATCAGTTGGAAGGAGGTGCAGATCATGCGTGAAAAGCCATTAAAGAAAAATAGCCGGTTTTATCTTGGTATGGTTCTAAATGTTGTGGAAGGTATGCTGTCCGGTTTTAACTTTCTGCTCCTTTATGAAGCAATGAAAATGCTGTGGAATGGTACAATCAACTCGCCCTCTCTGCTCCGGCTTTCTCTGTTTTTAGGCGGCATTTTCATTCTGCGTATTGTGATTTACAGCGTTGGTTATACACAAAGTCAGATCGGTGGTGCAGCGGTCAGCAACCGTACCCGGCTATTCCTGGGAGATAAAATAAAGCGCATACCTCTGTCCAGATTTACGCAAGGCCAGACTGGACAATACATCAACATCGTTACCAGCGATGTCAATAACTATGAAAAAATCCTTACTCATACAGTTGGGGATATTGTGAAACATATTACCTTCTGCACGATGATGGTTATTTTTGTAGGCTGTATCTGGCTGCCGGGAGGCATCATCCTTGCCTGCGTCGAATTGGTTTTAATTCCATTCCTCTGGCTCTCTTTCCGGGTTGTCCGCAAGTATGGTACAGAGAAAAACGCTGTCAGCGCCGAAACAGTCAGTAGCATTGTGGAATATGCCACGGGTATTCAGACCTTTCGGGCTTATGGTATTGGCGGGACAAAAAATGAGACGGTAACATCTACTCTACAACATTTCAGTGATGTGAGCTACAACTACGAGAAACATGGTATTCCGACAAATGCAATACAATGTATTTTTTTGTGGATCGGACTACCTGTAATGATATGGGCGGCTTCTATCCCTATGCTGTCCGGGAAACTGGACCCGATTTCCTATTTGTTGATTTGTATGCTGCCCATGCTGCTTGCAAAACTTTCGGACTCCATCTCCCGTGGCCTGATGAGCTACAAAAACTTGAAAATCTCCAAAGATAAAGTTGTAGACATTATTGAAGAACCAGAGGAAACCGGCAGTATGGAGCCGCTTCATACTGCCACACATGAAATTACCTTTGACAATGTGGACTTCTCGTATGTACCTGGAGAGCCGGTGCTGAAACACGCCACCTTTACGGTGCCAGACCAGAAGCTCACGGCCATTGTCGGGGACTCCGGTTCCGGTAAATCCACTATTCTGAACCTGATTGCAAAATACTACGAGACGAATGGGGGAACTATTTTCATCGGAGGCAAACCAATCAACCATGTGGCCGCAGAGCGTGTACTGGAACAAATCTCTATGGTAGACCAGGATGTATTTCTCTTTGATGATACCATTCGTGAGAACATCCGGCACGCCCGCCCCAACGCCACGGACGAGGAAATCGAGGCTGCCTGCCGGGAGGCTAATTGTGACGACTTCATCCGCAAGATGGAAAAAGGATACGATACGCCGACCGGCGAAAACGGAAACCTTCTCTCTGGCGGTGAGCGCCAGAGAATTTCAATCGCCCGCGCTATTCTGAAAAATAGCCCGATCCTGCTTTTGGATGAGGCAACAGCATCCCTTGACATCGAGAACGAGCTGGCAGTTAAGCAGGCCATAGCCAATCTTCTGAAAGAGAAAAAGACTGTGGTAATGATTGCTCATACCCTTTCCATCGTCAAAAATGCAGATCAAATCCTTGTGGTATCTGATGGGAAAATTGCTGAAGTCGGTACTCACGATGAATTGCTGGCTAAAGACGGAAAGTATGCAGCCATGTGGAACGCCGAACAGAAATTATCTGCATAAAGGAGGTTCAGATGAAACTTCATGCGTCCGGAGAAGACTATCTGGAAAGCGTCCTTGTTCTCCAAAAGGAACTCGGCATGGTGCGCTCCGTAGATGTTGCCCGGCACATGGAGGTGTCGAAGCCCAGCGTGTGCCATGCAGTGGCTACCTTGCGGGACGGCGGCTTTCTCACGATGGACGAGGATCACTTTCTCCATCTGACCGATGTGGGCCGCGAGGTGGCTGAAAAAATCTATGAGCGCCACTGCTTCTTTACAGAACGACTTATAGCATTAGGCGTTAATCCTGAAACCGCAGAGACCGATGCTTGCCGAATCGAACATGTTATCAGCGCAGAAAGTTTTGAACACCTTAAAAAGTCTTTTAAAAACAACAACCAGGAGGTGGTACCATCGGACGAGTAATCATCTTAGATCTGCAAGAACAAGACTCTGAAGTATTCGATGAGATTCTTTCCATCCTGAAATGCCATCCGGAGATAGAAACATACGAATTGCCCAGGGAGCCGATGTTATTCCTCCCTGGGCTGGAGATCTATCCAGGCAAGCGGAAAGTTTTTCGTGACCGCCAAGAAATTCAGCTTACTGTAAAGGAATATGAAATACTTCTATTGCTTACGGCCAACACGGGGCATGTGCTTACATACAGCCAAATCTACGAGAAGGTGTGGGGAGACTTTCCCTCTGGCAATGAAAACAACACCATCGGCTTTCACATCTGCAATCTGCGGGAAAAGCTGTACCAGGCAGCTCCTAATGCTCCCTTCACCATCCGATCTGTCCGGGAGGTTGGGTATTGCTTTGAGATACAGGCAGAGAAATAAAAGTCAGCAGTCTGATCCACTCAGGCTGCTGTTCTGCTTTTTCTGCTGTAAATCCCTCTTACAATGGGAATTTCACCTTCTCCTGTCATCATGCCAGGTGCCACCTTTCACCAAAAGGGCGTAGTTGCCCCTTGGCGGTAGGTAGTATTTTTACACGGTCATGATTTCCGAATCTGAAAAAGCAGGCTGCTTTTGCCGCCCCTGGCACGGTACCTTTGCTCAGTGACGAGAAGCTCCGCTTTTTTCAAATCCTGAATTGCCCGTCTTACCGTAGACTCTGACAGTTTCAGTTCACGGGCAATGGTCGGAATGGAGGGCCAGCATTCCCCATCCCGGTTGGCCCGGTCATATAGATACAGATAGACTGCCACAGCCCGGTGCGGCAGCTCCATACGATAGAGAAAATCAAACCTGCCCATCTTCCTCTAAAATCCTGTAATTATCAGCTTGCGAAAACAAAAATATTTTTCTCTATTTTGTACAAAAGACACACTAACTCCACCAAAACTCCACCTTCGTATGGTACACTACCCTTGGAGGTGCAAGCAATGTCAAAAATGATTTTGATCATAGAGGATGAAGAATCCATTCAGAACATTATCAAGGCGTTCCTGGAGGACGCCGGCTACACGGTGATCCTGGCCGCGGATGGCATGGAAGGGATCGAACAGTTCCGGGCGAACAAGCCTGACCTGGTGCTTCTGGATTTAATGCTCCCGAAAATTGACGGTTTTGCCGTGTGTGAGATCCTGCGGAAAGAAAGCCGTGTTCCCATCATCATGCTGACGGCTCTGGACGATGACGACAGTCAGATGAAGGGCTTTGACGCCCTGGCCGATGACTATATCACCAAGCCCTTTTCCATGCCGGTGGTGATGAAGCACATCGAAGCGGTGTTGCGTCGGGCCAAACAGGGCGGCGCTGCGCCCAATACCGTGATCCGTTATAAGGAAATCACGGTGGATACGGACAGCCTTTCCGTCCTTGTGGGAACAGAAAGCGTTTCCCTGACCACCAGGGAATTTGAGATTTTGAAGCTCCTTCTGGAGAACCAGGGCCGGGTGGTGTCCAGGGAAAGGCTGCTGGATACGGTTTGGGGCTACGACTATATTGGCGACGAAAAAATCGTAAACACCCACATCAAGAATATCCGCAAGAAGCTGGGTGTGGACTACATAGAAACCATGAGAGGGGCGGGATATAAAATTGAAAAGGAAGATTAGCGGGAGCATTCAGGCCAAGACCTTCCTCAGTATGCTGGCGCTGCTGGTGGTCTGCTGCATCCTCATTTACGGCATGGTGATGATTTTCCTGCCGAGAAATTACCATACGGAGCTGGAAGGCCAGGTCACTTCCGATTTTTATGACTTGATGGCAGTCCTGGAACGGAACGGCTGGGAGGCCAGTTCGGACAGTTTGATGGAATTTTCCATGAGGAACAACGCTTCGGTGAAAGTCAACGATAATTATGGGAATAATCTGTTTTCCGTGAATTTTGCCGATATAGAGAACCTGGACACTTCCGCCCCCTCTATGAGCTGTTCCGCAACATTCCAGCAAGGTGGGCAGACCTACCATGTATTTGCCAATGCCGCCTTGGTCGCGGTGGCGCAGTCCTATGACATCCTGCTGAAACTCATCCCCTTTATCGCCGTTGTGATCCTGCTGATCTCCGTCATGGGGGCGGTGGTTTGTTCCCGGTACTACTCCAAGCCGCTGGTCAGCATCAGCAATGTGGCGAAACGGATGACCACCCTGGATATGACCTGGAAGTGTGAAGTCAACCGGCAAGACGAGATCGGTGTGCTGGCCGCCAGCCTGAATGAAATGGCCCAGCGTTTGAGCGATACGATGGACAGCTTGAAGGCGGCAAACTTGCAGTTGAAGAAAGATATTGAGCGGGAACGCGAGCAGGAAAAGCGGCGCGTGGAATTTTTCACCGCCGTCTCCCATGAGCTGAAAACCCCCATCGCCATCATCAAGGGGCAACTGGAGGGTATGATCTATCAGGTTGGCGAATACAAAGACCGCGATACTTACCTGCGCCGGTGTATGAAAACCACCAATGACATGGAGGCGCTGGTCAAGGAGATTTTGTCGGCGGCCCGGATGGGCGGCAGCGATTTCCACCTGGAGCGCACCGACCTGGACATCAGCCAAATGCTGCGAAAGGTCTGCCAGCAGTTCCGTGGCCGGATGGAGGACAAGCAGATGGAGCTTCGCATGGACATCCAGCCGGAATATCACTACCAGGGGGACCGGCGGCTCATGGAGAAGGTGTTCACCAACGTGATCGGAAACGCCGTAGCCTATTCACCGGTGGGCGCGGTGATTACTGTTACCCAAAAGGATGAGGCGTTTTCTGTGGAGAATACCGGCGTCCACATTGCCGAGGAAGATTTGGAGCGTATCTTCACGCCCTTCTACCGGGTGGACAAATCCCGGAACCGGAACAGCGGCGGCAGCGGCCTGGGGCTGTATATCACTAAAACCATCCTGGATCACCATGGAATACAGCACAGCATGGTGAATACGGAGGATGGAGTACGATTTACGGCTATCTTCCCGAAGGCAGCAATGTAGGAGCAACCCTCTGTTTGTGCGCTATCTGGCGGTAGGGAAATCTTAGCCTCAGACTGTTCGAAAAATAGTTTTGGTTTGGTATTAACATATTTAATATAGAGCGAGAAATTTTATGGCCTGCTCTTAGAGATTTTAAACCTCTCTGGTAGAATTGGGAGCTTTAATTTGGTATAATCAAAGAGACAAATCCTAATTTGGAGTGAAACAGAATGATTATAATAATCGAAACCGTAATTTTATGTATCGCGTTTTTTCTAATATGTTTTTGGGAAACAGGTACAGATAACAAAAATTTAAAAAGCTATTCATCTTATCCAGATGAAGTGCAAAATCGAATAAAGAGTATTGCAGAATATCAAGGAAAATTTAAGGAAAGCAATAAAGTGGTTACATTTATATCCAATTTTCTGTTATTTCTGTTCGTACTATTTATATTAGGGTTGTTTATCAAAGAAAATGGCTTCACACATAATTTTCTTTGTTTATGTATTATAGGACAGGGATTGAATATCTTTGACTTATTTATTGTAGACCTTTTATGGTGGCGGAATACAAAGCGTGTTCGTTTAAGAAAAATACCAGAAAAGGAATTGTATCAAAATCCGAAAAAGCATATAGAAGCGTTTATCAGAGCCTTTATTATGTATCTGCTAATTGCTCTGATAGACGGATATATATTGACACTTTTATAGGAATAGATATAAGTAAATCCTAAGTTTTCGGGATAGATAATCGAATAAATTTATTCTACACAGCCGAGAGGTTTTCCTTGCGAAAGCCCCTCGGCTTTTTTGCGCTCTATCCCCAACTCCACCTAAAAAATATCTCAACTCCACCTCAACTCCACCTTCGTAGTGTACCATAAGGGTGTTCCCGGCAGACGGGGATACCACCGGAGCGAGAAATGCCCCGAAAAAACTACGTTAGGAGGTACACAAGTGAACCCACTGGTTTTACTCGAAAGAAATGAGGTGGCTCAGACATGAACCTGTGCAAACGGGCCTGCCTGTATTCCATCCGCAAAAAGGGCAAGACCCTCACGCTGCTGGCGTTTCTGCTGGTCATGGCCACGCTGATGCTGACCTGCCTTTCCATCCAATCGGCCACGGAAACAGCCAACGCCAATATTAAAAAAGCCCTGCTGGGCTATTTCACCATCAACGCCAAGACGCTGGAAAACGGTATCCCGGAGGATACGGTGAGCCAGATTCTTGATGTGGATGGTTTGAGCGGCAGGTATACCCTGCGCTCCTACACCTACGCTACTTACTTTGACGCAGACGGGAACCTTCTGGAGATCAACACCGAGGGCGCCGCCCAGGTGCCGGAGGGCTATGAGAACGCCGGACGGGTGGTGGCAAACTCCAATTCTCAGGAGGACAGCTATTTCACCGATGGCGGCTTTGAGATGGTGGAGGGCAACCCTATCACCACCGAAACCGGCAGCCAGGTGCTGATCCATGAGAAATTCGCCCAGCGCAACGGCTTGTCTGTGGGCGACACCATGCTGCTGGGGAATGTGGAGGACAAAGATAAGACTATCCCCGTGACGGTGGCCGGGATCTTCACCAACACCGAGGAACAGGATTCCATCGGCATGGCCCCGTCCTATGACCTTTACGACAATATCGTTTTCACCGACCTCTCCACCGCCTCTTTCCTGCTCTACGGCACAGAGGGAACCACCAATGTCCAATACGGGGATTTTTATGTGAACGACCCGGACGAGCTGGAGCGCATTATGACCGATGTGCAGGAACTGGAAGGCGTGGATTGGGAAAGCTGCACCCTGACCCGCTATGACAACGACTATCAGAACGCCAAGGAATCCTTGGAGGGCTTGCAGAACATCGTCTTTATCGCCATTGCGGTGGTATCGGTGATCTGTTTCCTGGTGCTGGCCCTGTTCCTGACGCTGCGGCTCCGTGGGCGAATCCATGAAACCGGCGTCTATCTGGCAATGGGCATTTCCAAAGGCTCGGTGCTGCTGCAATACCTGCTGGAAGTGATTCTTGTGGCGGCCATCGCCCTGGTCATCTCCTTCGGCACCAGCACAGCCATTTCCCATCAGATCGGGAGCAGCCTGCTCTCCCAGGTGACAAGCGAAACCTATGAAACGGTGGACTTGACCGGGGAAAGCGACACTGCGGAAGAAGAACCCACCGAGGATTTGGGCCTTGCCGAGATCGAGGTGGCTGTTTCCGCCGAGGATTACGCACTGGTATGGGCTTTCGGCATGGTGCTGTGTGTGGCCTCTACCGCACTGGCGGCCTACCCGATCATGAAGATGAAGCCCAAGAGTATCTTGTCGCAGATGAGTTAAGGAGGTGCAGACGATATGAATTTAGGAATACGAGCGATTTTATATAGCGCACGAAAGTGGAAAAAGACGCTGCTGGTGTTCTTCCTGCTCCTGGCTATTACTACCCTGGTGCTGTCCGGCCTTGCCATAGCCGACGCTCAGGAGGAACAGGCTGAGGAAGTCCGGGGAACCACTGGGGCCAGCTTTACGGTGGAGAGAAACTTATCTACTGGTGGTTGGTCAAATGGCAGCGATGGCACTTATAGTACGCAGGAGTTTATCTCCGAAGATATGATTCAGGAAATTGCGTCTGTGGACGGAATCGAAGGATATGACGCTTCATTTATTTTGATGCCGTTTTTCTATGATGAAACCGGAAAAGCACTGCCTGCAAAGGTGTACAGCTTTTTCACCTATGGCACTATCAATTCTGAATATAGCGAGTTGTTCCTGTCAGGGAAACTGGAGATTGTAGAAGGGTCGCATATTACAGACGATATAGACAATGGAATTATCATCAGCCGGGAACTCGCAGAAGAAAATGGGCTGGAAATTGGCGACACAATAACAGGTGTATGCTACCCAGAAAACAATACCCCGGAAGTGGATATGCAACTCGTTGGTATTTTTGATGTGGTAGCGGACAAGGACGATCAGGTTAATATGTATGACGCCTCATCCTACTTTGATTATTCCGATTATACCTTTTGCAGTATGGGGGCAATGGTCCAGTTGGTTGAAGGATGGGGAACCGACGAGATTGAAGAAGCAAACTTCTATGTTTCCGACGCTGCTCAGTTAGATAGCGTAATTGCGGAAGTACAAAAGATTTCCTCTATCAACTGGAACAATTTCAATATCACCGCCAATGACGAGGTGTATCAGAATATCTCCAGCGCCCTTTCTGACACTGGCACCCTGATTACCACCCTCATTGTTGTTATTACTGCTGTGAGCATGGTGCTGATTATTCTTATCCTTTCCATGTCAATCCGCAGCCGAAAAAGAGAAACCGGGATTTTGCTGGCGGTTGGTATCGCCAAACCCGCGGTCATTCTCCAGTATGTGCTGGAAACCCTGCTGATTGCGGTGGTGGCCTTCCCGCTGGCCTACCTCTCCAGTAAGCAAGTGGCGGGAACTTTGGGGACGCTGTTTGGCAAGGCAGCCGAGAATGTCATTGTCACGCCGGAACACTTTATGCTGGTAGCCATCGTGGGCGGCGTCCTGCTGGTGGCGGCAGTGCTGGTGTCCAGTATCTCGACCCTGCGGTTAAAGCCCAAGCAGATTTTGTCGCAGATGGAGTAAAGGAGGCGCAATATGAACCATAAAACGAATTTAGGAATACGAGCGATTTTATACAGCGCACGGAAATGGAAAAAGACGCTGCTGGTGTTCTTCCTGCTCTTGGCCATTACCACTTTGGTGCTTTCCGGGCTGGCGATTGCCGACGCTCAGGAAGAACAGGCCGAGGAAGTCCGGGGGACCACCGGGGCCAGCTTTACCGTGGAACGAAACCTGTCCACAGGAGGCTGGGCCAGCGGCAATGGCGGTTCTTATAGCACACAAGAATTTATCACGGACGAAATGCTTCAGGAAATTTCTTCCGTAGATGGGATTGCAGGATATGATGCGGCGCTTGTTGCTATGCCCCATTATTATAACGAATCCGGTGAAGCACTTGTTAATGATAATGTGGTTGATATTTATTATACCTATGGTTCCATAAATACGGAATACAATCAACTTTTTTCATCCGGAAGATTTGAGCTGGTAGAAGGTTCGCATATTACAGAAAATGTAAAAAATGGCCTTATCATTAGTAAAGAAAACGCTGAACGGAATGGGTTAAAAATAGGTGATAAAATTACTGGAATCAATGATCCTAATAATGACGATCCTGAAGTTGATATGGAGATAGTAGGTTTTTTTGATGTCATTGCCGATAAAGATGATGAGGCTACTATGTATGATGCTGCTACACTGTGGGATTATACCGATTACGCTTTTTGCAGCTTCAATGCGATGAAGGAAATGGCTATAAAATATGGTGATGGTTATAACCCTACAGAAGCCCATTTCTTTGTGGAAGACGCTGCTGAACTGGACAGCATCATTGAAAGAGTGCAGAACATTTCTTCCATTAACTGGAACAACTTTATTATTTCCGCCAACGATGAGGTATATCAGAATATTTCCAACGCACTCTCCGATACCAATACCCTGATTACTACCCTCATTGTTGTCATTACCGCTGTGAGCATGGTGCTGATTATCCTGATTCTCTCCATGTCCATCCGCAGCCGGAAACGGGAAACCGGAATCCTGCTGGCCGTTGGAATCGCCAAGCCTGCGGTCATTCTCCAATATGTGCTGGAAACCCTGCTGATTGCGGTGGTGGCCTTCCCGCTGGCCTACCTATCCAGTAAGCAAGTGGCCGGGGCACTGGGAACGCTGTTCGGCAAAGCGGCGGAGAATGTCATCGTCACGCCGGAGCATTTCATGCTGGTGGCCATTGTGGGCGGCATTCTGCTGGTGGCGGCGGTGCTGGTGTCCAGTATCTCGACTATGCGGTTGAAGCCCAAGCAGATTTTGGCGCAGATGGAATAAGACTATCCACCCCCTAAAATAACGAAATGAGGTAATCACTATGAGTATCATGGAAATCAAACAAGTGGGATATTCCTACGATAATAAAAAGAAAGTCTTAAAAGGCGTTAACGCCGAAATGGAACAGGGCAAACTCTACGCCATCCTGGGTCCTTCCGGCTGCGGCAAAACCACCCTGCTCTCCCTGATCGGCGGCCTGGACAGCCCCGGCAGCGGCCAGATTTACTTCGATGGGCAGGACATTGCCAAGACTGGCCTTTCCGACCACCGGAAAAACCATGTGGCGTTTATTTTCCAGGCGTACAACCTGATCGACTACTTGACCCCCGCAGAGAATGTGTCGCTGACTTCCAAGCTGCCGCCGCTGCCCATTCTGGAGCGGCTGGGGCTGACGAAAGAAGAAGCCAAGCGCAATGTGCTGAAGCTCTCCGGCGGCCAGCAGCAGCGTGTGGCCATCGCCCGTGCCCTGGCAAGCGAGGCTCCGGTGATCCTGGCGGACGAGCCTACCGGCAATCTGGACGAGGATACTGCCCAGGACATCACGGAAATTCTTAAAGAGAGCGCCCACAAGATGAACAAGTGTGTGGTGGTCGTTACTCACTCTAATGAGTTGGCGAAACAGGCTGATGTGGTATTTCGGCTGAAAAAGGGTGAGCTGCAGGTGCTGGAGCGTGTTCAAGATGGAGCCGCCCAGTCCCAATCCCGCAGAAACAACGCTCCCCACAGTGAAAGGAGGGCGCATTGATGGAGATAGACAGCAATCCGATCACAAAGCCCTCGAAAAAAGGGGCTATCCTTTCCGTCGCATTTTATGTTCTTGCGGTGGTGCTGCTGATTACAGCTTTTGTTTCCCTGGCAGCCTGCCACCAAAACATTTCCCGGCAGCTTGAGCAGGGTGTCCCTGTGCAGGGAAATGAACTGGCCATTGTGAATCTCTATCTTACAAGCTGTGTGCAGTATTTCGCCTTTGCCGCCGCCATGGTGTTTTGCGGCAAGGCAGTCCCCAAGGTGCTGGCGCTCAAGAACGAAGCGCCGGTACGGGTCACTCCCTATATGCTCAATCCCCCGGCAGAGGCCACCGATTCCGATTATACCGATGAGGTGGAGCCGGAGGAGGACGATACGGATTTTGAGGCTTGGGGATTCCGGGAAAAGGAAGAATAAAAGACGTTAGAGTACTTGCCAAGTAGCAATCCTTCAGCCATATTTTAGATAGTTTGTCCTTGGAGGTGATAGTATCGGACATGTTATTATGATTGAACTGCCAACACAGGACTCAACAGCTTTTCAAGATATTTTATCTGTTTTGCGTAGCCATCCGGAATTGAAAAAATGGACGATGATTGATGAGCCGATACTCTCGTTTCCCGGTCTGGACATATATCCACGTAGAAGGAAAGTTTTCCGTAATCATCAAGAGATTCAGCTAACGCATAAAGAGTATGAGATTCTTCTTCTGCTGGTTACCAATAAAGGGTGGGTTTTGACCTATAATCAGATCTACGAAAAAATATGGAACGATTTCCCCACAGGCAACGAGCGCAACACCATCGGCTTTCACATCTGCAACCTACGGGAGAAACTGTACCAGGCAGCACCCAATGCTCCCTTTACCATCCGATCTGTCCGGGAAGTTGGATATTGCTTTGAGATACAAGCAGAGAAATAAGAGTCAGCAGTCTGATCCATTCAGGCTGCTGTTCTTCTTTTTCTGCTGTAAATCTCTCTTACAGTGGGAAGTTCACCTTCTCCTGTCATCATGCCAGGTGCCACCTTTCACCAAAAGGGCGCAGTTGCCCCTTGGCGGAAGGTGGTATTTTTACATGGTCACAGTTTCCGGATCTGAAAAAGCAGGCTGCTCTTGCCGCCCCTGGCACGGTACCTTTGCTCAGTCACGAGAAGCTCCGCCTTTTTTAAGTCCTGAATCGCCCGTCTCACAGTTGATTCTGACAGTTTCAGTTCACGGGCAATGGTCGGGATGGAAGGCCAGCATTCCCCATCCCAATTGGCCCGGTCATAAAGATACAAATAAACTGCCACAGCCCGGTGTGGTAGTTCCATGCGGTAGAGGAAATCAAGCCTGCCCATCCTCACTCACCTCCGCAGTTTTTGGCAGATGGAGCATCCGACTCTCCTGTATGCCTTCCTCCGCCTTACGTTCCGGTCTGGCGGCTCTTGGCGCAGTCCGCAGTCCTGTGCCGCCGCCCTTTCCTTTTTCCCTGGAGGATGGCTGATTTCGCTCTGTCATGGCCTGTGCCTGCCCTCCTGCTGGTGGGATGGCCTCTGCTGGCGGAGCATTCTCCATCAGCCACTCCGGATGGTACTTCTTCACGATCCCGTCCAGGATCTCCTGCTTCTCGGCATAGGCCACCTTACGATTGCCCTTTTCCTCCACAGCATATTCTTCTTCAAACTGGATGCCCCATTTGAAGAACAGCTTCAGTTTGACCTTCATGGGATAGAAACCGGTCTTCATGACGATAAACTGACCCTTGGGCATGCTTTTGAGTTCATCCGGTGTCATCAGCGCCCGTTCCATCATCTGCAGGGATTGGGACGGATCATTCTTCCCCCGGCTGACCGATCCGGACATGACCGTCCGGCTCCCCAGGGCCTTGGATAGCACCTCTGCCGAGGAACTGTTGGGCGCAAAGCCGCCGAAGATGGTGAGCTGGGTATTGTCCACGATAATCTCTGCCCCTTCCTTGCCATAGTTCTTTTCAAGCTGGGCAAAGGACTGGATGACCGGCACGATCTGCAGGCGGCGGGAACGGGAGGCAGAAAACATCATTTCAGCACTCTCGATCTTTGGAAGGGTTCCATACTCATCGCAGAAGAACACACAGCGGTTTTCCAGTTTCCCGCCCATCTCATCCGCCACGGCCAGGATCTCTCGGTAAAGCTGTTGAATGATCAGGGAGATCATGAAGAAGGTATTGGGATTTTCCTCCGGCATGATCAGGAAGATGGCACATTTCTCCCGGCAGAACTTCTCCGCATCAATCTCCGTGTCAAAGCATAGGAGCTGCTCCAGCTCGGAGTCCAGAAAAGCATTCAATCTGGATAGGGCTGTACTCATAACACTGGCCATGGATTGTTCGGCAGTATTGAGAGCAGCACCGGCAAACCATTTCGCTTTGTGGTCATCCGGCAGAAGCTCCATGAGCTGCTGGAACTGATTTTTTCCCTTTTTCTGCGAGGGAGCCAACAGCTCCTGGATGATCTTGAACACGGAGACTATGTGACGCTTCTCCGGTTCGCAGAACTCAGCGACCAATAGGATGGTCGCAGTCAGCAGACCTTCCGCCGCATCATAGAAATAGGCGTTCTGGCCAAAGCTGGCCGCATCCATCCCGGAGAGGATGATGGTCTTGCTGATGATCTTGGCATACTTCTCACAGCGGGCCTTGTAGACCAGCTCTTTCGGATGCTCTTTGTACAGATCCATATACTTGTTTACCAGATGGAGCAGATTGTTGCCATTGCTCCGGGTTGGATTTCTCAGGTCGATCACCGATACCTGATAGCCATAATGCTCTTTGGCGATGGTTCCATAGTTCCGCATGACATCGCCCTTGGTATCTGTTGAGAGAAAGCTCATACCAGAAGCGCAGGCGTATTCGATGCAGGGATAAAGCCAATAGGCAGTTTTACCGACACCGGCGGCGCCGATCATCAGGGCATGGACATCGCCGGTATCGATAAGGGCTGTGGTTCCGCCCCTGGAGCTGGTGCATCCCACCACAATTCCCTGATCCTTGGGCAAGTGTTTGCCTTGCCGCCACTGCTCCGGCTCAAAGGGGATGTGTTTATAGGTTTTCCGGATCTCCGATTTCGTAGCCCACCTCGCAGTTCCGTGCTGGCCATTGCCAACGGTCTTGCTCTTGATATTGAGCGTGTACATGTGGGCAATCAACGAGACGCCGCCCAGGATGCCAAGCATTACCACAGCCACAAGAATTAAAGTTGCGATATTATCCATAGGACAACACGCTTTCCTGTTTTCTTTATCACTCCTTTTCAATCAGATTTTCATTGCTGCATTGCCATTGATAAAGATTCGTTTTGGCATGATGATTCCCTCCTTTGCATTTCCAGTTGCTCACGCTCTACATAAGCATACAGCCGCAGGCAGTCCACGGACAGGGAGAGCGTATTCTTGATCTGTTCCATCTGTGCGGATTCCGGCAGAATCTCATTTTTCTGAAAAGCCTGCCGGATTTCTCCCAGGCGATCCCCAATCTCAGAGATACGGGCTTTGTATCCGATCTTATCATGATGAGGCGCATAGAGACGGAACAGGATCTTCCCATATTGTTCTGCTGTGTAGGACTTCTCCAGTGAAGCGAATTGTTTCTGGCCCAATAAAAAAGCAATCCCCGCCATTTCGTAGGATTGCATGAACAGTTCTTCCCAATTATTCTGTTTCAATTCCCGGATTCTGCAATGTCGTTTCTGCAGCTCATCCAGCGGATATTTTAAGCACTTACAGCCGGTAAATGTGGAGGATAAATCTTTGCAGAGTCCTTGCATCCGCTGAAGGCCGGGATGCTCTGTACCGGGGATGGGTTCCAACCCATGCTCGCTTTTAAGGCCCTCGTTCCAGTCTTTAAAACGGGGCTGCTCCGCAATGACCGTATAGGCCCCAAGCCGGAGGATTTCTTCTTTCAGACGGTAGTTCCCTTCGATACCCGCACTGTCATGATCGAGGCAGGTGATTACGGTATCAATCTGCGGATTCGCCTTCAGGATATGCATTGCCCCATAAGTGGCTGTGGAACAGAGTGCCACATAACTGTGTTCCTGCCAGTTCTCCTTATGCAGAGAAAGATAGGACAGCATATCAATGGGGGCCTCGAACACATACAGCCGGTTGCTTTTCCCGATGTGGTGAAAGCTGTAATCGGGATTGCTGCTATCTACGTTGCCCTTGAAGCCGCTGTCCGAATAGGTTCCGCGTTTGTGGGCATGGCGGGCAATCCCATTTTCATCGACACCTACAAAAACCGCATTGTGATATTCCGCATCTTCATAGAGCAGGCCCGACCGGACAAAGGCGTTCACAATCTCCCGATCCAGAAACCTTGCTTTCAAAAGATACGCATAAACCCTTCGCATGTCCTCATTCTTCTTTGGAAGGGCAAAAGGCTTTTTCTCCTTTTCCGGTATATTCTTTTGTGGAAGGATGGCAACGCCTTGCTGTTTCAACAGGAACTGTACCGCCTCCGGAAAATCCAGACCATAAAATTCTCTGACAAAGGCAATAGCATCACCACCTCCACTATCTGGTTCATACTGATTAAACCATAGATTTCCCCGGATCGTGATTTTTTCTCCACCATGATTCCACTTGTATTCCGATCCGGATCGCTCCACCTTTTCACCCTGTCCAAGAAGGAAAGACCGCAGATCCGTGCGGCGGGCCTGATCTTTTTGTTCTTCTGTAAAGTGAATATAAGTTGTCGCCATGGAGCCTCCTTTCTCAGCCCTGTTTCAGACCATGGGCCTGTTTCTTTTCATCGATCTTGCGCTTTAACTTTCTGTCGATCCCGCCCTTACCGCCTTTGCGCTCATCCTCGATCCGGTTCTGGATGATCCGTGCCAGATGCTGCAACAGCCGCAGGCTGCCCAGGGCCGCCGACCAATTCCGGTTGCTGTGGACGCTTTGGAGAAGCTGGGCAGCATAGACATTCCCCTGATCGGCAGAGGCGGTCAGATAGGAAATGGCTTTTTCCATGTCCTGCTCCACCTCCCGGCCATACAGGAACAGCTTGCCGAGTTGATATTGAGCAAAGGCGTTTCCCTGATCTGCCGCCCTGGTAAACCAATAGAGAGCCGCATTCGCATCCTTGGGGATACCTTCATCAGCCAGATAGAGTTTTCCAAGAAGATATTGTGCGTACTCGTGATCCCGCTCGGCGGCGCTCGTCAGGTAACGTACCGCTCTGGGAATGTCCTTCGGGAGCAGTTCTCCATTGGAGAAGATCTTGCCCAGCAGATACTGTGCTGCGGAGAATCCTCGATCCGCAGAGAAAGCAAGCAACTCCATAGCTCTTGGAAGATCCTGTAGAAGAACGGTTCCTTCCAGCAGGGCCTTCCCCAAGGCATACGCCGCATAGGGATTATTCCGTGACACTGCTCGTTCCAGAAGAGAAACCGCACGGGGAATGTTCTGGGGAAGATCCACACCTTGAAGCAATGTTTTCCCCAAGAGGTATTCCGCATAGGGATTCTCTTTCTCCACGGCTTCTTCCAGCCAGCGCAAAGCGTACTCCGGATTCTTAGGGATCTCTTTTCCTTCCAGAAACAACTTGCCGAGAGTGTACATGGCATAATCATGGTCTTTCCCCGCTGCGCCCATGAGATAGTCGATTGCTTTTTTCACATCCCGGCCAGAGAAATCTCTGCTCAGATACAGTTTCCCCAGGCCATACATGGCGTCGGCATTGCCAAGCTCCGCCGCCTTTTCAAAGTACATTCTGGCCTGCTTTGGATCTTTCTTTGTTCCTGTGCCGGTAAGGTTCATCTGGCCCAGACGGTAGTACAGCTTGTCATCCGCCATGTTTTGTTCGATTTCCAGGAATCCCTGATACGCTCGGCTGTACCATTGTTCCGATGCCGCCTGATCCGGCGCAGTGCCAATCCCATCCCGGCACATCCGGCCCAGCTCATACTGAGCGTAAGCGTTCGGCTTATTCTCATCTGTGGCCGCCATGGTAAACAGATCAAACGCTTTTTCTTCATCCTGATCCACGCCTTGGCCTCGGTGATACAGACTGCCCAAGGCATAGGCAGCGAAGGGATTTCCCTCTGCAACCGATTTTTCATACCACTCGGCAGCTTTCAGATAGTTCTGATCCACGCCATAGCCGAAGGCGTACATCTTGCCGATCCGGTATCGGAGATACCCTGGCTTTTCCTCCTTTGGCTCTCTGGCGCAGAAAGCAGAGAATGCTTTTCGGAACCATTCCTGTGCCTGTTCTTCCTCCTTTTCACAGCCAAGACCGGCCAGAACCATTTTGCCAAGATCATGCATGGCAAAACCATTGCCACGCAGAGCTTCTTTCTTCAGAGCGGCCAGAGCCTGTTCAAAATCCGGTTTGGATGTCTTCGTGCCATAGAGGAAGGCACGGGCCGCCTTATATTCATCCGTCCACCAGGTATCTTTCTTCCGGCCCCTTCCGCCAGAATAAGAGCGAAAGGCGGGAGGCAGATCTGGCTCGATGGGATCGTCCGCCTGAGAATCTGATTCCGGAGCTTCTGGCATTTCCAAATCAGGAGCATCGGCCTGAGCCGGTTCCTCCACATCCTGCCGGTCTGCATGAAGGCCCAGGGTCTCCTGGATCACTGCATTCCTGATCGGCTTAAATTCTTTATTCTGTGAGAGCGGCACTCGCTGTGGAAGTGCTTCTGTATAGACCTGGAGTGCTTCTTCTTTCTGTTCGTACCACAGATTGTAAAGAGCGGCAATCTTTTCATCTGCCACCAGCTCATCCACGATGGCATCCACCAACGCTTTCACATCCGCTTTCAGGTAGCCATAGACCTTTTTCCCTTTAGTTTTAGAAAGCCGGTCAGCCAAACGCAGGAGCAGTTCCTCTACCTTGGGATTATCATAGGTTCCGGCATTGATGTGGGAGACAATCTCTACGATCAGCTCCTTGCTGTGCAGGCGCAGCTCATCCCTTTGAACCGTCTGCTTTTCATAAATGCAGAGCAGATCCTGCTCAAAGATATCTTTGGCCAGGGAAGACCGCATCTTTGCCACACCCTGTTTGGTAAGGAAACCTTCATTCTCGACGGTAGAGTACGCCAGCAGATGGATGTGGGGATGATGGCTCTCATTGTGAAAGGCAGCATACCATTTCAGATGATCCATGGGGATCTTCAGGCTGTCAGCCAGGGCCTGTGTCTGCGTCCGGAGCATATCCCTCCATCGGATGCCGGTATTGAAACCAAGGCGCTCCGCATCCTCCCGGCGCAGAGAAATAATAAGCGTCCACACATTTCCCTGATGAGCATTCAGCTCCTGGGATACCTCTTTCAGCTTTACCTGAACGCCATCATCCGTGAACAGCCCATGACTACCAAAGCGTTCCGCACCAGGCCGGGTGCCAATATAGTCGGCATAGGTTTTCTGGTTCAGGATCTCATGGGCATTATCCTCAATGGCACGGGTGATAAATTCAGAGGCGGCCCCCACAGTCTTTTCTCTCTGGTAGTCCTCATACTCCAGCATCGTGGCACTATCCGGGAAATCCTTCAGGATCTTTTCAATGAGCTTTTGTTGTTTCACTGTTGCGGGAGCCAGCTTGAAAGACTCATCTATCTTCTCCACACCTTCACGGGTGGCAATGTAGGTGGCATACCCGCCAATGGGCTTTTCCTGATCCGGCTTTAGGTATTTGAACTTGGTGACCAGACGGGCCATGGGAAACCTCCTTCCGTTTTAGAGTAAAGAAAAAGCAGGAGACCTCACATAAAAGATTTCCTGCTGGATGCGAATCATATTCTATTCTATATCATTTGATGGCGGATCAGAGGATTGCTGTAATTGCTCCCACTGCAAGACAGGCTGGCAGGCCAAGAAGCATACCAATACAGGACTGCTTAATATGAAAACGGTAGTCCTTATATTCTTCCATATCCTCTGTGCCTGGTATCCTGACTTTTTTCGAATGGCAGAACCAGATGCAATCAAGCACCAGAGCGTCATACCAATCAATGATCAGCCAGATCAGGTAGGAATCCCGAAACCCTTTCCAGAATGTATCCGCTCCATTAAACTGTTTCAGGACAACAGCGAAGATGAACACAAAAGCAAGCAGGGCAATCCCCTTTCGGAGGATATCTGCCCTGGTGAAGCGTTGTTCTCTTTTTTCAATCAATCCTAATTCCATACATTTCTCCCGTATGACCGGGGGATAATCTCCTACCGAGGTTAGGGGATTTTTCAATGTCAGAGACACAATCAGGATTGTGAATAATAAGATACCAATCAGACTTTCTATCATGACCGCCATATTCACTTTACCTCCGATATCCATTTTATCGTTTTATGGAAAGCGTCTTCACGGCTGCGCCTGCAATCTTCCGGATATTGTCTCTCAATTTTAAACATTTTCAGCTTAGATGGATTTAATGGGACAAGAATGTGGCTTGCTTTTTCATATTCCAGAACATCCACCCGGAAAGCAAACCGGTATTTTTCCAGGCGGTTTACCATATATGCCACCGCCTCTTTGCTGGGCCACATGAGATCTTCCTTTGCGTAAATAAATAAAATGTTTCCCTGAATGTTCTCCACATGAATGGCTGTATCCTCATCAAAATGTTTCAGCGGTTCTTCGTAGATGTAGGATAACTCGAACTGCTGATGGAGGATGAGGTTCCGGATTGCCGGCCCATATTTCAGATGCGCTGTCATACACGGAAAATCTTTTCCCCTGTATGTGAATTCGGAGGCAGATGAAAAAGTTTTCGATGCCATGCTTTTATTCCCGTACATGCCTCCCCATATACAGTGGATCGGGGAGAGGGCAACAACGCCGCAGATATCCGGCATAAGAGAAGCGCAAAGCAATACCAGTTCAGCGCCTTTTGAAATGCCATACATGATAATCTTTTCATATCCTTTGTTTTTCAGCCACAGGATCGCTTTTTCAAATGGATCGACAGGCACCCGAACCAGTTCTTTCGGCAGCCCGTCTACGTTCCAGTAACAAATACCTAACGCGGCGATGCCGCACCTGGCAAACATAGCACCCACATTCATCGGGATATTTTCATTCCCTTCGCTGCCGCCTACTACGATGACGACCTTTTTGGGATCATGATCCTTAACAGGGGCATGATAAAGTCCATAGAAGCCCTCCTGTGCAACCGTCACATATTCCACTTTCCCAACTCTCCCTGTTTTTGCAGCTTGGATTGCTGTCCGTATTTTCTTTCTTTATCCCATTTAGAGTCCTTTTTGCAAACATAGAAATCACACTTTTCTGCGCCCTCTGCAAGTGTACCTGTCCTGTATAACACGCCGCCCATGAGATCAGCAGAAATAAAATCCATGGCACACATATAGGGTATCAGTTCTTCCAAATGCTCCTGTTTTCCAAGCGCACACAGGCCGCACCTGTGATAGTTGATGGTGTATTCGTCTGCATCCCTTCCGGGAATCGTCTCCGTCATCCAGTTGAATTCGCTGTCGGATATGGCATTTGCAATCCTGTCCTTCTTGACTTTCTTTTTTTGATATTCCATATCAAATGGATTTTTACTCCCGAAAGCTTTTTTAATGAGCGACGCCTGCATCGTGGCTGTCACCATTTCCCCGAACTGCTCATGGCTCATCGCCCCATCCATTGCCTTATAAACTGCCATCCAGACAATTCCGCCGGAAAGACAGATTCGCTGAGGATTTTTCGTAAAACCGCCTATGTCGGGTGTCCTCGCCAACATATCTTTAAAGTTTTTACGCGATTTCTTCTTCACCCTGAATGTATCCGTATTTTTGCAATTGGCTGCGATATATTTGAAAATAGCAGGTGTCATCGCTGACCACATCAGTTTTTCACAGATGGTGTTTTTCATATTCATACTCCTTCAAAACGTACTCATAAACGAGGGACTGATTGCCGGAGCCATCCTGAAAGGGCTTCTCTGCCACTTTCTTAAATCCACGTTTTTCATAAAACTCCCACGATGCAAGAGTGTTCGTAAAAAGCCGCACACGATCTGCTCCATCAGCTTTTGCCCGATTCAAAAATTTTGTGACCAATGCGGTTCCCAACCCCTTTCTGTAATTCCTTCTGGACGAAAGGGCAACGAGTTCCAGATCGCATTTCCCAACGGTTTCCTTATCCCTTTCCTGTAGCTGACGGAAAAAGGCATCAAACTGCTTCTGGAATGGTGCTGACATTTTATATCTTTTCAGATAGAACTTGAGGAACATTTTACACCAACGGCCATAGTGCTTTTTTGTCTCATACTGAGCTGCCAGAGCCTTGCTGAAACGCTTATCATATTTTCCACAGATGAATCCTACGACCTGATGATCCTCCGTTTCCGCAACATAGGTGAAATTGCATTTTTCAATCAGGATCTGTGCGTAGTCACGCAAAAGTATTTTATCGTTCTGATCCACAGAGCATGAAAAGAATCCTTCGTAGAAGCAATCCCCGCAGGCCGCAGCATCTTCTTCCTTATATGGACGAACAGTAAACATGGATGTACCCTCCTATGCGCAAATAGGTTAGTGATAACTAACTAATATTATATCAGGAGACGTATAGGACTGCAATTCATTTTTTACCTGTTAATCATTTGATAGTGACATGGCGGGTCATGAGAAACCTCCTTCCATTTTAGAGTAAAGGAAGAGCAGGAGACATAGTAAGAGATTTCCTACTGAATGCGAATCATATTCTGTTTTATATCATTTGATGGCTGATCAGAGGATTGCTGTAATCACTCCCACTGCAAGACAGGCGGGCAAGCCAAGAAGCATACCAATACAGGACTGCTTAATATGAAAACAGTAATCCTTATATTCTTCCATATCCTCTGTGCTTGGTATCCTGACTTTTTTCGAATGGCAAAACCAGATGCTATCGAGTACAAGAGCATCATACCAATCAATGATCAGCCAGATCATGTAGGAATCCCGAACCCCTTTCCAGAATGTATCCGCTCCATTAAACTGTTTCAGGATAACAGCGAAGATGAACACAAAAGCAAGCAGGGCGATTCCTTTCTAGATGATATCTGACCTGGGAAACGTTGTTCTCTTTTTTCGATCAATCCTAATTCCATACATTTCTCCCTTATGGCCGGGGATAATCTCCCACTGAGGCAAGGGGATTTTTCAGCGTCGGCGACACAATCAGGATTGTGAATAATAAGATACCAATCAGACTTTCTATCATGACCACCATATTTACATTACCTCCACTCCAGATGGATCATTTTGAGCATTCCAAATCGATCTGAAATATCCATACTGATTTTTGTAATGATTTTTAATCCATCTCGTTTGATAAACTTGTAATATGGTTCATCCGCCAATACTTTGACACCGCCACCCAAGGTGGTAACCAGATCTTCAGCCGAATTCACATAAAAAAACATTCGGGCATTTTCATGTCCCATCTGCTTCATATATTTCTTCTGCAACATTTTCATGCCGCTTTTATTTACCGTATCAAACACAAGCTCTATATTCCCGAAACCTTTCAGCATCTGCAAAAGGCCAAGAACTTTTTCCTCTTGAAAGTAATGGAACAGACCTCCTGCAGTAACCAGAAGAGGCGTATCAGGCATGTTCCTTCGGATCTGCCTGAGCCATCCGTCTGAAAAAGCATCCCCTGAAAGATAAGTTTCCTTCTCAGGTTCCGGGAGCAAACTGCGCCGGTATTCGATTACATTCGGAAGGTCTACAGCATACCATTGGGTTTGTCCATTTTCATTGCGATCATACGTTGTCTCCAGTCCGCAGCCCAACTGTATAACAACACCATCCGGTTTACGTTTCAGGAAGTTCTGGATATGCCGATCCATATTAGCGGAACGGGATGCAGAAGCCAGAAGCGTGTATTGACTTTGGTTTCCTGTTTCCAACAGTGCGGATGGCAACTTTTCTTTTAATGAAAGTGCTTTTTTATCATATAAAATACCCGGAAACTTTTCGGTGGCGTAAATCCTTCCCACCATAGGAATAAACATTGTATCTTCTACTATACCAAATTCGGACATGGCTATCTATCCTCCTAATATGCAAACAAGTTAGTAATATCTAACCATTATTATATCAAGAGGAACCGGGGATTGCAATTCGTTTTCAATTGCTACTCGTTTTCTTCCCATCCTTTCTGCCAGCTCATCGCATCATCAAAAGAGAAGGAGCCATTCAGCCTTTTGACTTCCTTGACACATTCTCCCCGCAGTCGTTCCAGTGACACCGGATCGATATTGTTATTCGCTGCGACCACGTTCATCATGACCGCCATCTCCACAGCCAGCTTGAAAAGCATCCGGTTCTGCCGGTGATCGCTCTCCGCTACAATGCTTTTCAGTGTGGATGTGACGATATTGGGGAGATAGGTTTTGTTGTCCTCTGCGGAAAGGTATCCAGCATAAAACAAGATTGCTTTTTCGATGAATTCACTCCGGCTGTCGCAGTTGTCTTTTTCATAGAGAGTGTCCGCCAGCTCCAGGGTGGACGGTCTGATCCAGAGCTGGAAGCGGCGTTTGATTTCTTTCTTTTCTGCCTCTGTATCCTGCATGTCTGAAATCCTCCTTCTTATTCATAGGAACCTGCCAAAGCACCGCAACATTCCTTGAAATCTCTGGTTTTCAGGGAATGGAAGCACCTGTCCAGGAACCTTTTGTCCAAATCCGGCACCGTAATGCCATTTCGTTCAGAATCGGCAGAAAGCCTTGAAGCGGCCGGCACTGCCGGACGCAGTGAGCTGGGGCAGAGCCGCCATGCGGCACCGCCCCTTTCTCCTGCTTGATTTTCGACCCTGTATCCGCACGGGGAACCGTTGCTTCTCTATGGGTAGGGGCCTGCCTTCACACGGGCCGCAAACGCCTCGCAAACCGGCGGGGAGGGATACTTCCTCGACCTCGCCCACAAAACCGCAACACGGGGCCAACAGGCGGCTCACCGGGGCGTTCCTTTTCGCATCACATCTCCTGAACCGGCGGCGTTGTTGCTTCTGCCTGTTCGGAAGAATGCCAGTCAATCTCACGATCCCGCAATGCTTCTTCGAAGATCAGCTCTTTTGCTGCTATTGGGATTGTAGATTTGCGCTCAGCACGATAGACCGCAGTAGAAACATCTTTCAGACGATAAGTCCGCCACTCCGGATCTCCCTGCTCTTTTACGCTAATCGTTCCATCGTCAAAATCAAATTCCAGGAGCGCAGTGATTCGATCATCATGCTCCATAGCGTCGCATAAGACAGAGAAGGTCAGATCATCAATAGGCTGATGTTCTCCAAAGGAAAGTGCCAGACTATCCAAGGTCAACCTGCCCTCATTCTCCCGCATAAAATTCCGATAGAGATAAGCCGCACTGTAGAAGTTGTTCCGCAGGTCGGAAGTGAAATGAAAATCATCCCCGTCCTCATGGAAATGGATCACAGCAAACCGTCTGGCAGCTTCAGCCTCACGTTGTGCTTTCGCTTCTTCCTGACGGATCAGTGATTCGATTTCCTCACGCTTTTCTTCCGGAACGAGAGACGCATAGGTTTCTTCAAAACATTTCCGCAGCACGCCTTCGATGGTACGTCCCTGATCCGTCAGGATCTCGTCCAGAGCAGCGAGTCGATGCTCATTAAAATATACGGTAACGTCTATATCATTCATTGGTTATGCCTCCAATCTTCGATTCCGTTTTTCTGTTCCTCCGCAAACTCTTTCTCCATAATCAGGACAATCCCACGCAGAACAAAAGTAACACATGGGATTGCCACACTATTGCCCAGGGCTTTATACCTTGCCGAGTCAGATGCCCCATCGATCAAAGTCCAGCCATCCGGGAAACCCTGCAGCCGCTCACACTCCAGAGGAGTGAGACGGCGGATCAGATTTCTGTTTACCTCAGGCTGGCAGATCAGATCAGTTGCATCTTTATATTGTCTGGCGCTTTCTGTGCCAGCGACTTTGCTTTCCTGGAATTCATCCACTCGCTGGCGGCTATAGACCGCATGCCGGTCTGTTGTATTCAGGGTGTAACTGATATCTTCCTGATAGCCAAACCCATTCCCTCCATTTTTACTTTGCCGGTCAATGATATTCCCGGCAATACAATAGCTGTCCGGTTCCTCCGCGATCAAAGGAAGATTGTTGCCGCCTGTGCCGCTTCTGGCTGACAGTGTCGGGGATACCGGCAGCGGTCCGGTATAACGTCCATCGATTCCGTGGTTTTCAAATAGCACCAGGGATTGTGTATTGCCTCCCATCCCGTAGGATGCTGTTACCGCCTGCGCCTTTTCCACGGGGCCGGTGAACCTAAGATCCTGCCCGTGGTTATCAAAAACCAGCGGAGGATGGCCGGACATCTGCGCCCGAAGTGTTCCTGCCACATCTACACTGCAATCCATCACTTGGCCGCCCTGATCGTTCAGGCAGAGAGTTGGATCTTTCTGTTGGTCAGGGAGTCCGGCAATAAAGGTCTGCATCTGCATATTTCTTGTTGCCATCAATGCGCCGGAAACATGGCCCAGGTTGATCGTTTCCTCTCTTTGATTGATATGGAAAGCCATGAATCCTTCCGTATCTATTTGATCCCCACCTGGATCTCCAGTGCTTTTTTGAGTTTTTCCGGAAGTTTCTTGCCCCGTTCCGCTGACCGCCACAGGATACCCAAGCAGGCTTTCCTGCTTAAATAATATTTCCGGGGCGGATGTTCCTCCAAAATCTGCGACAAGAAAGATTCTTTTACGTCTCTGGGGGACTCCCCAGTATTGAGCGTCCAGGACTCTCCAAGCGACAGAGAATCCACTTCCCAATATGGCCCCAGCAGATTTCCACCTCCCGGCCGGAGGTCGAGGAACAGATATGGTATGGTCGGCGATCCTGCAGATTTCCTCCAGGACCGCTCTGAAATCTTCTCCGTTTGAAGATGAGAATGCTCCAGGGACGTTTTCCCACACCATGAATCGGGGAACAATTCCGCAAGGGTTAACTGTTTCATTTCCTCGTTGTCTTTTGGCATCTGACTTTCTCATCTCCTTTACAATCCGGATCTGCTCCATAAAAAGTCCGGAACGCTCACCGGACAAGCCTGCGCGCTTTCCTGCGATGCTCAGATCCTGACAGGGTGATCCGCCCGTGATGATATCTACAGCCGGAAGTTCCGTCCCTTTTAATTTCGTAATATCGCCCACATGGAGCATCTCCGGGAACCGCTGCATGGTTACTTGGATCGGGAAAGGTTCTATTTCACTGGCCCATACCGGAAGGATTCCGTTCCGGACAGCAGATAAAGGAAATCCACCGATCCCATCGAACAGGCTTCCAAGACGCAGCCGGATTCCCGTTGATTTTCCTATTACAGAACTTTTCGCATGTCAATCACCTCTCGATTCGTTATTCATTGATCCTTCAGATGCATTGTTAAGGACTCTCTCCTGTATCTGCCGGCGCCTGTTCTTTTTTCTCCGGCCTGGGCCGCCTTGCTCTGGGCGCAGGATCTGCTGGTTCGCCAGAGCGCATCTCAATAAATTCCCGCACATTGGACGGGACATGTTTGCCATAGAATCCCTCCATGGCTTTGGTAAGCTCATCTTCAAGCTGCAGATCTTTCTGCTCCATGTAGAGCCGGAGCGCAGTCAGTTTTTCCTCATCAAAGGAAATTGTTACATTGGTTTTCTTCATAGGTTCCTCCTTCACATGGAAAGAGCAGGCCCGGAGTCCTGGCTCCAGTCCTGCTCATTATCACTTACATGATTCATTTTTGCCTGCCCCATAGGTGTCTGATGGAACACGGTACTGTCTGTACAGCAGTTCGTCCAGTCGGTCTGTTCCATGCGGCAATTCTGGATCAGTGCGCCGGAAAAGTTGCTGTGTGTAAAGATGGCTCCCCGGAAGGTACAGCCATCGGCCACCATCTTTTTAAAGCATGTTTCCTCAGCAGTGACGCCCTTGAGATCACAGGAGAACAAGGTTGCCTCTGTAAAATCAGAGAAGCACAGCTCCGCCTGTGCCAGATTCGTTTCATACATTCTGGTTCCTGCGAAGATGGCGCTGTTTAAATTCCGATGGCTCAGATTCAATCCGGACAGATCGTATCCGGAGAAGTCAGCCTGTTCGCCACCCGCATCGTGAAGCCAGAGGACATGTTTGGCGCAAATCACATCGGCATCCTCCTGACTGAGCCGGGGAAGTTCTTTTTCTTCATGGGCATATTCCGGGTTCAGTTTGATGCACAGCTCATCGCCCAGGTCATCCAGATATGCAATCTCCGGGCGATCCTCCAGCATTTCAACAAGGAGCTGGGCTTCAACTTTGTCCAGCTCCATCTCATCTGTCAGTATCCGGTACATTCCGCTCTGCTGATCCGTGATGGCTTTCTGTGTGTATTGCTCCGCCATCTCAGCCATCTCCCGATTGAATTTTGCTATCGAAGGATATTGATCCAGGAGACAAAGCTGGCGGGCCTTGGGAAGAAAAGCATGGTAGCGGGCATAGTTATATCCCTCTGCGTCAACAAGAATACCATCCTCCTGGTTTTCTCCCAGCACCAATAGGCAGTGTCGGGTTCCGTCCGCATCCTGCCGCATGACTCCACGGTGTTTGGCAATAAAATCATACTCCGCCAGCGGTGATTGGTAGAAGCGGGCATACTCGCTTTCAGACAGCTCCAACACTTTCTCTACCACACAATGCTGAGAGCGGATTTCTTCATCCTTGCGATGGAAAAAAGCATAGAGATCCATTCTTGTCACCTCCTTTACCGCATAACAAGATCCGATGTCACGTCCTCAGTCTGTTCCTTGGTTGCGTCCGGTTCTGATGGATTCTCTGGTACACCTGCATTCTCCTGGTGGAGATGGTCATCGTAGATATTACAGCCCAGCAGAGAGAATACACTCCCCATACCGGATGCGCCGCCCTGATTACAGGACGGACAGTATTCCAGATGGTAAGACATTTCAATATGATCCTCTGTCATGATCAGCTCATTGATTTCTTCTTCCTGTTTTAACGCAATCACTATCAACCTTCCGGCATCACTGTCGGCGGAGAGGTCAAGCCCAAACCGATTTTGGATTTCCTCGAAGCCTACTGACCACCTGCCAGTTGTTGTCTGGCTGATTCCTTCCCGGACGAGGACATCCGCAATCTCTCTGGCCGTGAATTGTTTTTTCTTACTCATGTTGTTCGCTCCATTTCATAAAAATGGGGCGGCCTTTTTCGTGCCGCCCGATAGCTTTCGATATAACCGATCTGTCACATTCCCGGAGTAAATCCGGCAATGCTTTCGGGGCCTTCCGTAGCAGGTTCTTTATCCAAATCCTGATCTTCCCGAAGCGCAGGGCAGACTGTCTGGGAGAATCGATGTTCCTGGGGCTGGTATACATAGAGCCTGTCAATGGCGCTGCTGGATGTAAAGGCATTCAAAAGTGCCTGGGCCAGATCTTCATTTCCGACTTTCTGTATCCGCAGCTTCTGATTGTCCAAAAGCTCCTTGAGCGGAACCTGTTCCTGTCTGGCCTGAAAAGCAATGCGCTGGAGTAGTTTTTCGATCCGAAGCGGTTCTTCATTTTCTACAATCCAAAGCATACTTTCCGGTTCTTCCATCTGGATCAGGGAGAGGGATGCCAGCTCCCAGGTATCCGCTGGGATGTATCCGCACTCCAGGACGCCATCGTCCGCCAGCTTTCTTATCGTTTCCGGAGCAACTCCGGCATCGGAAAACATGGCCCCATAAATAATCTCATTGGAAAGGCAAAGAATACGGAGACTCTCCTGAAAGGTTTCCGGACAGAAATTGTTTTTCACATAGCATAGGGATCGGAAGATGTCATCCAGTTCCTGCTCCATACGGGAGCCGCAGCTATCCGCCATATCACAGGCAAACTCGATCCAGTCAAGCACCGGTGTCTTATTTTCGGAATCCACCATGTCTGATGTTTTCAATATAAAGTCTTTTAACAGCATTTCCTTCCTTTCCCACAGGGAGCAGTGAGCAGCTCCCCATGTTCATCCGTCACATCCGTACTCGAAGCCCCGCAAGCTGATCCGTTTTTACGCCGACCAGATACCAGCGTTCATCCATTTCAATGCGTGTAGGCACCCATCGGCTGCCGATGAGGACATCAAAGCATTCCCCACAGTGCAGGCCGCCATAGTAACGCTCCAGGGAGAAGCGGATATCATATCGTCCGCTTTCCTCATCGTAAACCAGAGTTCCTTGTCGTTTCCGTTCCATAACATCCTCCTATTGTGTTGGTGTTTCTGTATTACTGTTGTCAGTTTCGCCGCCCACCTGCAGAACGCCATAGCCCAGGATTTCATAATAGCCCACGCTGTAGGATCGCTCCCGGCAGGCATCCCCGGAATTTCCTTCGATGGTGTGGACGGTTCCATTCTCCACGCTGGCTACGATCCCCACATGGTCGGACACGCCATCCTGCCCATTGTCCGCCCAATCAAAGAAGATGATCATGCCGGGGGAAGGGGTTTCTGTTCCCGCCAGCCATTGATTTCTCTGTTGGAACCAATTGACGCCATCCGAGCAGAGGGAGAACTTCGGGCAGATACCACGGTCAATGTAACCGCACTGATCGGCGCACCAGGAGACGAAGCAGGCGCACCATTCCACACGGGATTCGAATCCGTACCAGCTCCAGTAGGGCTGCCCGCCTTCGTTGCCGAGCTGAGACTGGGCCACGGAGACGATCTCCTGATTGACGCCCACGATGAGCTGGGTAAACTCTGCCGCATCGATGTCCGTCCCGAAGGCGGCATTGACGGCGGCGATGAGCTGTTCATCCGTCTGATCCGGTGCGAAGCAGCCTACCAACTTACTCACGAAATCCGGCTCAAAGGAAAATTCATAGAGGGCAGTCGTATAAAGCACCTGGGCCTCCCGCACCTTCTGCCAGTCATAACCGGCGGCGGTCATGGCATCCTCGATGGCATACATGGTGTCCTCTACGCCTTGGAGCTTGGCGAGTTCCTCGGCGGAGAGGTTCTGTTCCACCATCTGCTGAAGCTCAGCGGTATCAAATTCAATGGTACCGTTGAAGATGGAGACGATAGCCACGATGGGCATCACAATGATGATAATGATGCCCAAGACGATCCCGCCCACCACCTTGAGTACCTTTTTATCTGTGAGGAGGGATACGGCAATCTTTTTGAGTGCCGCACCCACTGTGGCGCTCATCGGCCTCCGGCCTTTCCGAAGATGGCCGATTTATAGTCCGGCGCAATGACCTGTAAAAGATATCGCTCTATTCCGCACCGGTATAGGCAGGTGCCTCTCTCCGGATATTTGATCAGTTCAAACTCCGATGGCTCCACCTGGAGGGCATCCATAAACTCTGCCGGGTTGATCTGGCCGGGGTTAAAGAGGAACTGATGGGTGGGGATACTAAACAGCGGTTTTGTCATCTCGCAGACTTCCGGCATCAGGAAGTCATTGATGTTCTGGCTGGCGATGATGATCGCTGACTCCTTCTTCCGGACACGCTTCATGGCGTTTCGGATATACTCGATGGAGGTCAGGTTGGTCAGGTACATATACAGCTCGTCAATGGCGGCTGCGGTATTCCCCTTACCCAGGAGCTGGTTGGACATAAAAGAAAGCAGATTGAAAAGCATGGCATCCTTCAACCTGCGGTTAGTATCCATCAGCCCCTTCACGCCGAAGCACAGGAAGGCATCGTCCGTGATGTTGGTGTAGCCATTGAAATACTTGCTTTCCGATCCCACGCACATGGAATGGATGCCGAGGCATACCTGCTGGAGGGTTTCCTCTGTGTACAGGTACTTCCGCTGATTGTCGTAGGTCATGAATTCTTCTTCGCACAGCTTATAGAAGTCCTCCATGATAGGAAAATCCGTAGGCTTTTTGGCACTGTAGTCTGTGCTGTCGGTAATGCCGAACCGGGCATACAGCTTGGCCAGCAGGATCTCAATAGTGTCGATCTGCACATCCGTGAAATCCTTATAGGCCCGGAAGAAGTCCTTCAGGTAAGCGATGTGCTGGGAGAGCCTGGTCACTTTCCGGAAGGCCAGCGGTGTAGTGGCATCGATCTCGCCCTCCGTACCATCGCCCCATGCCTTTGGCTCTAAGGGATTGACGATGTACTCGCCGGACATGAAATCGATGTAGCAGCCGCCCAGGGCCTCCGTCAGTTCCTCGTATTCCGCTTCCACATCCAGGGCGATGACCAGCTTTCCTGCCTCCCTTAAGTTGGTCAGGATCAGCTTTAAGAGATAGGATTTCCCCTGGCCGGAGTTGCCAAGGATCAGGATATTGCTGGTGGTCTTATCCTCGCTGCGCCGGTCAAAGTCTACCAGGATATTGGTGCCATACTTATCCCGGCCCAGGTAGATACCACGTGGATCGGTCTTGCCGGAAAAGTTAAAGGGGTACAGGTTGGCTACGGAGCTGGCGGGCAGCACACGCTCGAACTGCGCCCCGAACTGATTGGCCCCCACAGGCAGAACAGAAAGATATCCTTCCTTCTGCCGGAGGGTGAGCCGGTCAACCGTGATCTTGGAGCGAGTCAGCTCCATAGCGATCTCTGACTGCAGCTCCTTTAAGGCATCCATGCCCTTGGCTTTCAGCTCAATGAACACGGAGCAATGGAGAAGCGGTTCCTTGTTTTTCCGAAGGTTGGCCAGAAGCTCCACCACATCCTGCAGATTCCCTTCGGCCTCAATGGTTTCATTCACATCGCTGCCGGTACTCATCAGCTTGTTCTTCCGGGTGGCGTTCTGCAGGATCTTCCTCTGTTCCATGGCCTCCACCAGCCGGTGGTAGATCCGAAGCGTCACGCCATTGCGGTCAGCAAGCTGGGAAAGGATGGCCTGTTCCTCGGTGGAGGGCGGGTACTCCCTGATGGCCCACACGCAGCGGTAACTGTCTCCAACGATATAGTGGTCGGAAAGGAACTTGATGGTACCCGGCAGGATGCAGTCGAAGAAGTCCTTGGTGCGGATTTCCTCCATCTGCTCCGGTGTCAGCACCTTGGGTTTTCGTTTGAACATTTCTTACCTCCTTGCCGCCGCTTTGCACCGGCAAGGGGATCAGAAAAGGCCGCTTTGCCTGATGCAAAACGACCGATAGTTGATTGGTTATTCCGTTTTCGCAGCCACAATGAGCAGACGCCCATCCCCGCCGGATGAACCATAACAGGTAGACAGGGTGAGGAGCTGCTGGCCATATGTCGGGATAATCCCGGTGTCATAGAGGGCACACTCCCTGGCGTAGCGGATATGGTGCAGGAAATCCGTTTCTGTATCCACGGTAAGGAAACGGTACCAGGCATCCTCCTTCTGCACCTTCATCACGGAAAAAATGGTATAGAGTGCTTTGCCAGCGGCAGTTTCCAACTCAATGGTGGGATGCTCAGCATAGTAACTGGCATCCGTATAGTTTTTCAGGCTCCCGAACATGGTGCCATTCTTCATGTTGTGGCCGTAGATGATTAAGTTTGCGCTCTCCAGGCTGCACCGGCCATCCAGGAAGGGGACGCCATTTATGCTGTACGCCCCATAGAAATCCTTCCGAAGATATTTCTCAGAATCCTCCGGGGTGTGCATCAGCGGATAGTCCACCGCTGTGCCGGGGATGCAGATCCAGCCGATGCAGTCTGCGTTCTGCTCGAACAATAAGGAGAGATTTCTCTGTTCCTCCTGCGGCTCCTGAGCTTCTGCAGATTCCTCCGGCGCAGAGGATTCCGCCTGTGATTCCTCCGGATCTTCCGGCGCAGTGACCAGATCCGCCAGATCCTCGAAGGTATCCTGCGCCTGTTTCTGCCTCCACAGGTCATGGCCTGCCATGAAAACCGACAGCAGAACAACAAAAACCAGGACAGTGCCGATGACCGCCCTGGGGATTTTAGGCTTCTTCTTCATCGGAATCCTCCCCGTCAAAGAACTGCTCTCCATCCGTGTCCGGCATCTGGTCACCATTCATGGATGCTTCAAAGTAGACCGCCAGGAAACGTTTGATCTCCGCCTTCTTCATCCGGTGGGTTTCAAAGCCCTGCTCAGAGACCACCTTTTCGATCCGGTTGGCGGTATTAAATACCTGTTCCGGCTTCAGATTTCGGCAGCGGCCAATGAGCAGGAATTGTCTGGCGGTAGCCATTTCTGTCTGGATATCATCCAGGAAATCAATGTCCTTTTTGATGATCTTCCGTACCTTGGGATTGGTTTCTTCCTCAAGCCGAGCCTGCAGATAGGTTTTATTATCGTCGAAGCACTCGCAGGAGTCGGTACAGGTAACCTCGATATCCGGCACGGCGGACAGCACCATCATCAGGTGATGGATCTTGATCTCGATATTGGCCCTGGACAGCACGGAGATATTGGTGGGCGCAATCATATAAAATAAAAGCTCATATTTCCCCACCGCAAGCCCATACTTGGTAAAGGTTTTGATGCCGAGAAGTTCCTGGGTGGAGCGCCCTTTTTTCTTTTTCTGGCGGGTTCCTTTTTCCTTCTTCGCCACAGGGATCACCTCCATTCAAAGTATTGCTGGGTAGAAATAAAGTAACGTACCGCATACCGCATAAAGTCCAGGACAGTGGTGTCATCCATCCGGATGCTTAAAAATCCAAAGCACAGGGTAACCGCAGCCGGGACAAAAAAGCCGAGCTGCACCAGGGCCAGCACCGACAGCAGTGTTGCGATACACAGGATGGCAAAATCCCGCAGCCCCCACAGCCACAGGTTGGCGGTAGCTTTTAAGTTTTGCGGGTAAAGATAGGTTGTCATGAGATTCCTCCATTCCTTGATAAATTTTCAGCCCGTTCCAGCAGATCGTCCTGTAAACTTCCGGGCGGCACATAGCCCGCCATTTCTCTTAAGGCTTCTTCATCCTCCCACAGATGAAAGATGGTCAGATATCCTTGTACGAAGCGATCCAGTCCGGCCTGTTTGGTGGACAGATGTTTCCCCTGGCAGACCGCCGCCATCTTTCGGATGCTGGCCACAGCTTCTGGTTTGATTTTCATACTCATACGATTTCCTCCTTATCTTACGGAGCGGGCCAGCCCCCTGGTCAGGTTGACTGCCGTGGTTGTGGCGTGAACCACGCTCATCACGTTGACACGCACCGAGCTGTCCAGGCCGAACTGCTGGGCAATCCGAGGTACCTCGTTGGCTGCCAGCATGATGCCAAGCCCCAGGAGCATATTTCCGGGGAAGGTCAAAAGCCCTAAGAACAGAAGTGTGGTCTGCATAAAGGAGGTCAGGCAAAGGGCCGCCACCTGCCGCATCCATTGTACGAAGCCATCTGTATAGCCCCTGGGAACACTGAACATATACAATGCGCCCACGGACATCTGGATCAGCAGGATGCCGCCACGTTTGATGTTGGCGAAAAAGATCTTAATCACACAGTAGGCGAATGCGATCAGCGACAGGATATTGAACAGGCTGGCGCTGATTTCATTTCCAATCATAAAACTGCCTACCAGCACGTTGGTGCTTTCCCCGGCCAGCCCCAGGCTCTGTTGTCCGGCAAAAATCCGGGTGAGATCCCCGGCAAAGGTGTTCTGCAGGCTGATGCAAAACTTATATAGTTCAATGGGTACCACGCCGATCAGGGAGCAGGCAAAGAAGCCTTTCAACACGTTGATGGCGGCGGATTTGATGTCGGCCCGTCCGTGCTGGTACTCGATGGCCACATCGAACACCGCCACCACCACGCCTGCCACAAAGAGCGCCCAGCCGAACAGGGTAAACAGTTCCACAGTGGCGCGCACCCAATCCAGCTCAAAGATCTCGGCTCCCATATTTCCCATCATGGTAAAGAACTGCGCCACCGCATCATAGATGGTGGTGTAGAACCACTGGAGCATGGTATCCCAGATCACGTTGGAGATCTGCTCACCGAGGAAACTGAACACGCTGCCAATGGCATCGCCAATCCCGCCGATGAGGTCACCTAACCAATCAAATATTGTAATCACCTCCAAAGGGAAAGGCTGCTTTTACGGATCAGGCAGCCTTCCCGCCATGTTGTCTGTTTTTGAACTTACATTCCCGGTCCGGTCATACCGATGGATTCGTCCTGATACATTCCCACATAGTCAAAGATCGTATCCGCGATCTGCGTCCGGTTTGCCTGGGTGATGGGAAGATACCAGGAGGGCTTGCCATCGTATTCCCATATGTGCGGTTCGATGACATCCCTTCCGTTTCGGAGCTGTTTCCCGATGATGTCAGAGAATCGGAAAAGCTGCTGATCCACCACGCCATCTGTCCGGTTGATGATGGACAGATTGATGGCATCGTATTGGTCTATGATGCCGGTGGTCGTAAGCTGTAGCTTTACCCTCAGATCCTCATCCAACCGGGCCAGACAGGTTCTCCCGCAGAAGTGGGCATCCTGTAAAAGTTCGCTGTTTCCAAAGAAATTCCGCATTTCCTTTTCGTAAAAATTCATGCTGTTTCCTTTCTGCCTTTTCACTGGCTCATGGCAGGGCCGGGTTCTTCCGGTTGCATATCCGGCAAGGCATCCTCCTTTGCTGGAGGAGCCAGGATTGCTGGATTGATAACGCCCTCTCCGCTGTAGCCCAACCTTTGATTATGCCATTGCCGCAGTTCCTCGCCATGTTCCCAATAGTTACTCAGGAGCCTGACTGCCTGTCCGTACATATATCCGGTGATGCCATCCGTATCCGCTGAATGGTTGGTGCGCTCGGCGGCCTCCGCTACAGAAGCCCCGCCTTTGATTTCCTGTTCCATCATCTGGCTCCAACGCTCGGCATAGCGGACGATCCCGTCACTGCCTTTTTCTTTTCTCAGTTCCAGATAGTTTTTTTCCATTCCATCCCGGATGCAAAAAGGCGGAACAGAGCTGGTTCCCGGATCAGATAACATATCCTTTCGGGTAAAAAGTTCCCGGTTGCTGAACCTGCCCCAGGGATCGTCCTCCGGGACAACATCCGGATATAACCGAGGCAGGAGCTGGCTGATTTCATCCAGGCTCATCTCATATAAGACTCGTTCCCCAATCATCCAGTCCTGATTTTCCTGCATTGGCTCTTTTAATTGCGCCATCAGATCCAGGCTGCTGGCTGGATATTCGTCTTTCTCAAACCGGAAGGTCTGATAAAACTGCCGGAAGGTATACATTTCGACAGCGTGATCCAACGCTCCGTTAAAATCCAGGGAAGACCATTGCTGTTCCAGTACGGCATATTCCTGATCCAGATGGGCATCCAAAAGTTCCATAAGGGCCGCATGATCGGTCATACCGACTGCGACCTCATCCAGCTTGTAATACTCCGCCAGGTTCTCCCGGTTTAATTCCACATCTTCCAAAAGGAGACTTGCGTTAGGGCCGATTTCAAAATATCCGCCCTGGTCATATGCCTGCGCCAGTGTAGTCAATGGTGTTTCTTCTTCTGTCAGGGCCGCTAAATAGCCCTGATCGTAGCTAGCGCTGCACTGCTCCAGGTTGCGATAGACGGTCTGCACCACACAAATCTCAGGGAGCTTTTCATAGAAGGCATCTTTCCCTTGCGAGAAAGCAGTGTTCCACTGGCCCCGATAGGCTTCGTATTCTGCCTGCAGTTTCGGATGCAGCGTATCCAATACCTCCGGATTGCCAAAGTAGCGGTAATAGTGAGTCGGCGGCAGGACGGTCATCCCCGGCATGTGCAGATAGGCATCCTCTTTCGTCCATGCGGCGATTTCCTCCAGGGTAGCGTTCCGGTTTGGCTCCCCGTTTTCATACCAACAGGGATGGTCTACGATCTGAAAACTGCGGGGCTGCTCCCTGGCAAGCATCTCCTGAATCGCCGGGTGCTGATCCAATTCTCCGCTGTCCGGCACGAACAGATCCAGCATGGTTTCTCCAGGTTTTAAGCGGATCTCACATCGATGGAATATGACCATTCCTTAATTGCCCCCTTCCATCAGAGAATCGACCAGATGTACATGGGAGCGGTCAGGGTAAAGATCAGGCAGGCGAACAGGATGCATGGGGCTGCGAATTCAAACTGCCCATGCTTTCTGTAGTCGAAGTAAGCGGTGCCAACCTTTACGAAGAACAGGATAGCCAGGATCATATCCACCACCGGGAAGACCACGTTGTTGACGACCGTTTTGATCTGTGTCTGGGCCTGCGTCCAGGTCTGTTCAATGGCTCCGGCCACGTCACCGGCGGCGAAGGCGGGCATGGCGCTGGCTGCCACCAGCAAGGTCACCATGGCCGCAGACAGAAGAATCTTCGTAGTTTTTTTCTTCATAAGTTGCATTATCCTCCTATCAAAATGGGGAGGAATGTCTGGCGGCAGACGCCTTCGGCATACAGGAACCGCTTTATAACGTCTGCCGCACAAAACGATTCCTCTGTGTCGAAGCTACATTTTACGGCGCTTTGCCGCTTGCGAATTGTTTCTCCGTGATTGTCCGGATCTTCAGACCTAAGTTCTGGCAGAAGCGGATTTCCTCCCGCATGCCCGCCGAAACATGATCCCCGAAGATCCACAGCTCATCGCACAGCCAGAGTAGACTCCTTCCGGCCTGCATGCCGAGCTGCCTTTCCTCTGGATTGCCATCCTCCAGAACAAGGGCATAAAAATGAGGGACAACCGGAGCTGCCCCACAGGAGAATACATATCTGGCATACTGCTTGGCCCGTTCCAGGTTAGCGGAAACATCGCCGCCCAGCGGGGAGCAGATATACACCTTTTTCATCTTACTCATCATCCTTGTTCTTTTTACGGATAATCAGAAGGGCAACCAGGCCGCCCAGGGCGATGGCACCCAGGCCGATCCAGAAGCCAGTCATGCTGCTGTCTCCGGTCTGCGGCACATCCACAGTCGGGATCTTTTCGTTGGTCATTTCCGCTTTCACAATCTCACCATCCTCTCTGATCTCAAACGAATGCGGTGTCGTGTCAATCTGGTAACCATCCGGCGCATCGAATTCCTCGTAAGTGTATTTTCCATACTCCAGAGTGAAACGGGCGATCCCGTTCTCATCGGTATAGCCCTCGGCCACCACGTTGCCATCCTCGTCTTTGATGCGGAAGCCCGCATTCGGCAGGAGTTTGCCATCTGCGATGTCTTTCTTGGTGATTTCCAGCTCGCCGGTGATTGGCTTGTTCTCAATGTTGCCCAGCTCGATGACCTGGCCGTCCTCATCGATCTGTACCTCAAAGATCTCATCGGAAAGGACATAGCCCTCCACGGTAGAAATCTCTTTGATCTGCCAGATTCCGTAAGGCACATCCGTAAAGGAGAAGCTGCCATCCTCCGCGGATTCCGCAGTCAGGATCGCATTTTCCTCGGTAAACTCCGTGCAGTCTGCCTTAAACAGCCCAAAGACTGCGCCGGGGAGCGGCTCTCCGTTTTCATCCACCTTGATGCCGCTGATGCTGCCACGGATGATCTCGTTGAGGATTGCATCGCCATCATTGACCACGATCTCCACCACAGCGGTGTCCTCGCCGCCATACTCAAAGACCACCGGATAGGTTTCCTCAGAAATCAGGTAATGCTCGTTGGTGGAGTATTCCTTCACATAGTAGGAGCCAATGGGCAGATCTGCCGAGAAGGTCAGGGTACCGTCCGCCTGTACGCCAGCGATCTCAATCAGGCCATCCTTCGGGATAGTCGTGCCATCGGCGGCAGTCAGGTCTTCGGATGCGTAGAGGGCGAAGTAAACATTGAGGATTTCATCGCCGGTGCCGATCTCGAACAGTTCATCCTTCTCCAAATCCTTATAGAGCTTCACCAGGACTTTCTGGCGCTCATTGTAGATAGAGACGGAGGTGCTGGTGACCGCCACTTCCTGTCCGGCGTACTCAAGCTCCACAGAAATGGGTTCCTCATTCAGTACCATGCCATAAGGCGCTTTGGTTTCCACGATTTCGTATTTGCCCAGGTACAGTTCCGTGCTGGTGGCAGTGCCATCCGCCGAAGTGGTCAGGGTATCCACAACCTCGCCTGCGCTGTAACGGAGAGTGCCATCCGGCGTAGTAATGTCCTCCGCAGCCCGGATCTCAAACTCGGCTCCTTCCAGCCCGGACTCTGCGTAAATCGGCTTATACCGATCCTGCAGCTTTCCTTCCTGGATCTCCACGGAAGAGAACACCTCGCCGGTTTTCTCGATGGTGATGGTTCCTTTCTGCGGGGCATTTTCTTTCTCCGCAATGACCAGGACAATGCCATCTTCGCTGACCGCATTCTCCGGTGTCACATCAAAGAACACGGGATCGGAATTCAGGACATATCCGTAGGGCGCTTCAACTTCCACGATGGAATAGCCCTCGCCAAAGGGAAGTACCTCCGGCGTGATGAGCCAGCCTTCCTCATTGGTTACAAACTGGGTATGCTCCTGCACCTCCGGATAGGTGGTGGTCATGGTAACCAGGTTGCCATCGGGATCGTAGATTTCAAAGGTAGCTCCGGCGTAGGGAATGGTTTCTCCCGTTTCCGCATCCACCTTGACAATCTTCAGGTAGGCTTCAAACTCAGCGTTGTTGATGAGATATTTGTAAGTCTTTCCATTCTCATCGATGGTCACAGTAAAAGCAGGCATATACTCGGTGCCATCCCAGCCCTTGGTCTGCTCCACAACATATTCCCCATAGGGGAGCTTCTTGCTCTGTGCGAAGCCATCGGCATCGCAGGTCAGGATATCCCGCTCATCCGGATCGGCGGCATCGTAGCTGCCTGCTGACTTCAGGTAAATCTGGAATTCAGCCCCTTCCTCCGGTGTCTCGATCTGAGTGCTGCCATCGTCCGTGTGCTTGATGATGGCAATATCGCCCTTGATCACATCTTCGCCTACGCCTACCGGAATGGTATTATGCTCGATGGTAAAGTTCCCGGCATCAGCACCCACCTCATGGACGGTTTCATCCAGCAGGTAGCCCGGACTCGGCTCGATCTCACGGATCGTCCAGTCAGGGCCGCAAATGTACTCTGCTGTCGTAAAGGAGCCATTTTCATCGGTGGTATAGGTGTCCACAAGATCCTCTCCATTGTAAAGGCCATACTTGGCTCCGGCGAGGGTTGCATCGCCCTGGGCCTCGCCCTTTTCACTGTCGCTCTTGGTAAGCTCCACCGTGAATTTCTTCAGGATATTGGAGAATTCCACAGTGGCCACCTGACCGGCATAAACCGTCACGGTCTGGGAATCCTGCGGCACATAGCGGTCTTCCGACAGCTCGGTAATGGTGTAATCCCCAGGCTTCAGGTTATCGATCTGGATTTCCCCATTGGAGCCAGTCTGGACGGTCTGGTCTACGCCATTCCCTGTGATCTGGAAAGAGAGGCCCTCCACGATGCCATCCTCAGAGGTCTTAATGATCTTGGCGGAACCGTAACTTACTTTCAGGTTCACAAAGCCCTGGACGGAATCGCTGACCGTTTCGGCAAACGTAGCCACGTCCTGAACACCGCCGCCCACATTTCCATCCGTCCAGGTGATCACGCCATAGCGGGTGGCCTCCTTATAGGCGGTGATGGTCATGAATTCGCTGGGCGCTTCGGCTGCTGTGATGACGAGCTGGTTGCCCTCCACAGAACAGTTGACGCCGGACTCACTGGCAGAGAAGCTGAACGATCCCACTACGTTGTTCTCATCGGTGAGAACTGCCTTGTACTGGCTGCCATCCCATTCAAACTCAAAAGTCTGGGCGTTGTCTGCGCTCTTGCTCATGAAGCTGGGCAGCTTGGTGTGATTCTGTACGTTTGTGGCCATGCTGTTGTAGTAGCTCATGATCTGGTTATACAGCGGATGGCCGGTGCTGATCTGATCCAGCACTGCGTCATAGCCGCCGGTGTCCACCTTCTGGAAGTTGGAATCCCGTTCCCCGACCACGGTTTCCCAGACGAGGAGCTGGGTAGCGATCAGGTGGGCCAGGTTATCCGCACCTGCATTCTGGCTGCGCCAGTCCAAAGAGATGTTGCCGGTATAGCCATACTGGAAGATCCGGCCAATAAAGGTCTTGATCTCATCCGGCGAGATGGTGCTGTTGAGATTCGAGGGATAGTTATCCCAAAAGTTCTCATCCCACTTGGTCAGCACATCCCCGGTGTTCTGTGTGACACCAGGCTCGATGCAGTAGCAGGCGATTCCCGTATAGGAGCCCATGGCCCGGATCGTTGTCTTGTCGGAACTTCCACTTGTCCAACCATTCATATAGTGGAGGTTCGGATGGCCCCAATCGCCGCCATAGTTGGCATCCCCGTCACGGGGGAACGAGATCATATAGACCTCCGCCTGCTCGCCAGCGGCATAGGCAGTGGTCGTTCCAAGACCGATAAAACTGGAGAGGCACAGAAGCATCGCCATAAATGCGGTGAGGCCCCTCTTGAAAACGCTTGTTTTCGACATTAATTTTTCCTCCTTGTTGGCAAACAAAAAAGGACGCATCCGCAGATATATCCCTCCATGCTGCCTGATTCAGTTTTCGTTACGCACTTTGCCGGAATACTCCGGCCACTTTACATCTGAGGAGCCATCCCTTCGGATGCGTCCTCGCTTTCGTCCAGCCCTTCCGCCTCGCTCTGTTCCAGCTCCTGCTGATAAGCGGACAGAACCGCCTCATTGATGGCAGTGCGGTCATTTGCGTTCAGCGGGAAGAAGGTGTCCGAATAGTGGGTGTTTCCATGCCTGTCCTGGTAGGAGCGGCACGGCATCCGGGCAAAGAGTCCGTTCTTGCCCTCCATCACCGCAATGTCACGGACAACAAAGCGCCCGGAAATGCAGACACTGGCAAACGCCTTGGTGCTGGAGCCGGTGTCGCACAGGGCATCGATCTTGGCGCTGAAGGCCGGGGCTTTTTTCTTCTGCCCGTTTTCTGATTGTTTCGTTGCCATGGTTTTCCTCCTGTTTGATTTATTGCAAAGTCATGCCATCGGACGGGGTTTCCTCCGTCTCCGGCACCTCCATTGCCGCAAGTTTTTCCTTCGCCCAATCCGGCAGATATTCTGCGCTCAGGACTCCGATAAAATCGGAGCGGTTGAAAAAGGTAATCTGATCCTTTTCCTCGCTTAAGAATCTCCCGAACACGGTCTGCCTGGGAGCGCCGGGGATGCATCCCCATCCATCCTTGGCAAGGAAGAGCTGACGCTCCGGTGTCTGGTAGGCGCTGCCCAGGATATGAGGGTTCAGCACCAGCAGTTTCCCGGTATAGTCCTGATTCTGGCTGTTCTCCACACAGTGAGCGGCGGTAAACAGGCCCAGGGCCTGCCATGCCTTCCGCACATCGCCTATGAACAAATCCGTCAGCCCCGGATGGGAACTTACTTCAAACTGCCAGTTATGATCCTCCTGGGGAATCGGGAAGGTTTCTGCCCATTGCCGGTTTTCCGGGGAGATACGGCCATCTTCTTTTTTCTGCTGTACGGTATTGGCCAGCACCCAGTTCACACGGTTGAAGCCATACTGCTGGATAATCGGCTCCGCCAGATCCGGCCCCAGCTTCTTGCCATCATAGTTTTCGGCAATGATCCGCTCGATGGCCCTGGCGCAGTCGCAGTTGATCTTATAACTTTCCCGCCAGAGATCTTTTTCCTCATGCCGGACAGCCTCCTTCAGAGAATGGCGATAGAGGGGCTTTCGGCTATCCATAAAAATCACCGCCCTTTTTCTCCGCCCATTTGACAGACAGATGGATCAGGGCCGCATGCTGTTCCTCCGGGGTAAGACTGTTTAGGAATTCCAGCAGCGATACCTCGTCATCCTTGGCCCGTTCTTTTGCTTTGCACTCATCGCAGATCTTTTCCCGTTTTACCACTACGGTGCGGTCATCCTGCTCGGTGAAGGACAGAATGTCATTGTAGGCAAAGCCCACACGCTTGCGGATTTCAAAGGGGATGGTAATGCGCCCCCGTTTACCGAGGACACGGTACATCGGCCCCATCAGAACACCTCACTTTCCTCGCAAGCATCCGCATGAGGGCAGTTCTCACAATCGCCATCGCAGGCGATATCGTCTTCCATGCCATCCATCACTTCAATGACGATCCGGCCCTCCGAGGCGGAGTAACGAAGCAGCGACAGCGGCTCGATGCCGGAGGCCATGAACAGATCGGCGGGTACAGGCATGAAAATAAATCCCTTTACAATTTTTTCTTGCATGATATGATACACTCCTTTAAGGTTTTTTCGTAATCGAAGCTGGGATCGGAAAACAGCGTCATCTGATGCGGTTTCCGGCGCTCCCTCTCATACAGGTCATAGTTGCCGATGAGCAGCTCCGGGAATTCCTTGCCCGCCTCATATTTCTGCACCATGGAGTGGATACGCTTAAAATCAAAGAATTCCGATCCCCGGTACAGATCCCGGATTTCCGGGCAGTCATTATAGGACACCAGCCATTTGCCCTTCGCATCCGCCAAGGTGCTTTGGAGACGCACATGATCCTCCCAGGTAAATCCGCACTCATACACATACTCGCTGCTGAAATAGGGCGGATCACAGTAAAAGAAGGCATCCGGGCGGTCATAATGGCTGATCAGCACTTCAAAGTCCTGATTTTCGATGACAGCGTTCTCCATGCGGATGCTGAAATCCTGGATCAGCCCGAACAGGCTCCGGACGGAGAAGGGCTGGCAGGCGAAGCTCTTTCCTGAGCTGGAATAGCTGTAGCGGATGAGTTTTAGGAACATCACCGCACGGCGCAGGTCATAATCATGCATGGCCTTTTTATACAGCTCACGGATTTCCTCCGCCTTGATCTCCGGCAGGACAATCGTGGTCAGATCCAGCTCCTGATTTAAGAATTCATCGGTGAATTCTTCCTTCTGAAAGAACTTCTTTAAGACCAGGAAGTCATCCCTGGCGTTTAAGGGCAGAAAGCCCAGCTCCCGGATAAAGGACAGAGGCCGGTCACGCATACAGCGGAACAGGTTCACCAGGTTCCCATTGTAGTCGTTGTAAACCTCGAATTTATCCGGCTCAGCCTTGCCAAGCAGCACTGCGCCGGAGCCGCCGAAGGGTTCTATATACCGCTCATAGCGGATCGGGAACAGCGCATAGAGAATGTGGAGGATGGACGTTTTATTGCCCACCCAGCTCACAGGTGTTTTGATATTCGCCACCTCCTTGGTGGCACCAACCGCCCGGAAAGCAAAAAAGCCGGTACCAACCGTCTTAAAGGGCGATTGATACCGGCGTAATTTTAGCGATACTTAAAGTTTTGGCATTTCCCGGTCAGCACGGGATGCCGCTTGGCAGAGGCATAAAATCACAATCCCCATGATCCCTCCAACCACAGTTCCAGATAAAAATGCAGCCATCTTTCTTCACCTCTCCTTCCTTTCAAATGGTTTATAAGTCCATGTCCATCCCTTCCTCGAAATCCTCATCCGTCTCATCGATAGAAGTGATGTTGACATAGTCTCCGATAATTACCAGGGCCTTATCATAGCTGCCGGATTCCATAATGCGGCTCCGCATTTCCCTGGCTTGTTCCTCCATGCCATGTTCCTTGAGTGTCCGGCTGGCAATCCCCATCAGGTTGAAGATGTTTCCGTTCTGCCCAATGAGAGGACAGTCCGGCTTTTGTGCCGGGGCGTTTTCTTCCAAAGGGCCGCCCAGCCGGTTATCCACGTAGTCAGAACACCACATGCTCCCGAACTGCTCACGGGTGTTCAAGCGCCAGATCGCCAGCTTTCCCATGTCCAGCTTGACATCGTCAAAGGGGAGGAACAGGTTGGTCAGGCCCTGATGTTCAAAAACAGAAGCCTGTTCAAACCGGCTCCCGTCCAGCAGAATATTTTCCTCCGTCAGCATGTCATTGATGCCGGTTACCCATTCCTGCAGATCCCCGCCGCAGCCCTGAAGGATCAGCCCTTCCGGAGTATCCGGACGCCGGAGCTGCTCGGCTTTGATTTCAGTGATTGTTGCCATGAATCCTTCTCTCCATTTCTGTTTGGTTTATCATCGCCTGGGTTTCATTCAGGCGCTTACTCAGCTTTTCAATTTCCGCAGCGGTTTCCCGCTGATATTCCCGATAACTGAACAAGGCCATGGCTGCCAGGGCGGTAATCGCCGCTCCCAGGATCAGGCCAAGAACAAAATCCAGAGCAAACATCATGACTGTATACCTCCCATCTGTGGGGCAGTGTCTTCCTCCTGGGCATCCGTCTGGGTAAAATCTGTTTGCAGGAATTCCTCCGGTGTCAGGTCGTAGCCCAGGAAGTTAGGTCTGGTATCGTCATCGAATACAAAATATTCCTGGCCGCCAAAGTCCAGCGGCGCTTTGGTCAGGATCGTACCAGCGTGATTTACCGCCACGTTCCTTTCAATGGTGGCGAAAGCCAGATTTTCTCCTTCCCGCAGGTCATAGCGGTAAAGCCCATCCGGAAGCTCCTGTTCGGTTACCCGGCCATTGGTAAACAGGGCGGTCTGCCCAAGCACCTCCACCACTTCCAGCTTTTCATCCGTCAGGGCCTGGGTGGATAGTTCTCTGGACGACTCCCCATAAGGAACCAATTCGTACAGGGAATGCCCGCGGGCCGATAGGATTCCATATTCTGTCTGTGATGCGCTCAGACTTTGCAGCAATCTGGCTCCTTCGGCCTGTGTTGCAATGGTGGACAGCCACCTCCGATCCATGCGGGCGTCCAAGTGATGGGACAGATATTCTTTGAAAAAGTTCGCCTCATCACAGGGCAGAGGTGTGAATTCATACTCTGGAAGATGAGAGGCAAGCTCCAGGGCCTTTTCCATTGTCAGGTGCGGCTCGGCCTCCAGTACCGCCTTGTATTTAATCTGCTCCGGTTCGTCCATGGCCTGATACTGCATGGCAATCTGGTTCAACCGGGCAAAGTGATCCATGCTGTCGAAGACCTGGTCATCGATCTGTGGGATGGCGGATTCCATGTCGAAATAAACACAGTCTTCCATGCAAACCTCGTTTTGTCGATTTGCCGCCTGATCTGCCTGTTCCTGCGAAATCGGCAGGCTGATCCACTCGGCACTTCCAATGGTTTCTTCCGGATCGTCCATGGGCGTTTGAGCGACCAAAAGCCGGAACACAGTATCCTCCGGTTCTTCCTTTATTTCCGGCAGATGGGTTCCATCATAAATCTCAGCCAGCTCATATGCCCCGGCTACCACGTAACAGCCCTCCACGAACACGCCGCCATCATTTTCCCTCTGCATTTTCCCGATCTGAGCCAAATCCAGCAGATAGAGGGAGGACTCAGGGATGGCGTTTACATCTTCATTCAGCTCATTCTCGATGACAAACCGCCCCAAGGCTTCATCATCGCCGACATTCGAGGCGATCATGACCGCTTCCAGTCCATAGGTCAGGTTGATCAGATCCTTCATGGGGATTCCGTTCTCATACCGGACATCTTCCATCCGGTAGCGGAATACGCCTTTCAGAAGCAGGATATCCTCATCCGGCATGGACGCCAGCCGGCGGGCAAAAAAGTTTAGCTCCGGAAGCGTGGGAGCGATCAGGATAGTATCGGCCAGCTCCGGGAGTTTTGGGCTTTCCCGGATGCTCACGTTGAAAGAGGGGGCCGGATTTTCTGTAGCCCGGAGTCTCTGGAGAGCGTCCTGAATGCGGCCGCCCATGGCAGGAAGGTCTAAGGCTGTAAAATAAACGCCGCTCTGGTCAGCATTTTCTGTGACTACTTCAATCTGTAAGGTTTTTCTATCGGATTCCATTGTTCCATCTCCATTTCTTCTTTCTTATAGCTGCATCCCCGGCATTTCGTCCTGCCCATCCGAAAGCGCGCGGTTTACCATTTCCTGAAACCGCTCCGGATCATCGCAGATAGCCTTGAACGCAAGCCCCATGCGTTCCAGCAGTTCGGCATCCGGGCAGTAGCAGTAAAATCCTCCGGCCTCACTGTCAAACGAAATTCTTCGCAAGCCCGCATCATCCTGAAAGGCGGCCTGGAAAACTTTTTCCCATTCGTAGCCGCTCCCATGGGTATACAGGCCGAAGGAATTCTTTGCTTCTTCGCCATGTTCCTCCGCGAACCGGTTAAACGCCGCCTGTCCGTAATTCTCATAGGGTTCCTGCAGAAAAGAAAAAGGAAGAGACAGCCCATATTTCCCGTTGCCGCATTGGTACAGTTCAAATGGCTCCAGCCTCTTATTGACTTCTTCCAGCCGCTCATCCTCCGGGCTGGGTTCCTCATCGATCTCTGCTGTACCGTCCAGTTCCATCTGCATGGGGATCAGCACCTTCAGCAGCGCCTCACGATATTCCATGTCGGCAATCCGGTCAATGTAGATGCCGAAGGTGTTCAAAAAATAGGAGCCATCCTCCTGGGTAATCAGCAGGTCGCTTTCCAGCCCCTGGGTGCAGATAAAATCCGCCACCTCCTGAATGCTGTGCAGTTCATGATTTCCCTGGCTGGAATGCCCAATGAGAAGGGGATATCTTTCTTCGATGTTCATGGTTCACATTCCTCCTTTTTTTCTGCCGGTTCTATGGCTTTCAGGCCGAATCTGCGGATTGCCATGGCATCGCAGATGGCGGCAAACTGCTTTGGGGAGATCAGCTCCCTGTCAGCCAGATCCCGGATGGTAAGATGCCTGGTTCCCATATATAAATCCTTGGCCGCACAGTAGAGGGGATAGGTGTATTCATTCAAACCGCACAGTTTCCTGCGGTCAAACCGGATGAGGTTCCCATCCACCTGATGCCTCATGATGCGCCAGAGCCTCGGATCGGCGGTAAAAAGATAGAGTGCCGACAACAGGGCATAATTTTTCCTGTCTTTTTTCTGGATGGCTATCTGGAAAAGTTTCTGATGGTGATTGCTTAGATAGTTCATGGGCCTCATCTCGCTTTCGATTAGAAGTTCCTCCACTCTTTGCAGGAAGGGGCGGTATCGGACAGCATGCATGGTATCCGCGATCATCTCCTGATAAGTGGGAGGGGACGGTTCCTGCAGACAGATATAAATCTGATCCGGCATGACCATGCTCCCATAGCCCTTGGGCTGGAAACCGGGGATCATCTGCATGAGGATCTCCAGCTCACGGAGGGCTTCGGTTTCGGTAAAATACATCATTCATGGTTCCTTTCATAAAAAAAGCCCTCGCTTCATCAACAAAGCAAGGGTGCCACTTCAGTTACAGATTCAGTTGTGGGCCATCCTCCGGTTCAAAGGTGGGGGGATTTTTCTCAATCTCCGGATAGCCAAACGACAGCTTTTCCGCCAGCTCATCCAGCGCTTTCGACTGCTCAAAGGTGAGGGAGCCGCAGTGATTTCTGGCGTAGTCCACACAACGATAGAGATTTTCTGCTTCTTCCGGCTGGAACAGGCGTTGTTCCTGGATCAGCCCCGAACGTCGGACGAAAGATTCTTTTGCATATGCATAATTGGGAGAATAATCGCCGCCGGATACATAGCTGCGCTCTTTATCCTGATCCCATGTGGTAAACATGAAACCATGGTTTTCATTATACGTTCCGGCCAGGACGATATTCCCATACTCCGCCAGTTTCCGGTAATCATGGACGCCCTCTGCCTCCATCTGCGGGGCTGCTTCATAGAGGCCCACATACTCACGGATGGCTCTGACCTCTTGATGAATTTTATCATAGAGTTCCGTCTGGCTTAGTGCCTCAAACTGATCCTCATAAAACCGGAGAAAGCCTTCGGGTGTCTGACGACAGAAAGGATCGTCTCCGTGAAAAATGTGGAGCAGACCATCCCGATAACCATAATACCCAGTACAGTCTAATTGAGGGAGGCGGCGGAGCAATTCTGCCTGATAGATTGTCATAGGCTGTATTCACCTCACATTCCCATGGCGAAACCTACATGTTCATCTTCCGATTCATCCTCAATCTCGGATTCATCCTCGTATTCGTCCTCCAGGGCTTCTTCGGTTTCTTCCTCGCCCTCATCCTCCAGGGCATCCTCTGACATATCTTCATCGTCCTGATCCTCTGACTCGCCGGTTTCCTCTAATGGAGACATCTCATCATCCAGTTCTTCGGCATCAGGGCCTTCCTCAGATGTCTCCGGTTCTTCCTGATCGGAGATAGACGGTTCCGCTTCATCCATTCCCTCCGCAGAAGAAGCAGTTTCCGCATCTTCCAGTAACTCCTGATCAGCGTCCAACTGCTCAGTATCCTCCAGTTCCTCTGTATCCTCGAAGTCACCCTGGGCCTCGCCGGTTTCCTGACTCTCAGCCAGATCCCGATCCAGCTCCTGCTCAATCAGGCCGATGACAAAGTCTTTCTGTGTCATGTTATTGCGGTGCAGATAATCCTTGATCCGCTGGAACAGGCTTTCCGGCACCTGAAACGCCAGTGTCCTCATTTTCTCCATGTTTTTCCCTTCCTTTTCATCAATTTTAGGATGCAGTTCATCCTGCAATGCCAGTGTGACAAACTCCGTCATCGTCATCCCGTGGTCTTGCAGATATTGTGTAATCTCGGCATGCAAAGCCGCATCGACTTTGACCGTAATGCCTTTCTTCCCGTCAGCAGCCACTGTGTTCACCTCTTTCCATGAATTTCTGAATTGCCCTTGTTACAATTTCCTCCACAGGCACTTCCTCAATGGCAGCCTGGATCAAAAGCGGCTCCACCAGCGCCTCTGGAATCTCAATTTCCATTTCCAAATGATTTACCTCCTACATTCCCATGACGGGGCCTTGATCCTCAGTCATGCCGGATTCCTGTTCCTCTGCCAATTCTTCCTCCGTCAGCTTGCGGAACGAGTCCTCACCAGGCACAACTCCGAGAGACCTTCCATTGTCAAACGAGCAGTGCAGTGTTCCGATATCATCCACTACTTTGACAGTACCTCTTGTCTGATCCTCGACAGGATTCGGATCTCTGCCCGTGCTCAGTAACATGATCCGGGTACCGGGAGGATACTCTGTCTGGTACCGTTTGGCCTGCTGGTGCAGGCGTTCCCATTCATTCATCAGCTACATCTCCATTCCTAAATCACTATTTTCTGAATCGATACACTCCGTGTCATCCCAATTATCTTTACGAAGGGCAAAGTTCTCCACAAGCTGTCTGGGCGTTAAAGGAATATTCGCAGGCTGATTTGTGCGCTCAAACCCATCTTCGCTGATTTCAAACCAGCAATGATCGACCTCGGTATCATACTCATCGAATCTCCTTTCCGGCATCCCGACCTGTCTTGGGATAAAATATTCCCCCATGTCACAGCAATCAAGAATGCTTTGGATTTGCTCCTTGGATAATTCCCCCTGGATAACGCACTCATTATGAACCTTATAGTTACCTGCATCCCGATATAGATAGCAGATCTTGGTGTTCATGGATATGACCTCCTTTCCTTATAGCTTGTAGGATAGGGGGATTTTTCCCATAAAAAAAGCGACCACTCTCATGGTCGTTCCTACCTTACTCTATACACACTTTTTCTTTCTGTTGTGTTTCCTGTACCTATTCGCCCTCCTTCCTCCACGCAATACACCGCTATACACAGATATAACCCTGCTCCATTTTAGGATATCCAAGATAAATAACGTCGTAATCATCTATGCTTTCCGGATACCTTTTAAGCTCCGGTCTGGCATTTTTTCTCTGATCCTCCTGAGCCTGGGCTATACATTCGTTGTAGCTCTTTGAATAGGGATTAACCTGTTCAATTTTAAACAAATCAGCTCCTGTCAACTCTTGGATTATACCTGCGGCAATTTCCGTATTGCCAACTTCAAGTTCTTTTATAAGTCCGTTAACATAGTTTTCGTCTGCTCTTGAATAAAAAGCTATTAACTTTTTCGACATTTTAATCCCTCCGTTTTGTTTTCTGATTACAGTATAACACTTTCTCCATTGACTTGGAATTTCCGATATGTTATCATCGTATTAACTTAAAGTTTATACAGATTCAAGGAGGTACGTATGTATAATCCTTTGCTTGATACTTTTATCGCTGTGGCAGACTGCAAAAGCTTTACCAAAGCCGCCGACAAGCTTTATATTTCACCGACTGCGGTTATGAAACAGATGAATACACTTGAGAATCACCTCAATTTAAAGCTTATTGAAAGAAGCCCCTCCGGTGTCAGCTTAACTCCTGCCGGGGAGATGATTTACCGTGACGCTGAATTTATTATAGACTATTCAAAAAAATCTATTGCCGCCGCTCAAAACATGGCTCACGCCCACGACACCACCTTTTGTGTTGGGACTTCCCTGCTTAATCCGGCGAAACCTTTTATGGATTTATGGTACCGCATAAATCAAAGCTTTCCGGATTATAAGCTTCATCTTGTTCCCTTTGAGGACAACCATGAGGGAATATTGTCTGAGATAAAAAAACTGGGGGAAAAATTTGATTTTCTTATAGGGGTATGCGACTCAAAAATGTGGCTCTCCCTATGTCAGTTTATGCCCTTGGACGATATAAAAAGATGGTAGCTGTATCAAGGGAACACCGTCTGGCTTCAAAAAAGCTCATAAACATTGAGGACTTGTACGGAGAAACTCTGATGATGGTAAGTCCCGGAGATTCCGGTGCAAACGACTTTATACGAAGCGATTTAGAAAAAAATCATCCTCAAATAAAAATTGAAGATACACCGCATTTTTACGACTTGTCTGTATTTAACCGCTGTGCAGAAACCGGAAACGTACTGCTCACAATAGAATGTTGGCAGGATGTACACCCGGGTCTTGTTTCCATTCCGGTAAACTGGGATTACAGTATTCCCTACGGTTTACTTTACAGTCTTGACCCGCCTGAGGATGTACTGCGCTTTGTAAAAGCGGCGGAAGATTTTACAAATAAAGCTTAACACAAAAAGAGAGCCTATCCATTTTGAATAGACTCTCTTTTATATTTTTTAAAGTAAAAACAGCACCGCTCCCACGCAAAGTATAGCGAGAAACAGGAAATTCAGTATGGTGAAAAGTACAAAATATTTTCCGGTTTGTGCGCCCTCTGTCTTTATGTAAAGCTTTAAGGATATAAGGCTTGCAAGGGAGGCAACCACCGTTCCCAGTCCTCCTATATCTGTTCCCAAAAGCAGTGCTCTCCAATTGTCGGTAAATCCGGCAAGCAAAACTGCGGAAGGCACATTGCTTATAATCTGGCTTGCGCCGGCAGAGGTAAAGAAAGGCGAAATGCTCATAAGATTTCCAAGAAACTGTGAAACCTGATGAATGTTTCCGATATTCTCTGCAAATATGAAGAAGCACACAAATGTGAGCAAAAGAAAATAGTCGATATCTAAAAGTATTCTCCTGTCATAGGCGATAAGGAAAAATGTAACCACGCCAAGAATTATCAGATAATGAACCACACGGAAAACCGCCAGCAAACACAAAACAAAAAGCAGAAAATACAACCATCCCGACAGCTTATTGCAGTGGGTTTCATCATCGAAAGTTACCTGCTGACCGTCGCCCTTACAGAGAAAATATGTGGTTACTGTCACGAGAACAAAACTTGCTACAACCACCGGCAAAAGTGTCATTATAAATTCCAAAGAATCCGGCTCGAAAGCTGAATAGATAAACAGGTTTTGAGGATTTCCCACAGGAGTTGCCATACTTCCCAGATTTGCGGCTATTGTCTGCATAACCACAACCCTCATGAGATATTTTTTCTCTTTGAGATTTCCCAAAATCATAACCGCAAATGGCACGAAAACTATCAGGGAAACATCGTTTGTTATAAGCATTGAGGCAAAAAATGGCAGCCACACAAGTAAAAGTGACACAAATCCCAATGACTTTTGACCTTTCAGCATTTTCGCTCCCACCGACGAAAAAAAGCCGCACTTTTTAAGCCCCGCAACCACCGCCATAAGACAGAACAACAGCGAAAGCACTCTCCAGTCTATGTAACCGAAATAGTCCAAAGACGGCGGAGAAAAAAACGCCGAAATCACCGTACAGGCGGCGGCAATACAGAGAACCGCCTCGTTTTTTATGAAATTTTTAATTTTTGTCATTCTTCATACTTCCTCATTTTTTCTTATTTTTCCAGATACTCAACCACTTCTATAACATCCTCGTTTATTGACATATTTGCGATGGTGTCATAGGAGGTTTTTGATTTATTTATAAGTATCATATTTTTACCTTTATAATATCTTATAAATGACGCCGCAGGATATACAACCAGTGAGGTTCCTATAACTATAAGCGTATCGGCATTGGCAATTGCATTTATTGCACCCTCAATTACATCTCCGTCCAGCGGCTCTTCATACAGAACTACATCCGGCTTTATTATTGCCTTGTCCTCTGTACAGCGTGGTATACCCTGAGAATTTGCAATATATTCAAGGCTATAGCTCTTTTTGCATTTTGTGCAGTAATTTCGTGCAACGCTTCCGTGAAGCTCAAACACCTTACTGCTTCCAGCCTTTTGATGAAGTCCGTCTATATTCTGTGTTACAACAGAAACATCCTTTCCCTGTTTTTCAAGGTCTGCAAAATACTTGTGAGCTTTGTTAGGCTGTGCATTTGGATAAAGCATTTTTGATTTATAAAAGTCATAAAACAGGTCGGGATTTCTCACAAAAAAGCTGTGGGAAATAATCTCCTCCGGACTGTAGTTATATCCGCTTTTCTGATTGTAAAGTCCGTCTGCGGAACGGAAATCAGGAATACCTGAGGGACAGCTTATTCCTGCTCCTGTAAACACACAGATTTTTTTGCTGTTTTTAATTATCTCTTTTAACTGCTTAGATTTTTCCATGTTTTCAGCTTTCATGGCTTTTGACCTCCTGTTCTTTATATTTTAAATTCCGTCTGTATCGGCTTTTTCAAGGACTTTTTTATAGGGCATTAACATTCCCTCGTTCATCTTATTTCCCATTTTTTTCTGCATTTTAGGATTTGACGCCAATCCGCCTATAAGCATTATAAACAACATTCTGCCCCTTTGCTTCTGAGGGAAATCGTATACACCATGTTTTTTATAAAACTTATGGTCGGCTTTCATAATACCCCTCATAACATATATAAGGTCACGGAATATCTTCATTCCTCCAACACCGTAAAAGCTTCTGGGAAGCACATAGGAGTTTTCCAGGGAATAACACATCTTCTTTGACATGTTTTCAATACCGCTGAAATCACAGCCAACACCTGCAAGGAAATTATGTCCCACATCCGCTCTGGCTTCGATTATTGTTTTCAGGTTCTGTTCCCTTTCGTAATCTCCACAGATAAGATATCCTATAGGCATACCCTCGGTTACGGTTCTGTGTCCGTTACAGAACTGTCTGTCATCGTACATTATAGAATAAAAATCCTGTATATTCAACAATTTATTTTTGCTCATCGAATAACCGGGTTTAGTTATTGTATCCTTAATCAAAAAGATATATAATATCATTAAAATAATAAATCGGTGGTGAAATAATGACTTTAATTTGCTGTGTTGACGATAACATGGGAATGACCTTTAACAAAAGACGTCAAAGCCGTGATATAGAGGTTACCAACGTCGTTATAAATCTGGCTAAAAACGGAAAATTGTTCATAAATCCATATTCAAAGAAGCTTTTTGAAGAGGCGGGATTTAATGATTTTATAATTCATGACGACAGTTCTTTGGATTTTCCCGACAACTCATATTTCTTTAACGAAACCGCTGCCCCGTCGGTTTTTGAAAAATCTGCTGACGAAATAATTTTGTTTCGCTGGAACAGAGCTTACCCCGGGGATATTCACTTTGATATAAATTTAAACAGCGGATGGAAGCTCATATCTTCTAAGGAATTTGCAGGAAAATCCCACGAAAAAATTACAATGGAGGTATACAAAAGATGAAAAAGCTATATTTAAGATTTGCCGCCCTGTTTATCTCGGCGACAATGATTTTTACCGGATGTTCATTTAGCATATCATTAAATGAGCCTGATAATTCTCAGGTGGTTGTTGTGGACAACTTTATATCTCCCGACCGCAATGACCAAATACCATATTATTACGACTCACCATATACAATAGTAAACAACAACGAGCCGTATTTTGAGGAATCCGATTACACAACGGAATCCTTTGAAGCATACAGTCCCCTTGACAGTCTCGGAAGATGTACCATGGCTTATGCCAATGTGTCAACGGACACAATGCCCACCGAGGACAGAGGTTCAATAAGTCAGGTGAAGCCTACAGGCTGGCAAAGCACAAAATACGACAATGTGGACGGCGGCTATCTTTATAACCGCTGTCATCTGATAGGCTGGCAGCTCACCGCAGAAAACGCCAACGAGGAAAACATCATCACAGGAACACGCTATCTCAATGTTGACGGTATGCTTCCCTTTGAAAATATGATTGCAGACTACATAAAGGAAACAGGAAACCATGTGCTTTACAGAGTAACTCCTATTTTCTTTGACGATGACTTGGTGGCTTACGGCGTGAGAATGGAGGCAAAATCCGTTGAGGACGACGGCGAGGGCATTTGCTTCCATGTGTTCTGCTATAATGTTCAGCCGGGAATTGATATAAACTACAGCGACGGAACCAGTTCACTTGCTGATACAAAAGCAACCGATTCAAACCAACAGCAGACATATATCTTAAACACAAACTCCCGTGTTTTTCATCTTTCGGACTGTTCAAGCGTAAGTTCCATGAGTGACAAAAACAAAGAGGAATTTAATGGTTCAAGAGATAAACTGATTGATGAGGGATATAAACCATGCAGCAGATGTAATCCGTAAAACAAGCCGGCATTTTAAAAGTGCCGGCTTTTCTAAAAATTATATATTGACAATCATCTATGTATTGCATATAATAAAAATAAAGGCTGGTGATTTTATGAACTCAGACACAAAAAGAATTGCAGAGATATTCAAGGCTTTAAGCGATGAAAACCGTGTGGAAATACTTATTATGCTTTCCAAAGGTGAAAAATGCGCCTGTAAGCTTTTAGAGGAGCTGGAGGTTTCACAGCCCACATTATCTCACCACATGAAAATACTGTGCGACGCAAAACTTGTAAACGCCCGCAAAGAGGGCAGATGGATGCACTATTCCCTTTCACAGGAGGGCATTAACGAAATATCAAATTACCTTTCCGATGTTTTCGGAAAAAATCAATAAGCTATATTGCCGTGGAAATAATCCACGGTTCTTTTAAGGCAAACATATAGATATATGTAAATATAACAATATATAGGAGGCGTATATTTTGGGTGTACTTGATTTTATACAAACCGAAATTTTAGGCATGGCTTGGCTTAACAGGCTGGTGGCATCACTTTTGACCGCAATAGGACTTGATATAAACAGTCCTTTGGGCGGAAGTATTCATTTCTTTATTTATGATGTTATTAAAATTTTAATTCTTCTGGGTGTTTTGATATTTATTATTTCCTACATTCAAAGCTATTTCCCGCCGGAGCGCACCAAAAGAATTTTGGGAAAATTTAAAGGTCTGCCTGCAAATATTTTAGCGGCACTTTTAGGTACTGTCACACCTTTCTGCTCCTGTTCTTCAATTCCTTTATTCATAGGATTTACAAGTGCAGGTCTTCCCCTTGGCGTTACCTTTTCTTTTCTGATATCGTCGCCTATGGTTGATTTAGGCTCTTTAATGCTTCTCACAAGCATTTTCGGCTGGAAAATTGCTGTGGTTTATGTTATTTTAGGTTTGGTAATCGCCGTACTTGGCGGAACTTTCATTGAAAAGCTTCACCTTGAAAATTACGTTGAGGACTTTATACGAACCGGAAAATCAGTGGATATTGAGCAGGAAAAGCTTAAAATATCCGACAGACTTTCCTACAGTTTTCAGCAGGTAAAAAACACAGTTAAAAAAGTAATTCTTTATATACTTGTAGGTGTGGGAATTGGAGCTGTTATTCACAACTGGATACCACAGGATATAATCGTTCAGATTTTAGGTGACAACAATCCTTTCGGTGTAATTTTGGCAACAGTTGCAGGCGTTCCCATGTATGCCGATATTTTCGGAACTATTCCTATTGCGGAAGCTTTGCTTTCAAAAGGAGCTTTGCTGGGAGTTGTGCTGTCCTTTATGATGGCTGTTACCACCCTGTCCCTTCCGTCTATTATTATGCTTAGAAAAGCGGTTAAACCAAAGCTTTTGGGTATTTTTATAGCCATCTGCACTATAGGCATAATAATTGTAGGATACTTTTTCAACGCATTTCAATATTTATTTATATAAAAAATTTCGGAGGTTTTATTATGGCATTTTTTAATTTTGGAAAAAATAAGAGCGAAAATTCATCACAGGATGAAATTCAGGTAAAGGGAGATTACACTATCAAGGTTTTGGGTTCAGGCTGTAAATCCTGTCAGACACTTTTTAGTAATCTTCAGGACGCAGTAAAAAATTTGGATATAAAGGCAGATACTGTCCACGTTACCGATATGGCACAGCTTGCAGAGTACGGAATTATGACCACCCCTGCCCTTGTAATCAACGACAAAGTAGTATCAACCGGAAAGGTTTTAAAGTCCGGCGATATTGAAAAGCTTATAGTTAAATTCGACAGAGGTGAATAATATGAAAAAGAAAATCGCCTTTGTCTGCGTTCACAACTCCTGCCGAAGTCAGATAGCCGAGGCTCTCGGAAAACATTTTTTAAATGATAAATTTGACTTTTATTCAGCGGGCACAATGACAAAACCACAGATAAATCAGGACGCTGTAAGACTTATTAAAAGCCTTTACAATATAGACATGGAGAAAACACAGTACAGCAAAACCTTTGACAAGATACCGAACCCGGATATTGCAATATCCATGGGCTGTGATGTGGGCTGTCCATTTATCGGAAGAGAATTTGACCAAAACTGGGGACTCAAAGACCCCACCGGCTCCGATGATAATACCTTTATTGAAATTATAAAGGAAATAGAAACAAGGGTTAAAGCCCTTAAAGAACAATACTGATACAAGAAAAGGATACGGTTCATTCAGCCGTATCCTTTTTGTTTTATACATATAGAGTGTTTTCATTATACCACTGACTTACCAATTCATCGGATAAAGTCTGGTCTATCAAATTATTTTCCACCATACTTTCAAGAACCTGTTTCATTCTCTCCACTGCAAGCTCCGGGTTTACATCAGGCGAATAATTTGACGGAGCGTTTGGAAGTCCTGCCAGCATTACCGCTTCGGCATTTGTAAGTTCTTTCGGCTCTTTTCCGAAATATCCCATTGCGGCGTCGTATATTCCATAATAACCGCTGCCGAAATAAATTGTGTTTACATATATTTCAAATATTTCTTCTTTTGTGTAAAGGGATTCTATTTCAAAAGCGGCGAATACCTCCGCAAATTTTCTTTCAAGCTCTTTTTCCTGGGTAAAAAGCATGTTTTTTGCAATCTGCTGAGTTATTGTGCTTCCTCCCTCAACATAGTCCATGGCTTTTATATCGTTTACCGCCGCACGGAAAATCGCTATTACATCTATTCCCCCATGATTCCAGAACCTATGGTCTTCGACAGAGATAACGGCGTCCACATAAATATCGGGAAGTTCATCAAAGGTAACATAGTTATCTGCACTTTGGATTTCCTCTACCCTGTTTTCTATTGACTCTTCCTTTATGGCTTCGCTGTACATATTGTAGCCCTGAACTCCGAAGATAACTCCTACAATCAGAACAACACACAGCAACAGACAAATTACCGATGAAATAAGCTTTAACAGAGTTTTTATCACTTTTTTCATATTTTTTCTCCCCTTAATGCCAAAATGTAAGATATCATCTTATGAATTTATTTTAGCAAAAAAGAAACCCTAAAACCAATCTAACCTGCTTACATTTTCTCAAAACTTCTTACCTTTTTGTAAGAAATTCTTTAAGGCTCACTGCTCAATCTGACTTCTTATCCATTCCATAATAACTGAAACCACATAATCCTGTTCACAGGCGGTAAGCTCTCTGCCCGGCGCAATCCTATGCCATTTATAAAGACATCCACGGCAGCAGGTAGCTGTTGCATGCTGGGCAATAAAAACCGGATGACCTTTCATGGGAGTCTGTTTTCCGTCATTTGAAATATCTTTCGGAGCAAGCCTTTCCCTTATGAAATCACGGCAGTGACTTTCTATTTTTTCAATTCCTTTTGACTCAATATACTCTCTGTCCCTTTGTTTAAGCTTAAAACTGCTGCGAAATTCTGATTTTTTCAGCCTTTCAAAAAGCTCTTGAAATTCGCTTTCGGAAAATTTTACAGGTGTAAAATCTATTCCGGCACGTTCTGCCTGGGTTTGCTGATACTTTCTGTCTATCAAATAAACCTTTCCGTCCTTTATGAATTTTCCTCCGGTCTGTTTAAAATGAAAGCTTACGTTTTGCCTTACACATTGTTCCCTTGTGTCTAATATCCAGCCGTAATCGCAGGGTCTGGGATTATCTCCCGACTCTCCTCCGCAGGTGACGCAGCTTATTTTTCCTGTTGCCAGATATTTTTCAATGTTGATTTTTTCGAGCATCGGTTCTTCGATTATTTCACGGTTTATTATTGGAAGCTCAAGAAATATTTTGAGACGTTTATCCGCCATTTCCTGGTTTTCACAGGTGCATATTATTGTGACGTTTTTGTATCCCTGCCCCCAATCCAAAGGAAGCTCCTCGTAAAATCTTTCTATTCTTTTTGTTATTATAACAAATTCTAAATCCGGTCTTTCTCTTATCATGCTCCAGGCCTCACGCCTCCAGCAGTCCGCCTCAGGCAAAAAGAAATCAGAGGTCATACAGGTATAAACCTTTCCGTCACAGCTTTGAAGTTTATAATCGCCGTTTCTGGCTTTTGCCAAAGGGAAATTAAAATTCTTTGTTTTAGAAACCACAGAACTGTCTTTGCCGTACATAGCGTCACGCCTGTACACATAACAATTTTTACATCCCGGAGATATTTTACTGCATCCATGCCACGGGTTCCATATATTCATAAATTACACCAACCCAGCCTCAGTTTACTTATCAAAACATAGGTTTATTTACGACCATTGCGCCGAACGGCATAAGTGCAAGCTTTGCAAATTTAAAACACTGCATACCGAATGGTATTCCTATTATTGTACAGCAAAGCAAAAGACCGTTTAAAACTGCGCCCAGTGCCAAAGGTATTCCGCTTATAATTATCCAAAAAACATTTTCAATAAAGGAAACCGCTCCGCCGCCGTACACTACGTCCTTTCCAAAAGGAAAAAACACCAGCGACGCAATCTTAAAGCACTGCATACCTATAGGTATTCCAACTATTGTTATACACCAGAGTATTCCTGCAGCAGTCCATGCAAGGCCCTGCCATAAACCGCAGAATATAAACCATAATACATTACCTAAACAGCCCATATTATCCCTCCTTAAAATAAATTATATCATAAAAATTAAACTTTCAACTGTTTTCGCCGAAATTTTATTAAAACGACAGGAAAACAACACTTTAATAAAAATCAATACACTTGATATTTGATGATAAATATCGTATTATTTCTTTAACAGATAAAATATACTATTCGCAAAACATGAAAAGAGGAACAAGTTATGGTTAAAGATATAGTTAAAGACCCGTTTTTTCTTGGTCAAAAATCCACAGAAGCCACCAAAGATGACATGCAAACAGCCAATGACCTTGTGGACACTTTAAGACACAACAGCCAAATATGCGTTGGAATGGCTGCCAATATGATAGGCGTTAAAAAGAGAATTATCGCTTTTGACAACGGCAAAATGATTTCCGTTATGTTTAATCCCGAGATTATTGAAAAGTCGGGAGAGTACGAAACCGAGGAAAGCTGTCTTTCCCTTGAGGGTTCAAGACCTACAAAAAGATATGAAAAAATCACCGTGAAATATCAAAACAACAAATTCAAATACATAACTGCAACATTTACCGGATGGACAGCACAGATTATCCAGCACGAAATAGACCACTGCAACGGGATTTTAATATAAGGAGATTTTATGAAAATAATTATTTCACCTGCAAAAAAGATGAACACTGACACGGACAGTTTTTCCTTTATTGATTATCCGATATTTCTTAACAGGACTGAGGAGCTTTTAAGTATTTTAAAAACCATGTCCAATGAACAGCTTAAAAATCTCTGGAAATGCAATGATAATATTGCAAACCTCAATTATGAAAGACTTAATAAAATGGATTTAAGAAAGAATCTGACTCCGGCTATTATCGCTTACGAGGGAATACAATATCAATACATGGCGCCCTCTGTATTTACAGAAAAACAGCTTGAGTATGTACAGCAGAGTCTGAGAATTATCTCCGGCTTTTACGGTGTCTTAAAGCCCTTTGACGGGGTAACTCCCTATCGTCTGGAAATGAAGGCAAAGCTTAAAACAGATAATTTTTCAAATCTTTACAAGTTCTGGAAAGACGATATTTATAAGGAAATAACCAGCAATGACCGCACCATAATAAATCTCGCCTCCAAAGAATACTCTAAATGTATTACCGATTATATTAGGGAAGATGTTGATTTTATAACCTGTTCATTTGCGGAATTTTCTAAGGGCAGGCTTGCGGAAAAAGGAACCTTCTGCAAAATGGCACGAGGTGAAATGGTGAGATTTATGGCTGAAAACTACATAGAAAATCCTGAGGAAATAAAGGCTTTTGACCGTTTGGGATATAAATTTTCAGAAAACCATTCGGACAAAAACACCTATGTTTTTATCAAGGAATAAACTCAAAACGCTGCCGGACTGATGTCCGACAGCGTTTTTTAATGGCAGTATAAAAGATAATGAATTAGGAATGGTTTTGATTATTTTCAATTACTCCATTTTTGCTGCAATTCTCTGAATTTTACTTGCATCGTCTATGTTGACAACTCCGTCCTTGTTTATATCAGCTATTGCTGTATCCAAGTCACCGTACTTATCAGAGCCTGCAAGATGGAGCTGAATTATTGTTGCGTCCATAACTGTGACTTTTCCGTCATTGTTCAGGTCGCCCAAAAGCTTCTCATTGCCTACAGTTACATAGGAAACCTTGCTTCTTGTAATTCCTCCGAACTGGTCTGTAACCTCTGCGTACCAGCCGTTTCTGCCTTCCGGTGCATTCTCCCAAACTACGGAAGCTGTTTCACCGCTCTTAACATTTTCAACTGTACCGATTACATCGTTAGTGAGAACCTCTGCGGTAAATCCGCTTGTGGAAACTGTCTTTGTTTCAGGAGTTATTCCCAAATCTGCAAAGCTGATTTCAAAATCCTCTTCACCTACAATGCCTTCTCCGCCTATTCCCGGATAATCCTTTGCATTGTAGTCGTCAAGTGACGGTGAATAAGTCTTTATAATTATTTTTTCGCCCTCGCAGTCGAAGTGCATAAGTCTGATATATCCCATGCCGCCTTCTGTCAGTCCCTGATAGTCGAAGAGCATCTGGTAAACATTTCTGTCGTTTACTCCGTCTCCGTCGTCATCAAACTGAGAAACTACTGTCTGTGCGTTGTGGTAGTGTCCGGAAAGCACCATGCGTACATTTGGATTTACTGAAACAACCTCGTCATAAACTCTCTGAGGTTCTTCGCCAAGACCGCCGCTGGCAAGGAGATATTCATGGAAGTTGAGTATTGCTATTCTGTCAGGATACTGTGCAAGAACATCGTTCATCCACTTAATCTCTTCGTCGCCTATTCCCCAGCCTGTAAATATCATTATGAAGTCTATTCCGTCAACTGTAATAAGGTCGTAATGTCCTCTGTTGTCCTTGTAGCTTCCGCCGTACCAAGGATTTGAGCTGTATCTGTCCTCACCGAAATATTGGGAGAATTTTGAGTAGTCGCCGCTTAAATGTCCTACGTCGTGGTTACCTGCAAGTATTCCGTAGGGGAAGTTTGTTTCATCAAGCTTCTTGTATGCATTGTCTGCATTTATCCACTCTGAGTCGATAGGCTCGTCGTCTATAATATCTCCGTCATGGAAAAGATACTGAATATTCATTCTTGAACGGTTTGCAATAAGCCAGTCGTGTATATCGTTTTGATACTGATATTTTCCTATTGCACCAGGGTTATCCGGTGTATCCTCGTTGTAATACTGTGTATCGCTTTCTATTGCGAATGTGAAGTCGTAAAGGCTTCTGTCCAAATCGTCAGGGTTTGATGTTGTTATATTTTCATTGTCGGAAGGTATTGCCGGCTCTCCCTCAGCGTACTGAGTAGGTGTATAGCCTTCGCCGTTTTGTACCATTACCTTTACAACATTATCTGACACGTGAGCTGCGGCAGGTATTGTAGCTTCAAGAGTTGAAGTTCCGTTTTCTGTTATAAGCTCTGCATCTGTCTTGTCCCAGCTGTTTGTGTCTGTATTGTATACATAAAGGTAAGTTGCGTTATTGTTTGTTTCTCCGCTCCAGCTTATTCTGATGTTTTCGTCAGCTTCAATTCCCTTTGGAAGTGAAATTTCAAACTGCTGGTAAGGGAAACCGTCTCCTGTATTCTCTTCAAAAACATTTTCGGAAGTTCCTGCTGTATCGCTTATTCCCTCTGAACCTGTTATGTTACTGTCGCCAAGACTATAAAGCTCGCCCTGCTTAAATACAACATTCATGTCATCCCCTGTTGGGTCGTCAACCTTTACGGAAAGTACAGGGTCAGTGTCTGTTTCTGAACCGTCCTCAGGCTTACCGTCTGAGATATCCGGATTTTCCTCAGGGATTATAAATGTGATTGTTTTATCTGTGGTATTTGAGCATTTATCAGTAACATTGAACTGGAGTGTGTGCTCGCCTGATTCCATGTCCACTCCGTTTATGTCCATTGGAAGCTCTACAGCCTCACCGTCAAGCTTTACGGTTGATGCGGCAATTCCTGAACCTGCGTCTGTGATATCTGCGGAAATTGTGAAGCTGCCCTTATAGGTCTTGCCATCCTCAATATTGCAGTCAACCTGAGGAGCTGTGTTATCAACATTTACTTTTACTGTCTTTGTCTCTCCGTTAAGTTCGGCGGTTACTGTGTGCTCGCCATCCTCAGCGGACTTTGTATCGAAATCATATGCAAGGCTGTTAAAGGATGAGTCATCCACTGTAAACACTGCATTGAGTATTTCTATTTTACCTGAGGAGTCGCCCATGCTTATAACCTTTGCCGGTTCTTCAAAGCCTGCCGCTCTCAGTGTCTTTCCGTCAGGAAGAATAAGTCTTATATTCTTTACAACAAAGTCGTCGTTGTTTTCCTCGTTGTGCTCAAGGGCATTTGCTTTGTTTCCTGCGTGAATGTCAATCTGAATTGTTTCGCCTTTGGTGAAATACTGAGGGTCTACATCGTAAACTATTGTCTGCCAGTTCTCATATGTTCCCTCGTTGAAAATTCCCAGAACATCGTCGCCTATTGCAACTGCATTTTTGAAGAATGTATCTGTCTGACTTACTTCAAAGACAAACTTTGCATTGTTCTCTATTGACGGATATGCAAGTGAAGTAACATCCTCGCCATCAACAGTCATCTTTGTACCTGTTGTTATAACCTGTTTTGTGCCTGAGATATACTCCCCGTCCTCAACATTGAACTTTAAGCTTTCCTGTGAAACTGAGGTTGAAACTGTCTTTGCAACAGGTGTTGTAACTGTGTTAAATCCGTCGCTGATTACAAAATAGTATTCAAAATATCTTTTTGCTGTAAGGTCGATAGACTCAAGAGTCTGTGTGAACTTGTCGCCCTCTGTTCTGAAAAGATTGTATCTTTCAAAGTTTTCAGTTGTGTTGTCATGATAGTAAAGGGAAACTGATTTTATTGTTGTTTCCTCTGACTTTGCTTCAACTGCGAATGTAAGGGCTTCTTCGTCTGTAAATGTGTCAGGTGTAAGGTCTGTGTATGAAGGCTCATTTTCAGGAACCTTTACCTCTGCCATTTCCGGCTTCTGGTCGTCTGCAACTGTTCCCGGTGTCGGTACAGCGTCGTCTGCTGTCATTACGCTTTCACCTGAGTAAATGTCATATTTAAAAGTTATTGTTTTGTCGGCGTTTGTGTTGTCCTCGCCGTTCATGTTGTATGCTACAAAGTCAAGCTCATCATGTACAGCTGAGGTAAGACGCAAAGCACGTGCTCCGCTGTTTGCCATACCGCCGCTTTCAATGCAGAAGAGATTTTCATTTTCTTTTAAATCTGTTCCGAATTTCTGGTTGAAATCATCTGCGGTGAGGCTGTCATTCTTGCCGTTTTTAACCCAAAGAACTGCACATTCTCCGGATTTTATTATTGTATCCTCATCAAAGCTTGCCCACTGAACATCGCTTTCGTCGCCGTTGTCCGGGTAATTGTAGTAGAGGATATAATCCTTGAGATTTACATTTTCATTGGAGTTATTGTAAATCTCTATAAACTCGTATGCGTCGGCGCCGTCAACATTGGAGCTGTCCGGAAGAATCTCTGTAACTGTAAGTACAGGGATTGTACTTTTGTCTATCTCTCCGTCAAGAACCTTTACTGTTTTTTTATCGGTTTTTACGATTTCAATACCGTTGCTGCACTGTACATACCAACTGAAAGAAGCACATCCGTTTACATCTGTGTAAGGAACTTCTCCCACAAGTTTGCTGTCCTGATATTTTACATCATAGGATTTATATTCTTCCCAGTCATCCGCTTTTACAAAAAGCTCTGCTGAAAATACCGCTTCATTATTTTCAGAAACAACCTCTGCCTGCCATGCCTTGTTAAATTCCTGTACATTGGAAGCAGATACAGTCACGCTGAAGTTTTCGGAAAAGCTATAGGATACATCAGGCTTTTGTTCCTCTGAGATTTCACCGGGTGTTGCCTTTGTGCTGTAACCAAGTCTTGTTTCCTCTATGCTGTTTTCATCATAGGCAAAGGTTATACCGTTGTTAAGCTCTACAAGCTTTACATCATTATCGTTGTATTTTACGCTTGCAAGCTGTGTTCCGGTTTTTGTGAGAAGCTCTAAAACTCTTTCCTTGCTGTTGTGGAAACCGTCGCTGTGAATTGTGGCGAGATTTTCACCCAATACAAAGGATGTGCCGTAGTAAGCGTTAAAATCATCTGCTGTAAGCTCTGAATTTTTTCCGTTTAAAATCCAAAATACCAGTGTTTCACCCGGCTCGATTTTAAGACCGCTCTGGTCGGGAGTCCATATGTCGGTGTTGTTGTACCTAACTGTAAAATCGTCCATTGAAAGAGTTTTATCGGATGTGTTGTAAATCTCGAAGAACTCATAAGCGTCGGATGAATTTACATTATCTGTATCCGGCGTTACCTCTGTGATTATCAAAGGTGTGCGCATACCGGTATCTTTTGTTTCATTGGCAGATACCGCAACTGTAGCTGAAGTTGAAGCCATAAGAACAGCCAACACACAGCTTACAAATCTTCTTTTCAGATGTTTAATATTCTTTGCAAACATCAGTTTCATACCTTTGTTTACTCTCCTTTCAGTTCTTAACATCATTTTTCTCAGGATATTCAATCCTTTATTATTTTAGCAAAGTGAATTTTCTTCATCTATCCAATTACTGTAAAGTGTTTGAAAAATTTTATTAACATAAAAAAGTTTCCGCAGACTCTCCACGGAAACTTTTATTTTTACTGATTTACTTCATCGGATATTTCAAGCATGTTTTCTATAAATATACCATAGCCTTTTTCCGGCTGGTTTACAAATACATGGGTTACTGCGCCCACAAGCTTCCCGTTTTGAATAATGGGACTGCCGCTCATTCCCTGAACTATTCCTCCGGTCTTTTCCAAAAGCTCTGTATCTGTTATTTTTATTACCATGTTTTTGGTCTTTTCATCACCGGAGTTGACCTTTTCAATATATACGTCATAGTATTGGGGAGTTGTTCCCTCTATGGTGCAGTAAATCTGAGCTTGTCCCTGCTGTACCTCTTCCTTACCTGCAATCTCTATTGCCTGTCTGTTATATGTGGGGTCTATCTCGCATATTCCGTAAAGTCCAAGCTCACAGTTTACTGCTGCCTCGCCTATTATGTCGGAATTGAAATAGCCTTTAAGCCCTCCGGCTTCTCCTTTTACGGATTTTTCAGCGTCGGTTATTGTGGCTGACATAATCTGACCTTTTTCTACAGGTATTATCTCCTCTGTGTCGGTGTCGCAGATACCGTGACCCAATGAACCAAAGGATGAGTTTTCCGTATCATAATAGGTTATAGTTCCCAGTCCTGCGGCGCTGTCCCTTATCCACATTCCGGCACGTGTTATACCTTGGCTGTCCTTTACAGGATACAGTGTTGTTTCAAATTCTTCATCTCCACGCTGTATCTGCAAAGCTATCCCCTTTTCATCTGCCCGGGAAATAATTTCCGACAGCTGTTCATTGGACTGAAGCTTTTGGGAGTTTGCATAGGTTATAATGTCGCTTTCCTGTATTCCGGCTTCCTTTGCCGGAGATTTCTTGCCTGAGTCGGTTTCAACCTCTGATATTTCAACCACCATCACCCCTTTTGAATAAAGCTTAATTCCGAAAGCATCTCCTCCAAGAATCACTTGTCTTGAGGATGTTTCTTCGGCTATTACATTTTTTCCCACCGGGTCAGCCTGATTTTCCATTGGATAAAAAACAGGAAAAAATGAAAAAGCTATTACAAGGTACATGGCGGCAATTAGTTTTCTCGCATCTTTAATTTTTTCGTTATTAAAAATTTTAATCACCTTCTTTCAATTATATTTTTCCCTTTTTAAATCAAATAGAAAAGGAAATTGTCTCTTAGTATTATTTTCTTTTAAAATGAAAAAAGCCGATGAAAATAATCATCAGCTTTTCTAAAATCTTTTATATTTTTATTTGTTTTTCATTACCAAGTTTTTCATATTAGCGGTTAATATATTATTGCACGGATATCACTTATTTTCCTTTACAACTCTGCAAGGATTTCCGTATGCTATGACATTATCCGGTATATCCTTTGTAACGACGCTGCCTGCGCCGATTACAACATTATCACCTATTGTCACTCCCGGAAGAACAATAGCTCCTCCGCCAATCCACACGTTATTTCCTATAATAATAGGCGCCGTCTGGGTTTTGCAAAACTCAACAGAACCGTCGTTTTTCATCTCGCCGAAGCGTTCTTTTGCGCTTAACGGATGAAAAGCTGTATAAAGCTGTACGTTTGGAGCTATAAGCACATTGTCTCCAATAATTATTTTATTATCATCGAGGAACGTGCAGTTCATATTGACTTCGCAGTTATTGCCAAAGAAAATATTGTTTCCGTAATCCACATAGAAAGGAGATGTAATCCATAGATTAGAACCAAAACCACCCAGCAACTCTTTTAATATACTAAGTTTTTCTTCCCTTTTCTCTGAATCGGTATTATTGTATTTTCTTACCAGGTTCTTTCCTCTATGCCACATTTCCAAAAGTTCTTGATCTGAGCCGTCGTAAAACTCACCGGCAAGCATTTTTTCTCTTTCAGTCATTTAAAGTTCTCCTATTCATTCAGCCACAGGTTCAGCGTATCGAGAATATCACTGTAAACAGCTTCTTTTCCCTTTTCGTTGATTATCTCATGGCGCATATCTTCAAATATTCTGTATGTAATATTTTCATATCCCATAGCCTTTAGATGTTCAATGGATGAGATGAAAAGCTTTTCGTTTACCATACATGGGTCGTTTCTGCCGGATAAAAAGCGTATTGGCAAATGAGGATTTTGAACTTTCCAGCCATCATTAGAATATGTTTTTGAAAGCAGTTCAAGCAATGCCTTGTATCCGTTAAAGGTAAAGGAAAAATTGCAAAGAGGGTCTTCGTTATACTCATGCACAACATCCAAATCACTGCAAATCCAGGAATTAGGAATGTTATCCTTTCTGAAATTCCTTTGAAGGGCATTTACAAACACATTATTCACAACAACACTTCTTCCGTGATCTCCGTGTGCTTTTATGAGATAATCGTCAAACATATTCCCAAATCTTCCCCATGGGTTATTGCTTGGACTGCCGCATACAAACAGACCCGACAGTTCCTTATCATTTTCTTTCAGGTAACATCTTGCGCCCAAAGAACCCATACTGTGACCCAAAAGAAAAACCTTTAAACCGGGCAGAGAATTTTTTCCGTATTCTGTCACGGCGTGGATGTCTTCAACCAAAGAGTCCGCTCCGTTTTCATAAAAATAACCAAGGTCGTCATATCCACGGACACTTTTTCCGTGTCCTCTGTGGTCATGTATTATACAGGCAAAACCGTTTTCGTTGAGAAATCGTATAAACGGCAGATAACGCTCTTTGTGTTCGCACATTCCGTGAGAAATCTGCACCAGTGCTTTTGGATTTTCCGGCTTTGTCATTATAGCCGAAAGGGGAAGTCCGTCGCAGGGCGATTCAACAGTAAAATACAGTCTTTCTATTTTCAAATTATGTCACTCCCAACAGCAGCATTAAAACCGCAAGGATAATCTATTATAATTTATTCTATTCCCAAATATGCAAGAATTTCTGTGGCGTTGTTGTCAGGTTTTACTTTTTCCCAAACCTTTTCGATTTCACCTTTCTCATCTATAAGATAAGTGGTTCTGACAACACCCATAGAAACTTTTCCGTAGAGCTTCTTTTCCTTCCATACATCGTATGCTTTTATGGCGGAAAGCTCAGGGTCGCTTAAAAGAATAAAAGGCAGACTGTGCTTCAATGCAAAGTTTCCGTGAGATTTTACACTGTCCTTGCTTATTCCTATAACGGCAATTCCGTTTTCGGTATATTTATCATATGATGAAGAAAAAGCGCATGCCTGTCTTGTACATCCCGGTGTGTTGTCCTTTGGATAAAAATAAACTACTACCTTTTTGCCCATAAAATCTGACAGTGAAACCATGTTTCCGTCTTTATCACTTAAAGTAAAATCAGGTGCTTTCATTCCCGCTTGCAGCATAATTATCTCCTCCGTTTTTGTTTTTCATTATATCATAAATATCTAAAAACGTACAGTATTTTATTAAAAAATAAAACAAAATTAACAGATTTTATTTTTTTGAAACCTCCGAGAAAATTATGTTTATTTGTCGTATACAAGTGTTTCGCCACATCAAAATGCATTTAGCCACAACTTAATTGACTGCCATGTTTTCAGATGATATAATCCACCCTGTGATTAGACACTGGTTTTTTACATATGTATAAGTGTTTACCACAAAAACAAATTCAGACTAAATTTAAAGAGAGGTAATTATTATGAAGGCTAAGAAAATTTTTGCAGTTCTCTGCGCTTGCGCTATCGCTATGTTCGCTTTCACCGGCTGCTCAGGCAACGATACAGAAACTACAGAAAACACTACAGAAATCACTTCAACCGAAGCTTCTACAACCGATACAACCGAAGACAAAACAGCAGAGAATATTTCCGAAAGCAACGCTGACGAAGCTTCTTTCACAGGTACATATTCTCCAAAGACCGTTACCGATTCAGAAGGTACTGAAATGACCTACGAGGAATATGTGTCTCAGGCGGCAATCGCTCAGGGTTTTGAAGAAGGCTCAGAGGATTACAACTCCTTTGTATCTTCAAGCGAGGCCAAGTATGTGTTTAACGATGACGGCACAGTTACAGCTTCAATGGGCGATCAGGAAAACAGCGGCACATATGTGTTTAACGGTGACTCTGTTCTCACCACAACCTTTGACGGTGTTGAAACTCAGTACACATATGATAAAGCTCAAAATACACTTACAGCTACAGACCCTGACACAGGAATTACAATCGTTCTGTCTATAGTTTAATTAAATAATATGATAATTCGTGCGGCTGTTTTCAGCCGCATTTCTTTTTGACTCATAAAGAAAAAGACACGGAATAAACCGTGTCTTTTTTGTATCAAAGCATATGTCTGCTTATCATCTGTCCAATTTCCACTATGTCAGAGTTTCCTGTAAACTCAAAAGTAACTCTTCCTACTCCGCTGAAAAACAGCTGCAATTCGCTGTCCATATCAAGAACACCGGAGGTTTCTATTGAAAAAACAGATATTTTACTGTAAGGCATAATGGTGTAATCTCTTTTCTTTCCTGTTACTCCCTGAATATTCACAGATATAAATCTTCTGTTTGTAAATACAACATAATCACGAACGCTTTTGTAAACACCTATTATTTCTTCCTTAGGAATCAGCAAAGCTAAAATATTATTGTCAACCTTTTCATCTTTGACTTTTCTAAGCTTAAACACGTCGCCGTTTTCAAAGTCTATCATTCAATAAACCCTCCTTAAATCTTAATATCATAATCAAATGTTATCAGTTTAGAAATAAAAAGTCAATATTTATTTTTATTCCAAAACTTTTACCGAAATTCTCACCACTGTTTCCTTATATGTTTTTACCGCCAGCAAATCCACTGTTTCCTCTTCAAAAAATTCTTTTTCAAACACCAAACCATTGTCAAGAGAATAATTATATAATATCCTGTATGATTTTTCTATTTTTTCATAACCGCCTGTGTGATACACGGAAAGGTATTTTCCTTTTTTCTTTACAAGCTTTTCGGAACCTGTGTGAAAGGCTCTGTTTATGGGTTTAAGATAAAATCTGCTGTTTTCAAATCTGATTTCATTTTCAGAAAAAACCGGCTCGCTTACAAAACCCACTGTGTTGTATGTTGCCGTAAACAGGTTTTTATCTATAAGACGTGATATCTTCGTAACCATTTCCACATCGTCAAAGGAACCCAGCTCTTCCGAACAGAAATATTCCTCGTCCTCTTCCTGATATGTTTCAAACACCACTCCTCTTTTTTCTTCAAAAGAGGCTATATTGGTTTTCTTTTCTATGAAGATTTTCTTTATATTCTCAAGCTTTCTAATTTTTTCGTCTATAACAGGCATCTGACGTTCCATAAGCTCTGCAAAATTTTCGGGACTTCTGTTGTTTAAATATTCCTTTATATCCTTTAAGGTCATTCCCAAATCACAGAGCGCATCTATCACAAGAAAAGTATCGTACTGCATTGCATGGTAATATCTGTACCCGTTTTCGCCTATGTACTGAGGTGAAAAAACTCCCACCTTATCGTAATGATAAAGCGTATCCTTTCCTACATTGCAAAGGGCTGCAAATTCACCTGTTGTAAAGTATACTTTTTTATTTTTCATCAAATCACCTATTGACTATTGTGTTACCCTATACTTTATAATATCATCTGCAAAGAGAAAAATCAAATAAATTGTCGGAGGTATTGACATGAACAACAATCTTGCAAAGGAGTTTGATTTAAAATCTCTGCTCAGATTTTCTGCTCCGTCCATTGCAATGATGGTATTTACATCTCTTTACACAATAGTGGACGGAATGTTCGTTTCTAACCTTGTAGGTACCGACGCACTGTCGGCAATAAACATATGCTATCCCCTGTTAAGTCTTTTTTATGCCATAAGTATTATGTTTTCTACAGGCGGATGCGCAGTTGTATCAATCCAGCTTGGTGAAGGAAATTCCAAAAAAGCTAACAGGCTCTTTGCTTTTATTACCTTGTCAGCTCTTGTGGTCACTGCGGCTTTAGCAGTTGTCAGTTTTATTTTTTTAGAACCACTTCTCACCTTTTTGGGATGCAGTGAAACACTTATGCCCTTATGCAAAAGCTATTTGTCGGTTCTTTTGGTGTTTGCTCCCGTGCTTACTCTTCAAATACTTTTTCAAAGCTTTTTTGTTGCCGCAGGAAAACCTGCTTTGGGTCTGATTTTAACTGTTTCCGCAGGTATTTCAAATATGATTTTAGACTATGTTTTTATGGCTCATTTCAACAGCGGTATTTCAGGCGCCGCCCTTGCCACTGCGGCAGGATATTTTATTCCTGCAATAGGCGGAGTGATATTTTTCCTTAAAAACAGAAATGGCCTTTGCTTCTCTCTTCCGCAGGCAGACTTTAAAGCCTTATTAAAAAGCTGTACAAACGGCTCTTCTGAAATGGTCACAAACCTTTCCACAAGCATCACCACAATGCTTTTTAACATCACAATGATGAAACACCTGGGAAACGACGGTGTTGCGGCTATTACAGCTGTTTTGTACAGTCAGTTTCTTTTGACTGCGCTGTATCTGGGATTTTCCGTGGGAGTTGCACCTATTCTAAGCTATCACTACGGGGCAGGAAACTGCGCATATCTCAATAAGCTGAAAAGAATTTGCTATAAGTTTGTTTTAGCCACATCGGTGTTGTCCTTTGTACTGGCGTTTTCCATGAGCAATCCGCTGGCAAGTTTGTTTTCCGAAAACAATCAAAATGTACACGAGCTTATAAAGCACGGAATGATGCTGTTTTCTGTGGGATTTATCTTTTCAGGTTTTAATATATTCACATCGGCGTTTTTTACCGCACTTTCAGACGGCTTAACCTCTGCCATTGTTTCTTTTTCAAGAACCTTTTTATTTATCATAGCCGGCCTTTATCTTATGATGGCCATATTAGGAATCGACGGTTTGTGGCTGTCTATACCATTTGCCGAATTGTGCGCATTTGTGATAAGCATTATATTTTTAAAAGCAAAACAAAAAACCATGTTTGAAAAATAGACAAAACAAAAAAGGACTTCAAAACGAAGTCCTTTTATTGGTGGAGACGATCGGGATCGAACCGACTACCTCTTGAATGCCATTCAAGCGCTCTCCCAGGTGAGCTACGCCCCCATAAGACGTTGATTATTATATCATACAGATAAAAAAATTGCAAGCTGTTTTAATATATTTTTTGAGTTTTTAATTGAAAAAGTTAACGGGACACGGATAATAATCCGCATCCCGTTTTTTAATTACTTGTACAAAGTAAGGTTTGTAAATCCGTAAGTCGGTGTTGAGCTTCCGCTTTCTGGGGAAAGTTCAAATCTAAGGTTTGAACCGTAATTAAGTGGTATTTCAAAGGACTGCAAACCGCTGTCACTGGAAATTGTGATTGTGTCCACAAGCTCGTTATCAACATAAACATTGAGAACACCGTTTACATCTTTTCCTCCGTCAACCTTACCCACATTGAAAGTAAGTCTTGAATAGCCGCCGCCTATTTTCATATTAGCTACACCGTTTCCGCTTGCAAACCAACCGTTTGAACTGTAAAGGGTAAAGCCTTCACGGTAGGTTTTGCCGTCAATTTTGAAGCTGCTGGTTGAGCTGTTTGTAAAGGTCTTGAGGTTTGTGCCGTCAGTTGGCGGACACTCTTCCATAAGGCTCACCGGCATATTGGTTTCAATTTCTTCTTTCTTATTGAGAAGCGTTGAATTGTCCGGCAAATCATTCAATGCCTTGTTTATTACAGTAAGGGCAGTTTCATAATTTCCTGCATCCATAAATTCATCGGCACTGCTTACTGCTGCGTTAACGTAGGCGTTTACACATTCGTTTCTGCAATTTGTAAGTGTTTCGTTGTCCGGGAACTGGGCAAGCATTGAATCCATAAGGTCAATAGCGTCCATATATTTTTCAGAAGCTACAAGCTGCTGTGCCTGAGATACCGAAGATGAAATATAACTGTCTGTACAGCTTGACTTGAGATTCAAAAGTGTGCTGTTGTCCGGATACTCTTTCAGAGTTTCATCAATCAAACTCAATGCATCCTTATAGTTTCCTGAATCTATAAGAGAATTTGCGCTTTCAACTGTTTCTGAAATAACTGCCTCTTCCAGACCCTCTTTACAGTTGTCGAGTCTTGCTTTTAACTCTGTATCATTAGGAAGATTTTCAACTGCTTCATTGAGAAGTTCAATAGCTGCTCTGTATTCCTCAACTGTTTCACATCCGCTGGTTCTTGAAAGAATATCTTCCTTATACTTTTCATATGAACGGTCTCTTGACGCAACCGCCTTGCTGTAGTCAGGGTCGCTTTCAATTACCTTGTCAAATTCCTTTGCGGCGGCAATATAATCACCGTTTGTGAAATACTTCTGTCCTGCCGCATAAGCCGCTCTTGACTCTTCCAAAGCCTCTATAGTTTCAAGGGCTTCTTTTGCCTTTTCGATAAATCTGTCGTCATCAAGGGCAATAACGCTGTTCAAAGCAATTTTAGCTTCATCATAGCTTAACACCTTATCACGATGTTCATTTAAAACTTCATCTATATAGGAGTTCATTTTGCCCTCAAAAATCCACATCTGTATAGGTGAATTTTTTACGCTTTCATTATAAATGCTCGCCGCTGTGTCGTATTTCTTATCTGCAAAGGCCGATATAGCTTCGCTGGCTGAGGAATTTATAACAAACTCTGAAAGTCCAAACCATCCTGCCGCAGCTACTATTACTATCAAAACAGGGATAACTACATATCTCTTTTTTGAACCGCTTTTCTTTTTCGGCTTTTCAGGTTCTTCCTCTTCGATTTCTTCAAACTCTTCATCGTAGAATTCTTCTTCAGGAACTCTTTCTTCGCTGTAGCCGTTATCTGTAAATCCATCATCATAGCTTGCTACAAATCCGTCTTCGTAATCTATATCTTCGTCGATTTCTCTTTCTTCTTCCGGCTCTTCCTCCGGTATTTCATTTATGGGAACATAGTTGCTGATAAATTCCTCTGTCTCATCAACATATTCCTCTTCTTCCGGTTCTTCCTCAGCGTCGATAGTTTCAATCTCTTGAATATCTTCCTGCTGTTCCGGTTCTTCCTGAATTTCTTCCTGGCTGTCATCAACAACTTCAGCAGTTTCCTCCTGAAGAACTTCTGTCTGCTCCTCTTCACTGGGCAAAATTCCCGCTTTAATGGCTGCTACTTTAGGAATATAGAAACCGTCGCTTGTGTCAAACTCTTTTCTGAGCTGATGAGCATCTTCCTCTAAACTCTCTGTAACAGAACAGTCATGCCATTCCTCTCCCTCATCGTCTGGAGTATCCAAAGGCTCTGTCAAAGGTTCGGTAAAACCTTCGCCGTCTGTATCAATCTCAACCCCAGAGGAGTCTGTGGCAGTGTCGCTTTCTTCGTTCAACTCTTCGCTGAGTCTTAAAATTTCACGAAGTGAGCTGTCATCATCTTTTAAATATGCGGAAGTATCTGCATTACAAAAAGGACATCTGGAAACATCGTCGTTGAGTTCTCTGCCGCATTTATGACAAAACATCGTCATTCCTCCATTTCCTACCCTTTTTATTACACCTTATTATTATACTTGCTTACACTAACATATTAACATTTCGACGTTTTTTTTGCAATTCTTTTTTTTTACAATAGAAAATCCCATTATTTCACTTATTTTGGTAAATTATCCTTTTGTATTGTATTTTCAATTCACCTTAGAAACACACATGCAGTAAACTCAAAGCCAATAAGTTATAAAATGCACAAAACACAAATAATCAGTCGCTGAGCTCCGCCCACTGCTCGTACAGCTGTTCCTGCTTTGCTTTCAGCTCCTCAAGCTTTCCGGAAAGCTCTATAAGCTTTTGATAGTCGCTTGTTACCTGAGGGTCTGCAAGCTGTTCATTTACCTTTTCCATTTCAAGCTCGGTTTCCTCTATTTCCTGTTCTGTCTTTTTTAGCATGGAACGGCGTTTTCTTTCCTGTGCCTGCATTTCCTTTTTCATTTTATAATCTATAGCGCCTGCGGATTTTTTTGTTTCTGTATGAGTTTTGCCGCTGTCCTGTCCGGATTTTTCAAGGCGTTTTTCCATGTAGTAATCATAGTTTCCAAGATACTCTGTCATACCCTCGGGCTTTAACTCCAAAATCCTGTCTGAAAGCTTGTTTATAAAATATCTGTCGTGGCTTATGATAAGCATTGTGCCCTCATAAGACTTCAAGGACTCTTCCAGCGCCTCTCTTGAGGTTGTATCCAAATGGTTGGTAGGTTCGTCCAAAAGCAGGAAGTTTCCTCCTCCCAGCATAAGCTTTAAAAGTGAAACTCTGGCTCTCTCGCCGCCGCTCATCTGATTTATGGGCTTGAATACCTCGTCGCCTTTGAAAAGGAAAGCTCCCAAGGAGGTTCTAACCTGTGTCTGGGTCATTTTAGGATATTCATCCCATATTTCATCCATTGCGGTCTTTTCCATATTTAGGTTTTCCTGCATCTGGTCGAAATATTCCGTTTCAACCTTTGCTCCGAAATCTATTTCTCCCCTGTCCGCAGGCACGGTTCCCATTATTATTCTGAAAAGTGTGGTCTTGCCGCAGCCGTTGCTGCCCACAATAAATACCTTTTCTCCTTTTCTTATGTGCATGTTCACATTTTCAAAAATCTTCTTTTCTCCAAAGGTCTTTGAAACTCCCTCGCACATCAAAACGTCGTTTCCGCTTTCAGTGTTTGGCTGAAACTTGAACTTTATGTTTTCCAGTTCGCTTTCAGGTACAACAAGGTTTTCCTTTATGCGGTCTATTTCTTTCTGTTTGCTTTCGGCGGTTTTAATGTTTTTCTCACGGTTCCATCTTTTCTGCTGTTCAATGATTCCCTCTATTCTCTTTATTTCCGCCATGTCTTTTTTGTATTTATTTTCAGCGGCCTTTTTTGCCTCTTCCTTTTTTCTTATAAACTCGGTGTAGTTTCCTTTGTACATCTGGAGCTTTTCGTGTTCAAGTTCCATTGTCTTATTTGTAACCGTATCAAGGAAATATCTGTCGTGGCTTATTATAATCGCCGCTCCCTTAAAGTCCCTTATAAAGCTTTCAAGCCAGCCTACAGAATTTATATCCAAATGGTTTGTAGGCTCGTCAAGAAGTATTATGTCAGAACCGGAAAGCAGAAGCTTTGCAAGGCTTAATTTTGAACGCTGTCCTCCGCTTAATTTTTTAACAGGCATATTAAAATCTTCCTGCTTAAATCCCAAGCCTGTGAGAGCTGAGGCTGTTCGGCTTTTATAAACAAGTCCGTCCATAGCCGCAAACTGTTCCGAAAGCTCCGTATGACGCATTATAGTTTTCTCATCTGACCTGCCCATTTCCAAATCAAGATTGAGTCTGTCTATCTCCTCTTCCATTCTTATAAGGTGAGGAAACACGCTTAAAAGCTCGTTATAAACCGTATTTTCCGAATTTGAACAGGCATGCTGTTCCATATATCCTATTTTGAGATTTTTGGATGTAAAGAAGTCTCCTCCGGTCTGCTCCATTTTACCGCAAAGAATTTTAAACAGTGTAGTCTTTCCCACTCCGTTTACACCGATAAAACCCACCTTGTCGGAAGCTTCAATATCAAAACTAACCTGAGAAAACAAGACCCTTTCAGAAAAACTCATTTCCAGATTATGAACACTCAGTACAGCCATGTCTGTTACTCCTTCTTTATATTTCTATTTATATTTTACAATATAAGGATAAATTTAGCAAGTTGTTTTATTTTTCCCGTTTTTATGCCGATGTATAAGAAAATCGGATATTAAACAATACCCGATTTTTCTACATATTTATTTAGCTTCGTTTCCTCTGTTCTTTCTGAATTTTTTTATTTTGGTAGAAAGCTCCTTTAGCTCCTCTTTTGACAGCTTATCCAGGTTTTCAAGCTTATCTGTAATAAGAAGCATACTCTCGTCTGTTCTAACCTTTGTGTACTCCAGAAAATAGCTAACTACAATTCCGGGAACCAAGGCTATTACTATTATACTGTAAATGCTCAAAGCTATTGAAGCTATTCTTCCCACTATTGTCACAGCCACAAAATCTCCGAAGCCTATTGTGGTTGATGTAACATAGCAATACCAAAGGCTGTCCCAAATTCTGGTTATCTCCGGCTCGAACAGCCAGATAACAAACGCCGCCGCAACAAAAAACAAAAGATATCCGAAAATTATTTTGTCCGCCTTTGTGTATTTCATAATCTTCCAAAAAACCTTTGCCTTTTTCATTATCAACACCCCAATAAATTTGTAATGTTTTTTATTATAGCTTACAAAACAAATTTACGCAAGAAAAAACAGAGGAATTGTTTCTTCCCCTGTTTTCTCTTTATCTACAATCAATCATCAAATCATATTGGAGTAACCCATAAGAAAGCGGTCAACCTCTTTAGCGCATTCTCTGCCCTCGGCTATTGCCCACACTACAAGTGACTGTCCTTTTCTTGCATCACCTGCGGCGAATACTTTTGGATTTTCAGTTTTGTAGGAACCTTTTCCTGTTTTAATGCAGTTTCTTTCCGTTGTTTCAACTTCAAATTCCTGTGAAACATATTCCTCACAGCCTGTAAAGCCTGCGGCAATTAAAAGCAAATCACAGTCCAAAACCTTTTCACTGCCCTCAATCTCAACCGGTGAAAATCTGCCTGTTTCCGGATTTCTTTCCCATTTAAGCTCTACTGTGACAATCTGCTTTATATTATTGCTCTCGTCGGCTATGATGTTTTTAACTGTGGTGCAGTAAACTCTCGGGTCCTTTCCGAAAACTGCTATAGCTTCCTCCTGGCCGTAATCGGTTTTCAAAACCTTAGGCCACTGAGGCCATGGATTATTTTTGCTTCTTGTTTTTGGAAGGGGCTCCATCATTTCAAGCTGTACAACGCTGTTACAGCCCTGACGGATACAGGTTCCCACACAGTCGTTGCCTGTGTCACCGCCGCCTACAACTACGACATTTTTGCCTGATGCACTTACACATTTTTTATCCTGCAAATTGGAGTTTAAAAGGCTTTTTGTAACGGAAGTCAAAAAGTCCACCGCAAAGTATACACCGTTTGCATCCATTCCGGAAACATTCAGTGTTCTTGGCTGTTTTGCTCCGCAGCACAGCACAATTGCGTCGTAATTATCCATGAGCTCCTGGACGGAAACATCTCTGCCCACATCGGTATTTACAATAAATCTTATTCCCTCGTGAGCCATAAGCCTTGCTTTTCTGTTTACGATTTTTTTGTCAAGCTTCATATTAGGGATACCGTACATCAGAAGTCCGCCCACTCTGTCCTCTTTTTCATATACTGTGACATTGTGACCTCTTTGGTTAAGCATATCTGCAACGGTAAGTCCCGCAGGGCCTGAACCGATAACGGCTACCCTTTTATCTGTTCTAACCTTTGGAATTCTTGGCTTGATATATCCCTGCTTGTAGCCGTTTTCAATAATTGCCAATTCGTTTTCACGGATTGTTACAGGGTCTGAATCAAGTCCGCAGGTGCAGGCGGCTTCACAGAGAGCCGGACAAACTCTTCCGGTAAATTCCGGAAAATTGTTTGTTTTGAGCAGTCTTGACAATGCGTTTTCCCAGTTGTGGCTGTATATCTCATCGTTCCACTCCGGTATAAGGTTGTGGAGCGGACAGCCTGTAAAACCGCTTTCCAGCATCATTCCCGACTGACAGAAGGGCACGCCGCAGTTCATGCATCTTGCGCCCTGCTGTTCTCTGTCCTCTTTTGAAAGCTGAGGATGGAACTCAGAGAAATCCTTTATTCTCTCAAGGGGACTGCGTGTGGAATTATTCTTTCTTTCAAACTCTAAAAATCCTGTTGGCTTTCCCATAATATCCCTCCTCAGTTGTTTGCTATGGAATAGAATGCCTCGATCTCTGCCTGTTCTCTTGACATTCCCTTTTCTTCCATTTTTCCTATTGCTTTCATCATTTTACTGTAATCATTTGGAATAATCTTTTTAAACTTAGGAAGATATCCCTCGTAATCGTCCAAAATCTTCTTACCGATACTTGAGCCTGTTTCCCTTACGTGATTTTCAATAAGGGTTTTAAGCTCTGCAATATCGTGCTTTTCCTTAACGGCTGTCATTGAAACCATCTCTTTGTTGAGCTTGAGATAAAGTGTATGGTCCTCATCAAGCACATAAGCGATACCGCCGCTCATACCTGCTGCAAAGTTTTTACCGGTTTTACCTAAAATTACCGCTCTGCCGCCTGTCATATACTCACAGCCGTGGTCGCCCACGCCCTCTACAACCGCAAAAGCTCCTGAATTTCTTACGCAGAATCTTTCACCGGCTATACCATTTATATATGCCTCGCCGCTTGTTGCTCCGTAAAGAGCTACGTTTCCTATAATAATATTTTCCTCTGCTTTAAATTTACTCTCCTTTGGAGGCTTTACAACAAGCTTTCCGCCGGAAAGTCCCTTTCCGAAATAGTCGTTGCTGTCGCCCTCGAGCACCATTGTAAGTCCCTTTGGAATAAATGCTCCGAAGGACTGACCTCCGCCGCCGTGACAGTTTACAACATATGTGTCGTCAGGCAATGTGTTCTTATACTTTTCTGTAATCTCAGAACCGAAGATGCTTCCCAAGGTTCTGTTGATACTTGTTACCTTTATATCTATTTTATCGGGATTTCCGTTTTTAATTGATCTTTTGAACTTCTTGCAAATAACGCTTTCGTCCAATGTTTCCTCAAGCTTAAAGTCGTAAACATCTTCCGGGTTGAAATGCACAGCGTTTTCCTCGCCCTTGTAAAGGATTGCGGACAAATCAATCTTTCTGGATTTTTCACTGCTCATGTTCTCCTTTACCTTTATAAGGTCTGTGCGTCCCACAAGCTCATCTACCTTTCTCACTCCAAGCTTTGCCATAAGCTCTCTCAGCTCTTCTGCGATAAAGGTCATAAAGTTTACAACATACTCAGGCTTGCCGCAGAAACGCTTTCTAAGCTCAGGATTCTGTGTGGCAATTCCCACAGGACAGGTGTCTTTGTTGCAGACTCTCATCATAAGACATCCCATTGTGATAAGAGGAGCTGTAGCGAAACCAAATTCCTCTGCGCCCAAAATTGCGGCAATGGCAACATCTCTTCCGCTCATAAGCTTTCCGTCGGCTTCAAGGACAACCTTTGTTCTCAAGCCGTTCTGGATAAGTGTCTGGTGTGCTTCTGCCAAACCAAGCTCCCAAGGAAGTCCTGCATTGTGAATTGAAGTCTGAGGAGCTGCACCTGTTCCTCCGTCATAGCCGGAGATAAGCACAACCTGTGCGCCTGCCTTTGCAACACCTGCGGCGATTGTTCCTACACCTGTCTCAGAAACAAGCTTTACGGAAATTCTCGCCTTTCTGTTGGCGTTTTTAAGGTCGTAAATAAGCTGAGCCAAGTCCTCGATGGAATAAATATCATGGTGAGGAGGAGGTGAGATAAGGGACACACCCGGTGTTGAATATCTTGTCTTTGCAATCCATGGATAAACCTTTTTGCCCGGAAGATGTCCTCCCTCGCCCGGCTTTGCGCCCTGTGCCATTTTAATCTGAATTTCCTTTGCGCTTACCAGATATTCGCTGGTAACGCCGAAACGTCCTGAGGCAACCTGCTTAATTGCGCTTGAACGCTCTGTTCCAAGTCTTTCAGGCTCTTCGCCGCCCTCGCCGGAATTTGACTTGCCTTTCAGCATGTTCATGGCTATCGCCATACACTCGTGGGCTTCCTTAGAAATAGAGCCGTAGGACATAGCTCCCGTTTTAAATCTCTTTACAATCTCAGAAACCGGCTCAACCTCATCTATTGAGATTTCTCCGTTTTCAGGGAAGTTAAACTCCATAAGACCTCTGAGATTAAATGGTGTTTCAGTGTTATCGATTTTATCTGTATAATCTTTAAACTTCTCGTAATTTCCTGTCATTGCGGCTTCTCTCAAGGCAATTATTGTTTCTGCGCTGTAGAGGTGTTCCTCTGTGTCACTGCCGCCTCTGAACTTATGAAGTCCAAGGCTATCCAAGGTTGTGTCAACGCCAAGTCCCAATGGGTCAAAAGCGTGGTTGTGTCTGTACTCCACATCGTCCTCTATATCTTTAAGACCGATACCGCCCACACGGCTTACTGTGTTGGTAAAGTACTTATCTATAACACTTTTCTCAATTCCCACAGCTTCAAAAATCTGTGAGGACTGGTAGGACTGCAAGGTAGAAATACCCATCTTTGCGGCAACCTTTACAACTCCGTGAAGCACTGCAAGGTTGTAATCCCTTATAGCTGTATGATAATCCTTATCAAGCATTCCCTTTTCTATGCACTCGGTAATGCTCTCATGGGCAAGGTACGGGTTTATGGCTCTTGCGCCGTAACCCAGCAAAGCGGCAAAGTGATGAACATTTCTCGGCTCTGCACTTTCGAGAATAATGGAAATTGCTGTTCTCTTCTTTGTTCTTACAAGATACTGCTCCATTGCGGATACTGCCAAAAGTGACGGTATAGCAACATGATTTTCGTCAACTCCCCTGTCGGACAAAATCATAATATTTGCACCGTTTTTATAGGCTCTGTCACAGGCTATGAAAAGATGATCCAAAGCCTTTTCAAGGGAAGTATTTTTATAGTAAAGCAGTGACAAAGTGGCAACCTTAAAGCCCGGCTTGTTCATGCTTCTTATTTTCATAAGGTCAACGGCTGTAAGGATTGGATTTTTAATGCTTACAACCGTGCAGTTTTCAGGCTTTTCCTCCAAAAGGTTTCCGTCTGAACCAACGTAAACGGTGGTATCGGTTACGATTTCCTCTCTGATAGCGTCTATCGGCGGGTTTGTAACCTGTGCGAAAAGCTGTTTGAAATAATTGAAAAGAAGCTGGTGCTTATCGGAAAGCACTGCAAGCGGTGTGTCGATACCCATAGAGGATGTTGGCTCAATTCCGTCTTTAGCCATTGGAAGAACCATGTTTTTGATGTCCTCATAGGTGTAACCGAAAGCCTTGTAAAGTCTGTCTCTCACCTGCTGGCTGTAGTTTTCAACTCTTTTATTTGGAATAGGCAAATCCTCAAGACGAACAAGATGCATATCAATCCATTCGCCGTATGGATTTCTCTGGGCGTAATACTCCTTGCACTCGTCATCGGAAATAAGTCTGCCCTCTTTTGTGTCAACTAAAAGCATTTTGCCCGGCTGCAAACGTGATTTCAAAAGAATTTTTTCCTCTGGGATATCAAGAACGCCGACCTCGGAAGCCAAAATAAGCTCGTCATCCTCGGTAATATAATATCTTGATGGTCTTAAACCGTTTCTGTCAAGGATTGCGCCCACCTTTTCACCGTCGGAGAAAAGAATTGAGGCAGGGCCGTCCCAAGGCTCCATCATTGTTGAGTAGTAGCAGTACAAATCCCTTTTGCTTCTGCTCATCATCTGGTCTTTGCTCCAAGGCTCCGGAATTGTCATCATCATAGCCAACGGAAGCTCCACGCCGTTCATTACAAGGAATTCTATTGTATTGTCAAGCATTGCAGAGTCAGAACCGCAGGCGTTTACAACAGGGAAAATTTTGTCCATGTCCTCTTCCGGCATAACCGGTGAAAACATTGTTTCCTCACGTGCCAACATTCTGTCCACGTTGCCCCTTATTGTATTGATTTCTCCGTTGTGGAGAATAAATCTGTTTGGATGTGCTCTTTCCCAGCTTGGGTTTGTGTTTGTGGAAAATCTTGAGTGAACCATTGCTATAGCGGACTGATACTCCTCCCTCTGCAAATCAGGATAGAAAAGTCTCAACTGATTTACAAGGAACATTCCCTTATAAACTACAGTTCTTGAGGAAAGTGAAACCACATATGTGTTGTCGTTGCTCTGTTCAAAAACCCTTCTCACAATATAAAGGCGTCTGTCAAACTCAATACCTCTTTTTGTGTTTTCAGGGCGTTTGATAAAGCACTGCATAATAAAAGGCATACAGTCTCTCGCTCTGTTTCCGAGAATCTCCGGACATACGGGAACCTCTCTCCAGCCCAAAAACTCCAAGCCTTCCTTGACTGCGATTACCTCGAACATCTTTTTAGCCTGATTTCTCTCGAGCTTTTCCTGTGGGAAGAAAAACATTCCCACTCCGTAATCTCCCTTTTCCGGAAGATTTATTCCAAGGCTTTTACATTCAGGCTGAAAGAAGCTATGGGAAACATTGACCATAATGCCGACGCCGTCTCCTGTTTCTCCGGATGCGTCCTTGCCGGCTCTGTGTTCCAGTCTTTCAACAATCTTTAAAGCGTCGTCAACTATTTTGTGTGACGCTTTTCCTTTTATATTTACAACCGCACCGATACCGCAGGCATCATGTTCAAAACGTGAGTCGTAAAGAGTCTGACCGGTTTTTGCCATAATAACAACCTCATTTCTCGTGCATTTTTCTGAAATACTTTGTAATTTTACTTTTAAAAAACAAAAAACGGCACAGGTATACAGATACTATCTGCGACACCTTTGCCGTTTCACTTTGCATATTTTACTCCATTATCCCCTGTTTGTCAATATAAAAATAATAATTATGAATAATTTCCTTTTTAATCCTGCATATAACAGAATAATTCTTGACATTTCTATTGCCGGATGTATAATAGTAATAATAAAGTTGAGCAAAGGCGTTCATACAAAGGGGTTTTTATGCCCTTTTTTATGAGCGTTTTCTTTTTACAGGTTTATCGCTGATACAAACAATAATAATTGTATTGTTGACAGCGGGAAGAAAATTATTTACTTATTTTCCTTAAATACGGAGGTTTATGCAATGTATTCATTAGAAGAAGTAAAAACATTTGTGCAGGAAGAGGATGTAAAGTTTATAAGACTGGCTTTCTGCGACAAAAACGGAGTACAAAAAAATATTGCCATTATGCCCGACGAGCTTGACAGAGCTTTTTCTCACGGAATTTCTTTCGACGCTTCTGCAATAAACGGTTTCGGAGATGAAGTAAAATCCGATTTATTTCTTCACCCCGACCCGTCAACACTTGCAATTCTCCCATGGCGTCCCCAAAGCGGCAGGGTTATCAGAATGTTCTGCGATATCTCCTACCCTGACGGAACTCCTTTTGAAAAGGACAGCAGATATATTTTGAAAAAATCAATAAAAGCAGCCAAGGAAATGGGCATTGACTGCTACTTCGGCGCAGAATTTGAGTTTTATCTTTTCCATACCGACGAAAAAGGAAACCCCACCGACACCCCATTTGACAAAGCCGGATACATGGACATTGCCCCTCTGGACAAGGGCGAAAATGTGAGAAGAGAAATCTGCTTTACTCTCCTTGACATGGGAATAAAACCGGAAAGCTCTCATCACGAGGAAGGCCCAGGTCAAAATGAAATAGATTTTCGTTACAGCGACGCTCTCACCGCCGCCGACAATGCAACAACCTTTAAATCCGTGGTTGAAGCTATCGCCATGGGCAACGGTCTTTACGCCGACTTTTCACCAAAGCCATTAAAGGACAAAAGCGGAAACGGTATGCATATAAATATGTCTATAAGAAGCGATGACAACAACGATTACTGGGAAAGCTTTATGGCAGGAGTTTTGGAGCATGTGGAAGAAATGTCAGCATTTTTAAACCCATGCAAGGACTCCTATCTCCGTTTAGGTGAGAAAAAAGCTCCGAAATACATCACATGGTCACCGGAAAATCGTTCCCAGCTTATCAGGATTCCTGCGGCTCACGGCGAGTACAGAAGAATTGAGCTGCGCTCTCCAGACCCAATGACAAACCCATATATCGCATATACATTACTTATAAATGCCGGACTTGACGGAATAAGAAGAAATCTCAAGCCGGGTATACCGGAAAATATAAATCTTTTCACTGCGGAAAAAGCGGTTACCGACAAGCTTAAAGCTCTGCCCTATTCTTTAGACCAGGCGGTATCAATCGCAAAGAGCAGCAGCTGGCTTAAAAGGATTCTTCCCGCCTGCTATTTTGAATTTGACAATATCTGAAACTAAGCAGTTTGCAAAGACAAAAATGAAGGAGTGATAGTTTTGTTTGCCGGACCTGAACCGATGAACGCATTGGTCGTATCCTCTTCCCCAAAAACCTGCGAATCAATCAAAAGTCTTTTACAAAAAAATCAGTTTTCTCAGATATTTGTCGGCAGCAGCGCAGGAGAAGCAAGGAGAATTCTTTCGGATATTCCAATAGATATTCTTCTTATAAATACCCCTCTTTCCGATGAATTCGGAACTCAGTTTGCCCTCGATGTGGCAAACAACAGCGGCACAGGAGTTCTTTTATTTGTAAAAAGCGAAAATTATGAAGCTGTTTCATATAAGGTTGAGTCGGCGGGAGTTTTAACAATGTCAAGGCCTGTTTCTCCCCAGCTTTTTTCACAGTCATTAAGGCTTATAATAGCCACAAGGGCTAAGCTTAAAAATCTCTATGAAAAAAACTCCGACTTGCAGGAAAAAATGAAAGAGGTAAGAATTTTGAACAGGGCTAAATGGCTTTTGGTGGACAAAAAGAAAATGAGTGAGCCTGACGCCCACAGATATATAGAGAAAAACGCAATGGACAGATGTGTAAGGAAAAAAGTTATTGCGCTGGAAATTATAGATGAACTGGATAAAGAGTAATCAAGGAGCTGAGTATATACATGGATTTTTCTTCAGAAATACATGAGGAATGCGGTGTTTTTGCCGTTTATTCAAACAAACCTACAGCTGTCGCCTCCACTGTCTACTACGGTCTTTTTGCACTACAGCACAGAGGACAGGAGAGCTGCGGAATAGTTGTAAACGATGACGGCATTTTCAGAACTTACAAGGACACAGGAATTGTAAACGATGTTTTCACCCCTCAGGTTTTACAGGACTTGGGAAACGGAAACATGGCTATAGGTCACGTGAGATACAGCACCACAGGGGACAGCGACAGAATAAACGCACAGCCCATAGTTGTAAACCATATTAAAGGAAGACTTGCATTAGCTCACAACGGAAATCTTGTAAACACAGATACCCTTAAAGAGGAGCTGGAATTAAACGGAGCAATTTTCCACATGACCAGCGACACGGAGGTTATCTCTTACCTTATTATAAAGGAAAGGCTTACCGCCGCTTCCATTGAAGAAGCTATAAACAGAGCCATGGACAAGCTGGTGGGCGCATACTCCCTTGTTATTATGTCGCCCTCAAAGCTTATAGCCGTCAGAGACCCAAAGGGTTTCAGACCTCTTTGCTACGGAATTACCCCTGACGGAAGATATATTGTGGCTTCAGAAAGCTGCGCTCTTGACGCAGTGGGAGCAAGGCTTATCCGTGATGTTGAGCCGGGCGAAATTCTGGTAATAGACAAAAACGGTGTTTCTTCAATTAAAGACCACTGCGGCAAGGAAAAACATTCAAAATGTATTTTTGAATACATCTATTTTGCCAGACCGGATTCCGTTATTGACGGATATTCAGTACACGAGGCAAGAATTAGGTCGGGAATTTTTCTTGCACTTGAACACAGCGTTGACGCAGATATAGTTATCGGTGTTCCCGATTCGGGAATTGACGCCGCCATAGGTTATGCAAGGGAGTCCGGTATTCCCTACGGAATAGGACTTGTAAAAAATAAATACATCGGAAGAACCTTTATTTCACCGGGTCAGGAATCCCGTGAGGACAAGGTTCACATTAAATTAAACCCTATCCCCTCTGTGGTAAAAGGAAAAAGGGTTGTTCTTATAGACGACTCAATCGTCAGAGGAACCACATCACGCAGGATTGTTGAGCTTCTCCGTGAAGCCGGCGCATTGGAAATTCACATGCGAGTTTCCGCACCGCCTTTCATAAATCCATGCTATTACGGAACCGATGTGGACTCAAAGGAAAACCTTATTGCCAACCATCACACAGTTGAGGAAATAGCCAAAATGATTGGTGCAGACAGCCTCGGTTTTTTAAATCCGGAATATGTCACCTATCTTAACGGAAGCAAAAACACAAACTGCTACTGCACAGCCTGTTTCGGCGGAAAATATCCCACAAAGACAAAGGACGAATACAAAGCGGTTTCTGACTATTCCAAAAAACTCAGTGAGCGCATATAAAAACATTTATGTTTAAACAAATAAAGTACTGTCAATTATACAGTCAAACGGGAGGTATTATTATGCGTAACTATGAACTTGAATTTAAAAACAGAGTTGAATTTATCAAAAATATGCTTGAAAAAACAAAGGCAACAGGTATTGTTTTCGGAAACAGCGGAGGCAAGGACAGCGCACTTGTGGGCATCCTCTGCAAAGCCGCCTGTGAAAACACAGTTGGAATTATCATGCCCTGCTGTTCACAGAGAAACTTCGGCGAAGACATGGACGACGGCAAAGAGCTGAGCCAGCAGTTCAACATAGAAACAAGGGTTGTTGACCTTACCGATGTTAAAAACAAAGAGCTTGGGGTTTTGGAAAATGTAACAACCATTACCGACGCCGCTTCAGCAAACATAGCTCCTCGCCTTAGAATGATAACTCTCTACACCATTGCCGCCTCTGAAAACAGAATTGTTGCCGGAACCGGCAACAGAAGCGAAGCTTACATGGGCTATTTTACAAAATGGGGCGACGGCGCATACGACTTTAACCCTATCGCAGATTTGACTGCAACAGAAGTTTTTGAGTTTTTAAGATACCTGAACGCTCCTTCTTCAATCATCGAAAAAGCACCTTCAGCAGGTCTTTTTGAGGGTCAGACAGACGAAAAAGAAATGGGCGTCACCTACAAAGCCATTGACAAATACATCACCGAAGGCAAAGGAGAACCCGAGGATGTGGAAACTATAAACAGATATCATCTGAGAAATCTTCACAAAAGAAAAATGCCTGAGGTTTACGCCTGCTTTGAAGAAGATTTAAAATAATCTTTTTTACTTCTAAAAATTTATAACTATATAAAAATTTCAAAAATCTCCCCTATCGCCTGCGCAAAAGTACACAAATTTACAATTTGTGTACTTTTGCCTTTGACTTTTTTCTTTTAAATATGTTAAAATACTAATATAGAGATATGAAAGAACAATATTTTAAAATTAAAATTTATTGCTCTCTCTAAATCAAAGTAATTGGAGGCGATAAAAATGTACAGTGCGGGAGATATCATTATTTACGGAACAAAAGGCGTTTGCCGTGTTGAAAGTGTAGGGCATTTATCGGTATCAGACGGTCTTGCTACAGACAAGCTTTATTACACACTCTCACCTCTCTTTGGAAAAGAGGGCGAGAAAATCTATTCCCCTGTTGATACAAATGTGTTTATACGCAATCTTATTTCTCCAAGTGAAGTTGAAGACTGCATAGAAACCGTTTCTCATAAAAAGACAGAGGGACTTAATTGCAGAAACAAAAGAGAGCTTGCCGAAAAGTATAAAGCAATTATCAAGTCATGCAACTGCATAAATATACTTTTGCTTATTAAATCACTTAACGGCAAATTTGAGGACGCAAAAGAAAATCATAAAAAATTCAGTCAGATGGACATGGACTTTCTTCGAAATGCGGAAAATATTGTATACGGTGAATTTGCAGTTGTTTTGCACATTTCAAAGGAAGAAGTCAGAAAAAAGGTTGAAAGCCGTATTTTCTGCGCATAATCTAAAAAAGTATGATGATTTTATTTTTCTGAAAAAGACTAAGATAAACAAAAAACACCACAGTTTATACCGTGGTGTTTTTTGTTTTGCAGAATAATAATTTTGAAGGCTTTTTATCAAATCTTACGCATCCTGAGCCAAAGCGATAACCTCAACCTCTACAGCCGCATCCTTAGGAAGCGCCGCAGAAACGCAGGCTCTTGCCGGCTTTGAAACAAAATGCTTCTCGTAAACACTGTTAAATCTTGAAAAATCTCCCATATCTTTCAAGAAACATGTGGTTTTAACCACCTTGGAAATATCTGTTCCCGCAGCCTCAAGAATTGCCTTGAGGTTTGCGATAACTCTTTCTGTCTGCTCCTCTATGCTTCCTCCAACAAGCTCTCCTGTTGCAGGGTCAAGTGGAATCTGACCTGATACATATACAAATCCTCCTGCTACCACTCCCTGGGAATACGGGCCGATAGCTGCCGGTGCTTTATCTGTCTTTACATATTTCATTTTCATTTCCTCCTATATCTCAATTCATAGACCTAACTATCTTAAATCCTGCGTTTGTTAACGCTTTTCTAATCTCTTCTATATGGTTATAATCTCTGGTTTCCATAACAATATGCAAAAAGCATCCTGTTACATCCATTCCCTCGTTGGCTCTGTTGTGCTGTACTGATGTTACGTTTCCGCCCAGGTCAGCAATAATTGCAGAAATTTCCTTGAGCTGTCCCGGCTTATCCTGTAAAGCAACAGTGATATCTGCGCTTCTTCCGCCCTTGAGAAGTCCTCTTGTGATAACTCTTGAAAGAATTGTAACGTCGATATTTCCGCCGGAAACTATGCAGGCTACCTTTTTGCCCTTGATGTCGAATTTATTGAACATTGCCGCCGCAACGGATACCGCACCTGCGCCCTCTGCAACAAGCTTATGCTTCTCCATGAGGGAAAGAATTGCACAGGAAATCTCGTCGTCTGTAACTGTTGCGATGTCGTCAACATATTTACAGCAGATATCATATGTGATATCGCCCGGTTTCTTAACTGCGATACCATCTGCAATGGTTGAAACGCTGTCCAGTGTTTCGTTGCAGTGGTGCTTTACGGAATTATACATGGACGGTGCGCCCTGTGCCTGTACACCGTACACCTTACATCTTGGATTAAGGGATTTAACCGCATATGCGATACCGGAGATAAGTCCGCCGCCTCCGATTGGAACGATAACCGCGTCCATTTCCGGAAGCTGCTCCAGCAGCTCAAGACCGATTGTACCCTGTCCGGCAATAACCTCTTCATCGTCGAAAGGATGAATAAATGTTGCGCCGCTTTCCTTTTGAAGCTCTACAGCCATGTTATATGCATCGTCGTAAACACCCTTAACAAGGCACACATCTGCGCCGTATCTTTTAGCAGCTTCAACCTTTGAAATAGGAGCTCCGTCAGGCAGACAGATAAGTGATTTAATGCCGTTTTTAGTAGCAGCCAAAGCCACGCCCTGTGCATGGTTTCCTGCTGAACATGCGATAACACCTCTTTCCTTTTCTTCGTCGGAAAGCTGGGATATTTTATAGTAAGCACCTCTCACCTTAAATGAACCTGTAATCTGGAGGTTTTCAGCCTTTAAAAATACCTGTGCCTCAGGATTGATAAGTGGCGCATGAATAAGGTCTGTACATCTCACAACATTTTTAAGCACATATGAAGCGTGGTAGATTTTATCAAGGGTCAACATCTTTTTTCATCCTTCCTGTTTATATTACAAATTTCTTTACATTTCCATTATCGGGTCTGTTACTGCTCCGTTTGCCGGAACCATCGGCAGAACATTCATATCTCTATTGATGATGCAGTTGATAAATGCAGGCTTTCCGGACTCGATTGCCTCTTTGAGAACCTTTTCAACATCACTGCTCTTGCTGATTGTATAGGCTTTTACACCGAATGCTTCTGAAAGCTTTTCATAATTTGTAACCTTATCAAGGTCTGTTTCGGAAAATCTTCCGCCGTAGAAAAGCTTCTGCCACTGTCTTACCATTCCCAAAACCTCGTTGTTAAAGAGAAGCTCTATAACAGGAATGTTGTATTTTGAAAGTGTGGAAAGCTCACTGCAATTCATGTGGAAGCTTCCGTCGCCTGCAATGTTTACAACCGTTTTGTCGGGATTTGCAAGCTTTGCGCCTATTGCCGCTCCAAGACCGTATCCCATTGTTCCCAAACCGCCTGATGTGCAGAGCTGGCGTGGATAACGGTAATAGAAATACTGTGCCGCCCACATCTGGTGCTGTCCAACCTCTGTGGTAATCATAGCCTTATTGTCTGTAAGACGTCCCAGTGTTTCCATAACATACTGAGGTGTCACATACATTCCGTCGTCTTTTTTAAGGAAAGGATTTTTTTCTTTCCAGCCGTAAATTTTATTCATCCACTCGCTGTGGTTCTGCTGAGGAATTCTTCTGCTGAGCTCTTCAAGCACATCCTTTGCGTTTCCTCTCAATGCTGCTGCGGCTTTGATGTTCTTGTTGAATTCCTTTGCGTCTATGTCAATATGAATTACCGGACAGTTTCTTGCAAAAACACCGGTATCACAGGTAACTCTGTCGGAAAATCTTGAACCGACTGCGATAAACAAATCACATTCCTTTAATGCCATTGAGGAAACCTTTGTTCCGTGCATACCGAGCATTCCCAGATATCTTGGAAGCTTCTGGTCGTATGCGCCCTGACACATAAGTGAAGCTGAAACAGGAGCGTCAAACTTCTCTGCAAAATCTGCAAATTCCTTTTCCGCCTCCGAAGCCACAACTCCGCCGCCTGCATAGAGGAATGGTCTTTCGGATTTAAGCAGAAGCTCTACTGCTTTCTTAAACTGCTTTTCATTGTGGTCAAAGTTGTGTTTCTGCTCCTTTAATGGCTTTCTTTCGAAATCGTAGGTCAAAGCTGTGATATCCTTTGGAATATCTATGAGAACCGGGCCCTTTCTTCCCTTATTTGCAACATAAAAAGCGTCTCTGATTGCGTCTGCCAGGTCTGCAATATCCATTACAATAAGACTTTTCTTTGTAACCGGCGCTGTGATTGCGGCAATGTCAACTTCCTGGAAACTGCTTTTTCCCAAAAGGTTTCTGTTTACGTTTCCTGTAATTGCAACCATTGGGATTGAATCCATATAGGCTGTAGCGATACCTGTAACAAGGTTTGTGGCTCCCGGGCCTGATGTTGCAATACATACGCCTGTCTTTCCGCTTGATCTTGCATATCCGTCAGCAGCATGGGAAGCCGCCTGCTCGTGGGAAGTGGTTATATGTCTTATCTTATCCTTATATTCATACAAAGCGTCGTATATATTCAAAACCGCTCCGCCCGGATAACCGAAAACAGTGTCAACCCCCTGTTCCAGCAAACATTCCATTATTATCTGCGCTCCTGTCAATTTCATAATAAAAAGCCTCCATTCAATTAAGTCAAATATAAAAAGAAAACCTCGTCTCCAAAAAAGAGACGAGGTATAAATATACTCCGTGGTACCACTCTAATTGCCGAAAAACGGCCACTCTGCCACGTCTAACAACGTGCGCCCCATGATAACGGTGAGCTTCCGGAACTGATTAGTTTTTCCAAAAAGAAAATTTCACCAGTCTGCTCGAGGGTGATTCTATCAACACTGCCTATCGTCTCGCACCAACCGACGACTCTCTGAAATCGCTTTATGTATCAGCTGTCCCTGTCAAAGCATTTGTTTTATTTCTTTGCAACATATAATAATACAAAGTTTTCTCTTTGTCAAGTGAATTTTTTTACATTTTTTATTCACTAAATATTCACATTTATACATTCCATATATTTTATATAAGTTCAAAATACTTTAATGCCTTGTAAATTCCGTCCTTATCTGTGTTGTCTGTAACATGGTTTGCAATGGCTTTTACCTCATCTCCGGCATTGCCCATAGCGACGCCTATGTTGCAGTATTTCAGCATATCCATGTCGTTTCCGCCGTCGCCGAAAGCCATTGTTTCCTCTCTTTTAATTCCAAAATGCTCGATAACCTTGCTTATTCCCACATCTTTTCCGCCGTCCTCGGGGATTATATCGGCGAAAACCGGAGACCAGCGCACAGCCTTGGAACCCGGAAAATGTTTTACAAGTTCCTTTTCCTGCTCTTTGTCTGTATATGCGCTGAGCTGGTATATTTTATGGGTCAATGCACGTTCCGGTTTATCTATTGGTTCGTAAATTACAGAAGCGCCCAAAGACCTTCTAATATTCATAACCCTTTCGCTTATTCTGTTTATGTAAACATAGTTTAGCTCCACAAAACTACAGGAAACATCGTTTTCTTCAAGATATTCTAACAGCATTGGAAAACTTTCCGTATCAAAACACTTTTCACGTATAACCAAATCTTTTGTAAAACAATACTGTCCGTTCATTGCAATAAAACCGTCAAAATCATAATCCAGTATTGATTGCAGATATTTTAAATTTCCAGGAGATCTTCCTGTGGCAATAAACACCTTAACACCGTTGCTTTTAAGCTTGTCAAGACCTTCAACGGTACTTTTCGGCATTCTTTTTTCGCCGAATGGTACGAGAGTTCCGTCAATATCAAAAAATACAGCTTTAATCATTTTGAAATTCCTCCCTGCTCTTTTAGGATTTCTCCCAACCTAATTAAACATGTAAAACTGCAATTTGTCAATATCCGTTGTGAAAAAAATTAGGGACAGGTTGTTAACAATCCTGTCCCGTAAAATTATTTCTTTTTTAGTTTTTTCTTTTTTCTTGCGTTTTCATACTTTTTTTCTTCCTCTGATTCGTCCTCACAGTGATAACCTATTACTCTTCCCAAAACGCTTCCGCCGATTATTATATTGGCGCAGATAAAAATCCACATCATAAGACAGATTACGGAAGTAAGGGAACCGTAAACCAGTGAATATTTTGCCGAAAATTTCATTATTTCAGAAAAAACATAACTCACTGCAACAAGGAGAAAAGCAGCTCCCACCGATGAGAAAATAAGAGCTTTAAAGGCTCTGCCTTTGATATTATAGGTTCTGTACAATGCGTAAAGCATAACTGTAAGGAATATCAATATCAAAAATGAATGCATCCACTCAAACTGAAATAAAATAGAAAGATTTGTGTTTAGCCACTGGTCAATTATGGAAATAATCGACTTTGCAATAACCGAAATAAGCATAAAAAAGTAGATTGCAAAAAGAAAAAGCGTAGAACCTGCAAAGCTTAGAATATATTTTATTATGCCGTTAAATCTCTGTTTGCCGTGGATTTCTCCCATAATTGTTACAAGGTTTCTAAACGCCGCCGAGGCACTGGTTACAAGGAATGTAATTCCCGTTATCAGCAATATTGGCGACTGCTGGTTCACAATATACTCCAAATACTGGTTTAAAGAGTCCATAGCCGGCTGAGGAATAAAACCTTCCGTAAGGCTCACTATTGTTCCCATGTCAATTCCTATTGTGGCTATCAGCCAGTTAAGACAGATAAGAAATGGGAAAAACGAAAGGGTAAGATAATATGAAATTGCGGCGGCTGCCCTCATAACCTTATAGCCGAAAAAGATGTCTATAAATTCCTTTACTTCTATAAAAAATAATAAAAATTTATTTTTCATACATCACCGCCCGCTTTTCTCAAATATAAATAAATTTTACCACAATAACGGCCATAAAACAACATCAAAGAGCTATCTTTAACCATTTTTATCTATTGACTGTACCGCTAATATATTTTATACTCTATGTGTAAAATTATTTAAAATCAGGTGATATAAATGATTTTTTACTTTTCCGCCACAGGAAACAGCAGACACGCCGCCCATAAAACAGCGGATATCAACGAAAATATTGTTTCGATTTCTGAAGCTTTAAAAACAAAAAACACAGAATTTAATATTCACGACGGAAAGCTTGGAATTGTTTTTCCGGTCTATTTTTTCGGAGTGCCTCAGGCTGTAATGGATTTTATCAACAGCGCAGTTATAAATCTTAAAGAAAAAACCTATGTGTATATACTGATGACCTGCGGAGCTTCTACCGCCAATGCAGATAAATTTGTAAAAGAAGCCCTTGAAAAAAAGGGGATTTCCGTAAATGCAGTTTATTCTGTAAAAATGGTGGACACATATGTGCCTTTATTTAAGATAGCAGATAAGGCTGAACAGGAAAAAATAAACAGCAAGGCTGACCGTGAGCTTGAAAAAATTAAAAAGGCTATTGATGAAAAGATTTCGGGAAATCAAAATAAAAATCCCGGTCATTTCCCGAAAACAGTAACCTTTTTCTCCTATCCTTTTTACAAGCACAGACGTTTTACAAAAAAGTTCTATGTTGAGGACAGCTGTATCGGCTGTGGATTATGTGAAAAAATCTGTCCGTCGGAAGCTATAAAAATCGAAAAGGGCAAACCTGTATGGGTAAAAAAGCAGTGCAACATCTGCCTTGGATGCCTGCACCGCTGTCCTAAAGAGGCAATACAGTACGGAAAAAAGAGCAAAACTTCCGGAAGATATTTTTATAAATAAAGCAAAAAGCGTATTACTAGAGTTCAGTCAGTAATACGCTTTTTCTTTTAGTTTTTGCCTTTTTGATTTCCGCCTTTATTGCCGTTTCCTTTTCCGTTTCCGGAATTTTCTCCTTTACCGGAATTTCCGCTGTTTTGTCCTTTTGTTTCGTCGGTTGAGTTTGTACACCGGGAATTATTTTGTGAATTTCCAATCCATTCTCCGCCGTTTTCCAAAATAAGATTTTTTATCTCGTTCATGGAAAGCTCGTTACATTCCTCAGGTGTTATGTCGGGATAATATTTTAAAAGCTCCTGATAGGCTTTGTATTTTCCGAAGGACATTCCGTATTCCCGGGCTTCTTCCCTTGTTTCATATCCGGCGCCCACGCAGGCTGAGCCGTACTTTTGATAACACTGTGTGTTTTCTATTCCTGTGATAATTTCTTCCTGATTATCCACTGTTACCTTTGCCGTTTCCACCGTTTTGATTTTTACCGTACTGCATACCTGTTCCGTCCTGGGCAGGCACTCCATCGTTTGGGCATTCCTCATTATAGATACAGTCGCCTGTTCCATTTCCCTGACTTGCGTTTTCATTTTTACCGTACTGCATTCCTGTTCCGTCCTGTGCCGGTACTCCGTCGCATATACCGGATACAGCCGCTGAAGGATTGCCAACCTTTCCTCTTCCTGCCGCTCCTACTGTTGCAACTGCCGCTGTAATCACAAATAAAGCAGCTATAATAACCATAATCTTTTTCTTCATAATAAAAACCTCCTTGTATTTTCAGGACTTATCAACGTCCTTTCATATACAATACGATTTAGAAGGTCGTTTCCTTTCACTTTGAAGAATTTATTTTTTATTATACCACGATATTTTTCTAATTCAACAATTATACGCTATTGTAAACTTTATTTTAAAATTAGGTTTACAATCTTCTTTTAGTCTGTTATACTTTCATATGAAATAAATTCTAAGAGGTGGCTTATGACAAAAAATACCCTTAAAATCAACGACATTGTTATATGCGGACTTTTTGTGGCTCTTATCGCAATCGGCGCTTTTATAAAAGTTCCCGTTCCTTTTGTTCCCTTTACTCTGCAAACACTTTTCACAACCCTTGCCGGATTGTTTTTAGGCGGCAAAAAAGGTTTTCTCTGTGTCTGTGTTTACATGGTACTGGGCTTGATAGGACTTCCTATATTTGCTTCCGGCGGCGGTCCCGGATATATTTTCCAGCCAAGCTTCGGTTATATAATAGGCTTTGCCGTGGGAGCTCTTCTCACCGGAACAATAGCCCACAAGAAAGCAAATCCCTCCTACTGTAAACTGTTATTCGCCTGTTTTGCAGGACTTGCTATGGTTTATCTTTTCGGAATGATTTACTACTACATAATAAGCAACTTTTATTTGGGAACCGGAATAGGACTTTGGCCGCTGTTTCTTTACTGCTTCCTTTTGGTTGTTCCAGGCGATATTGTTATGTGCTTCTTTGCGGCAATGCTTGGAAAACGTCTTATTCCTGTTTTTAACAAAAGAAAGGTCTGATTAAAATGACAAGTCCCCGTGACTATATGGAAAAAATCCTCTCCGGTAAAGCTATAACAAAAGAGGATGCTTTAAATCTTTACAATTCACCTTTAGATGAACTGTGCCAATGTGCCGATGAAATAAGAAATCATTTTTGCTCCAACAAATTTGATATCTGCACAATTATAAATGCAAAAAGCGGCAAATGCTCGGAAAACTGCAAATACTGTGCCCAATCATCCTTTTACAGCACCTGTGTTCAGGAATACCCACTGCTTTCACCCCAGGAGGTAGCAAAACAGGCTAAAGAAAATTTTGAAAGAGGTGTGCTGAGATTTTCTATCGTCACATCAGGAAAAAAACTCAGCGACAGCGAAGTTGAAAAGGTCTGCGAAATTATAAAAGCCATAAAAAATGAATGTGATATTAAGGTCTGCATATCCTGCGGACTTTTGAATAAAGAACAATTCTCAAAGCTGAAAGAGGCTGGCGCTTCAAGAGTGCACAACAACCTTGAAACCTCAGAAAAGAATTTCAGCAATGTATGCACAACCCACAGCTTTCAAGATAAGGTCAATGCAATAAAAGCGGCGCAGTCATCAGGTCTTTCCGTGTGCAGCGGCGGTATTATGGGAATCGGCGAAACCCCTGAGGACAGAATCGACATGGCATTTTCATTAAAGGAACTGGGAATTAAATCTATTCCAATCAACATGTTAAACCCGATTAAGGGCACTCCCTATGAAAATCTTTCACCCCTTACGGAAGACGACATGAGAAGAATTGCCGCTGTGTACAGATTTATTCTCCCCGACGCTTCCATAAGACTTGCTGGAGGCAGAGGACTTATGGAGCATAAAGGATATGATTGCTTTAAATCAGGCGCAAACGCCACAATTTCCGGAGATATGCTGACAACTGCCGGAATTACCATAAAAAAGGACATTGAAACTATTGAAGCTTTGGGCTATGAAAGGGGGTTATGCAATGGCTAAGGGAATTTTTATCACCGGAACCGGAACTGACATAGGAAAAACCTACGTTACCGCCCTTTTGGCAAAAAGCTTGGTACAAAAGGGAATAAACGCAGGCTACTACAAGGCCGCCATAAGCGGCGCAGAGTCCATTGAGGAAAGCGACGCAGGCTATGTTAAAAAGATTTCCGGAATAAATCAGGAAACCGAAACACTTTTATCCTATCTCTACAAAAACCCCCTTTCCCCTCATCTTTCCGCAAGGATAGAGGGAAATCCTGTGGAGCTTGAGGAAGTCAAAAAGGATTTTGAAACTGTTTTAAAATCCCATGAATATGTTTTTGTTGAGGGCAGCGGAGGAATTGTCTGTCCCATTAGACTTGATGAAAAATGCTTTATTATGCTTGAGGACATAGTAAAATCTTTAGAGCTTGACACACTTATAGTGGCAGACGCAGGCTTGGGAACAATCAACGCCGTTGTTCTCACCGTTTCTTATCTCCGTGAAAAAGGCATAAAGGTAAGAGGAATTATTCTCAACAATTACAATGAAAACAGCCTTATGCACAAAGACAATCTTTTTATGATTGAAAAGCTCACAGATGTAAAGGTTATAGGCACTGTTTCAAGCAATGCTGAAAATATAGACTATCTTTGCGACCCTATAAAATTATATTTTGGAGATGAATGAAATGACTTTGGAAGAGCTTGATTTAAAATATATATGGCACCCCTGTTCACAGATGAAGGATTATGAGGAACTGCCCCCCATTATTATCGACCACGGCGAAGGCGTTCATCTTTACGACATACACGGAAACGAGTACATAGACGTTGTAAGCTCCTGGTGGTGCAATCTTTTGGGACACTGCAATCCCAAAATCAACGAAGCTATTAAAAATCAGCTTGATAAACTGGAACATGTTATTTTTGCGAATTTCTCCCACAAGCCGGCAATAGAGCTTTGTCAGCAGCTTATGGAGATTATTCCTAAAGGTCTTTGCAAATTTAATTTTTCCGACAACGGTTCTGCCGCTGTTGAATGTGCCTTGAAAATGGCTTTTCAATATCAATACCAAAGGGGCAAAGCCGAAAAAACAAAATTCATGTGCCTTACAGAGGGTTATCACGGTGAGACAATCGGCGCTTTATCAGTGGGAAGCATGGATTTGTACGCTAAAATCTACCGTCCAATGCTTATGGACACAATTCACATTGAATCTCCGGACTGCTACCGCTGTCCTTTAGGAAAAAACAGAGACAGCTGCGGCGGCGAATGTATCTGTCATGCGGAAAAAGCCTTTGCGGAACATGCCCAGGAATGCTGTGCACTTATTGTGGAGCCTTTGCTTCAGGGCAGCGCAGGCATGAGAATTTATCCTCCTGTATATCTTAAAAAGCTTAGAGAGCTTTGCGATAAGTACGATGTTTTACTTATTGCAGATGAAATCGCTACCGGTTTCGGACGAACTGGAAAAATGTTTGCCTGCGACCACGCCGGCATATCACCGGACATTATGTGCATCTCCAAAGGACTTACCGGCGGCTACATGCCAATGGCTATAACCATAACCACCCAGGAAATTTACGACGCTTTCTACGACGACTACAACAAAGGCAAGGCATTTATGCACAGCCACACCTACAGCGGAAATCCTTTAGGCTGTGCCGCTGCTTTAGCCGTTCAAAAAATATTGAGAGAAGATAATATCTTGGAAAACGCCGCAGAAACCGGAAAATATCTCCACCAAAAGCTTACGGAAAAGCTTTTGCAAAAGCCTTACGTGGGTGAAATCCGACACATAGGACTTATAAACGGAATTGAGCTTGTGAAAGACAAGGAAACCAAGGAGGGCTTTGAAAGCGAAAAGCGTGTGGGATATGAGATCTACAAAATTGCATTAAAAAAGGGACTGCTTCTGCGTCCCTTGGGAAATGTGCTTTACTTCAATCCTCCCCTTATAATAACAAAAGAGGAAATCGACTGCGCCGTTGACAGGTGTGTAAGCTCCATTGAGGAATATTTCGGAAATTAAATTTCTTTGCTTTCAATTATATTTTCTATAAGCTTTATAAAGTTTTGAGCGGTGGCTGAAAGAGAACGGTTTTTAAGATAAATCATAAGACATTTTGTTCCGCATTCACTGTCGCCGATAATTTTTGCTTCCAATCCTGTAAAAAGTCCCATATTATTTTTATATGCGGAATAAGGAACCAGGGCAATACCTATACCTAACTGAGCCAAGGAAAGGGCTGTGGAAACCTCTGTACATTGGGCGGCATAGTATATTCTGTAATTTCTGTGTTCTGCTATTGCGTCCAGCAGTTCTGTATATCTGTAAATTGATATAAGCGGCATGTTTTGCAAAAGGTCCAAACTGAAATTGTCCTCAAAACTATAACTGCCCTTTTTATAAACCGCAGCCATTTGGTCTGCTACAAGAAATTTTGTAACAAATTCTCCGTGATTTCCGAAAGGTGTTCTTATAAATCCCACCTCCGAAATTCCGTCCTTTATCTTTTCAATAACCTCCGGTGTATTGCACTCGTTTATTCTGAGCTTTACCCGGGGGTATTTTTTTGTATTTTCGCTTATGTATTCCATGAGAAAACCTGTTGCCACTGACGGTGTAGAGGATATTCTCAGGGTTCCTGTTGTTCCGTCCTGCAAGTCGGATACTGCAAGTTCTGCCTGTTCCATTGTTTCAACAATTTTTCTGGCATACTTTAAAAACGTCTTTCCGCTTTCCGTAAGCTCATAGCTGTGATAGTCCCTTTTTATAAGCTGGGCTCCCACCTCTTTTTCAAGGGTTTTAAGCTGATTGCTCAGTGCTGACTGAGCTATAAAAAGTCTTCTGGAAGCATGGGAAATACTGTCGCTGTCCGCCATTATCAAAAAATTTTTCATGTGCTCTATATTCATTTTATATCGTCCTTTTATTATCTAATTATCATATAACAAATTTTTAAAATACATATAAAACAGATAGCCATAACTGTAGTATAATAGACAACGGATTAAAAGTCAATGGAGGTTTGGAAATGGTCAAGGATTTGACAAAAGGCAGTACAGGAAAAATTTTGTGGCTCTTTGCTCTTCCCCTGCTGGGCAGTGTAATATTCCAGCAAATGTACAATATGGCGGATACAGTAATAGCCGGTCAGTTTATCGGTGAGGACGCCCTTTCGGCGGTAGGTTCTTCCTATCCTATAACCATGATTTTCATGGCTGTGGCTTTGGGATGCAACTTAGGTTGTTCTGTTGTAATCTCAAGACACTTCGGCGCCAAGCATTACAAAGAAGTTAGAGAATGTGTAACTACAATTCTCACAGCAATTTCAGCAGTCGGAATTTTCCTCACAATAGTGGGAATTCTCATCAGCGTTCCAATTATGAATGTTTTGCAGACACCTGCAAATATTTTTGATGACGCCCTTGCATATCTTTATATATACATCGGAGGTTTCCTCTTTGTTCTTCTCTATAATGTATGCACAGGTATTTTCTCAGCTTTGGGTGACTCAAAAACACCGCTGTACTTTTTGATTGCTTCCAGTCTGGGAAACATCGCCCTTGACCTTGTTTTTGTTATCTGTTTTAACATGGGTGTTGCCGGCCTTGCCTGGGCGACATTTATAGCACAGGGCATTGCCGCTATACTCTGCATATTTAGATTGTTTCATGCAATTAAAAAGCTTACATTTGAGGGAACAGCTAAATTCTTTTCAAAGGTTCTTCTTGTTCAAATGTGCGTTGTGGCAATCCCAAGCGTTTTACAGCAGAGCTTTGTTTCTGTAGGCAATCTCTTCATCCAGGGTCTTGTAAACAGCTACGGCTCTCAGGTAATCGCAGGATATACTTCAGCTATCAAGCTTAACACCTTTGTTGTCACAACACTGACAACAGTTGCAGGAGCACTTTCAAGCTTTGCGGCGCAAAACATGGGTGCAGGAGAAATTGGCAGAATCAAAAAAGGTATGACTTCCGGAATTTTCATGGTATTGACAGTTGCAATTCCCTTTTCGTTGCTTTATGTGTTCTTCCAGGAACCTGCTCTCAAGATTTTCGCTCAGGATTTAAGTCCAATGGCTTTGAGCACAGGCAGTAACTTTTTAACCATTGTAGCTCCATTCTATGTGGTTGTGGGATCAAAACTCATGTTCGACGCAGTTCTGAGAGGTACGGAAAGTATGATACCGTTTATGGCGGCAACTTTCGCAGACCTGCTCATAAGAGTTATCCTCTGCTATATCTTTAACGCAATAATCGGAGTTGAGGGCTTGTGGCTTTCATGGCCTGTTGGCTGGATAATCTCCACCGCAATGAGCGCATTCTTCTACTATTCAGGAATTTGGTACAAGCATAAAAGCTCTCACCTACACAAAGAAACCAATTAAATTACAGATAAAAAAGCTTCGCAGAAATAAAACTGCGAAGCTTCAGCCTGTCGAAAAAGCTCAGCTTTCGCTGGGCTTTTTTCGATAAAAGTGGTAAAATAGAAGCAGGTGATAAAAATGATAGAGAAAAACAGAAAAAACAGA
>NZ_NFKS01000019.1 GCF_002160515.1 Anaeromassilibacillus sp. An172 | reverse complement strand
TTGCTCTCTGTTTTTTCTGTTTTTCTCTATCATTTTTATCACCTGCTTCTATTTTACCACTTTTATCGAAAAAAGCCCAGCGAAAGCTGAGCTTTTTCGACAGGCTGAGCGGCTTCAGTTTTGAAGCCGCTGTTTTTTAATTATGGAAATATACTGTTTTCTCATTTACCTCGGAGAATATGTTCTGTAAAAATATATTGAACATATATCCCTTGTCCACATCCTCCTGGGTGGAATAAACGTAAAATTCTGTGTCGCCGTTTTCAGTGGTTCTCTTTCCCCACCTGAAATAAAGCTGGGGATTTTCAGTCATGCAGTTTTCCTTTATGTCGAAAACATAAGATGAAACGCATACCTTTTGACCTGTAAAAACGGTGACCTCTTTGTTTTCGTTTATAATGTAGATGCTTTCGCCCTCATTCTTTCCTGAAAGGGCGTCTTTTATGAAGTTTTCAATTTCCTTAATCTGTGCGTCGTTTGACTTTGAATTGATTACAATAAAACCGTCCTTCTCCGCATTTTCAATGTTGTAGTCCGTTGGAAGAGAATCAAGCTTTTCCGAAGTCATTTTTTCCGAACAGCCGGAAGCAAAAACTCCCAACACAAAAACCGCCAAAAGAATAATCAAAACATTTTTAGTTTTTTTCATAAAACACCACCTCTTTCATAAATAATAAAATGTTTTTATATATATTATTTTCTTTATTATACCATGCTAGTTTTAAAAATAAAATATTTTTATAAAAAATAAGTTTGTTTTATAATAAATCGTTGGTGTGGTGTAAATTTATAGTTCCGCAAAAGAAAAAAACAGCCACGGTCAAAACAACCGTGGCTGTAACAATTCAAATATAAATAAAACGCAACCGAGAGCGAACCATTCCCAAAATTAAGGAAAACGTCTCGCCCGACCTGTGCAGGTGTTTATTTTTTATATTTTTACCTTGCAGGTCGGAAATAAAAAACTCGCCCGACCTGTAACGGAAGTCAATTTTTATATCCTCACTTTGCACGCCAGAAATAAAAATAATCAACCCTAACCGAGAGCGAACCACTCCAAAGATTTTGTGGAACGTCTCGCCCGCCTTGAAACGAACTTTATTTCCAAGCTAAACCTTTGCAAGGCGGAACTAAAAATCAGTTCCAGCCCATTACGAGCATGAAGATTCTGAGAGCGAAAAGTGCACCGGCAACGTACATAACAGGGTGAATTTCCTTGAATTTGCCCTGGAAAAGTCTGATGATAACCCATGCAAGGATACCGAACATGATACCGTTTGCAATTGAGCTTGTGAAAGGCATCATGATGATTGCCAAAAATCCGCCAGCCATGTCAGCGGCGTCGCTTGTCAAATCCATGTCCTTTACAGAGGACATCATGAGAAGTCCTACGAAAACAAGTGCAGGAGCTGTAGCAAAGCTTGGGATTGCAAGGAATATCGGTGAGAAGAAGAGAGCAAGGATAAATCCGATTGCGGAAACAACTGCTGTAAGACCTGTTCTTCCGCCCTCTGCAACACCGGCAGTGGACTCAACATAGCTTGTAACTGTTGATGTACCCAAAACTGCACCGGCAACTGTACCGATAGCGTCGCTCATGAGTGCTCTACCTGCCTTTGGAAGATTGCCGTCCTTATCAAGAAGATTTCCCTTTGAGGCAACGCCAACCAAAGTTCCTACTGTGTCGAAAAGGTCAACAAAGAGGAAAGCAAAAACAATAATTGCAAACTGAAGAACATTCTGAGTCATAAATTCAAAATTAAATTTAAAGAATGTAGGTGCAAGGCTTGGAGGGAGAATATTCTCCACGCTGAAATTAGGAATAAGTGAAGGATTTACAGTTACATCGTACCATCCTGTAAGCTGTGCGCCAATTCCCAAAAGCCATGTAACTATAATTCCGATAAGGATTGCACCTTTAACCTTGTAGTGTGTGAGAATTGCGATAATAAGGAAACCTACCAAAGCCAAAACAACCTGAGGAGTTGACATTTTACCCATGCCAACCAAGTTGCTTGCATCGTCTGCAACAATTCCTGCACCTTTAAGTCCTACAATAGCTATGAAAAGACCGATACCTGTTGTAATACCAAGCTTGAGGTTTTTTGGAATTGAGTTAACCAGTGATTCACGGAACTTGAAAATTGAAAGGATAATAAATATAATACCCTCTACGAGAATAGCGGTGAGAGCAACCTGCCAAGGGTCTGTTATGCCCTGCTCTGCAAGCATTGGACATACTGAATATGCAAAGTAAGCGTTAAGACCCATACCGGAAGCAAGTGCAACCGGATAGTTTGCCAAAAATGCCATCAAAAGTGTGGCAAATGCAGCGGAAACCGCTGTGGCTGTGAAAACCGCACCCTGATCCATTCCTGCTGCTGCCAGCATACCAGGGTTTACTGCAAGAATATAAGCCATTGACAGAAATGTAGTAATACCTGCAATGACTTCTGTTCTTACGTCGGTTCCGTGTTCTTTCAGTCTGAAAATTTTTTCCATCTTGAACATTCCTCCGAGTAAAATTTTTCTAAAGGATGACGTTTTAAAGTAAAATATCAGCCCTATTAGTCACAGAGCTGATTGTTTTCACTTTATTTTTTAAATTACGTCACCAATCGTACACTTTAATATTAACAGCACACAAAAGGAATGTCAATTATTTTTTGATGTTTTAATCCGTTAAACTTCAAATTATATCAAGATTTTTCAAGATACAAAGAAGATTTCAAATGAGATTTTTACATAATTTACCGGTTGCTAAAAGGTTATTTTTTCTTTGAATTAAATACGCTTTTAAAAATTTTCTGAGCCTGTATTCCGTTTTGGAAAATCTCCGCTTTCAAACGGTCAAGGTTTTCAAATTTTTTCTCCGGTCTTATGAAGTCCAGCAAAAGGGTTTCCGCCATTTCCCCGTAAATATCGCCGCTGAAATTTATTATCCAGGTTTCATACAGGGGGATTTTTGAACCAACCGTGGGTTTTACTCCCACATTGGTAACTCCGCAGTAGGTTTTCCCCTTTACCGTCACCGCCGAAGCATAAACTCCGAATTTCGGCAGAACTCCTCCCGGCGGAACCTGCTGATTTATTGTAGGGGTTCCCATTGTTCTTCCGATTTTATTTCCGGCAACAATGGTCTGTGACACTCCGAAATATCTGCCCAGCATTTTTGAAGCTGTCAAAACGTCGCCGTTTCTTATACATTCCCTTATGCGTGTGGAGCTTACCGGCTGTCCCTCAAAATTTTCCGCAGGAACAACAACCGGTTCTATTCCGTATTTGGAGCAGTTTTCAAAAAGGAAATCCTTATTTCCCTCTGCGTTTTTGCCGAAGCGGTAATTTTCACCGAAGAAAATCTTTTTTGCATTGAGCTTTTCAAAAAGTATTTTTTCCACAAAATCAGATGCTGACATATCCCTTACGGAATTAAAGTCAACGGCATACAAAACCTTTACGCCCAGCTTTTCCATAATAACAGCCTTATCGGAATTTGTGGTCAAAAGTCCCGGGCTTCTTTCCTTAATTTTTGCCGAGGGCATATCCAAAAAGGTAAAAACCGTTGGCACAAGTCCCTGCTTTTTACAGTTTACCGCCTGTGAAATTACCTTTTGGTGTCCCAAATGAACCCCATCAAAAAATCCCAGAGCTACAGCAGTGGGATTTTTTTCTTTATTTTCAAAAGTTTTGATTATTTTCATTATACCAACCTTTTTAATAATCCTTAAATCAAATCTTTCCTGATTTTAAAAGGAGAGCCGTTTTCAAAACTCCAATCTGAGTTTTTGCGTCGGGAATTTCGTTATTGAGAACCATCTCAACAGCCTTATCAAGAGGTATTCTTTCAAAGTTTAGGAACTCGTCCTCGTCAAGGTGCTGGTTTCCGAAAGACTCAACACGGCAGCAGTAAAGATGAATAATCTCGGTGCAGTATCCCGGTGTGGGGTAAATTTTTCCCAAAGACATATAGTTATAACCGGTAGCGCCTGTTTCCTCCATAAGCTCACGCTTGCCGTTTTCAAGGGGATTTTGTCCCTTTTCAAGCTTTCCGGCAGGAAGCTCCAGTGTTATCTCCTTATAGGGATAACGGAACTGTCTTACGAACAGCAGCTCGTTTTCATCTGTCAGCGCAGCAATGCTTACGCCGCCCGGATGAGCCACAATTTCTCTTTTTGCCGGTTCTCCGTTTGGCAGTTCAATGTCGTCTACAAAAACATGAATAATTTTTCCGTCATAAATTTCCGTTGTACCGACTCTCTTTTCTTCCAAATCCATCTTTTATTACCTCCTTTTATTTTTATTTCCGACCTGCAAGGTAAAAATATAAAAAATAAACACCTGCACAGGTCGGGCGAGACGTTCGCTTTATTACTTGCAATAGCTCGCTCTCATTTAATTTAATTTTTGTTCTATTTAATCCGTCCATACGGCGGTGTTTTATTTTTTATAACTATTTATGATTATAAAAATTATTTCTCATCCTCGCCGAAATAAATCTTATACCATACAAGGAAAACATAAATTGTCCAAACCTTACGGCTGTTATCCTCTTTGCCGCTGTAGTGCTCGTCAAGCCATGCAATAAGCTGTTCCGGCTTAAAGAATTTCTTTGAAATGTCGCTGTTGAACATATCCTTAACCACGTTGTAGTACTTCTCATCACGAAGCCATACTCTTGTTGGAACAGGAAAACCGAGCTTCTCTTTTTCCGCTGTTTCCTCCGGCATATGACGCTGGGCGGCTTTTCTCATTGCATATTTTGTATTGTGCTTATTAACTCTCAGTCTTGTTGGAAGCTTTGAAGCAACCCTGAAAACTTCCTTATCAAGGAAAGGAACTCTAAGCTCCAAGGAGTTTGCCATACTCATTCTATCGGCTTTAAGGAGAATATCTCCCACCATCCAAAGATTTATGTCAAGGTACTGCATCTTTGTAACGTCGTCGTAGTCCTTAACTCTATCGTAAAATTTCTTTGTGATATCCTGAGGACGTGTAGCGATTGACGGGTCTTTCAAAATCTCCTGCTTTTCCTTCATATTGTACATGAAAGCGTTTCCGATAAATCTTTCCTCCAGCGGGTGGGTGGCTCTCATAAGATAGTCACGTCCCTTTATATCAGGAAGCTTTGAAACAAGCTTATAAATTCCTCTTCTCACGCAGTAGGGAACTATTGTCTGATAAACCTTAAACACACGTGGGTCGTTATAAACTGTATATCCGCCGAACAGCTCATCTGCGCCCTCTCCGGAAAGTACAACCTTTACATACTCGGAAGCAAGCTTCGATACAAAGTACAAAGCGATACATGAGGGGTCAGCAAGTGGCTGATCCATATGATACTGAACCTTTGGAACTGCGTCCCAGAACTCCTCGCTTCCGATAATCTTTGTGTGGTGTTCAACGCCTATCTTCTCGCTGAGTCTTTGTGCCCAGCTTATCTCATTGTATTTAAGACCGAAGTCAAAACCAACTGTAAAGGTTTTCTGGTCTGCAAAATATGTGGAAACATAGCTTGAGTCAACGCCGCTGGAAAGGAAGCATCCAACCTCAACGTCTGCAATCTTATGGGCATTAACGGAATTTTCAAAAACCTTTTCAATCTCGTCAACAGCCTGTTCCTCTGTAAGGCTTTCGTCCGGGTTAAATCTTGCTTCAAAATATCTTGTGGTTTCCACCTTGCCGTCCCTATACCACATATAGTGACCGGGAAGCAGGCAGTAAACACCCTCAAAGAAAGTTTCCGGCGGAACTGCATACTGGAAAGAAAGATATGTATCCAGCGCTCTTGTATTGAATTTCTTAACAAATTTCGGGTGGCAGAGAATACTCTTTATTTCAGAGCCGTAAACCAACTCACCGTCAATAAGTGTATAGTGCATTGGCTTTATTCCGAAGAAGTCCCTTGCAATAAACACACTTCCATCCTTTTTATTATAGATAGCGAAACCGAACATACCTCTAAGCTTATTCAAAAGGTCTGTTCCCCACTCTTCAAAGCCGTGGATAAGTGTTTCACTGTCTGTTTCTGTATAGAACTTATGGCCTGCGGCGATAAGCTCTTTTCTCAAATCACGGTAGTTATAAATTTCTCCGTTAAATGTAAGTACAAGGCTTTTATCTTCATTATAAATAGGCTGGCTTCCTGCCTCAAGGTCTATAATGCTCAGACGGCGGAAACCCATTGAAATTCTATCGTCCAGAAAAAATCCGTCAGAATCCGGACCTCTATGTGTGATAACTTCCGTCATCTTATGTATTGTTTCGTTACGGTCAATAACTTCTCCTGTAAATCCGCAAATTCCGCACATACACTATTCTTCTCCTTTTTTATTTTATAATCGCCTTGCAAAGGTTTAGCTTAGAAATGAACGTCAGCACAAGGCGGGCGAGTCTTTTAGTTCCGCCTTGCAAGACTTTAGCTTGGAAATTAACATCATTTCAAGGCGGGCGAAACCTTTTCCGCAGTTTTGGGAATGGCTCGCTCACAATGAACTTTTGTATTTTAGTTCCGGCAAGGAAAGGTTAAGCTTGAAATTAGCTTCCGTTTTCCGTCGGGCGAGTCTTTTAGTTCCGCCTTGCAAGACTTTAGCTTGGAAATTAACATCATTTCAAGGCGGGCGAAACCTTTTCCGCAGTCTTTGGAATGGCTCGCTCTCAATTAACTTTTGTTTTTTTAGTTCTGCCTTGCAAAGGTTTAGCTTAGAAATAGGCATCATCACAAGGCGGGCGAAGCCTTTTCCACAGTTTTGGGAATGGTGCGCTCTCATTTAGCTTTATATTTTATATATTTATTTTAACTATATATACTTATTAGAAGTATATCACACCCCCACACCCTTTGCAATATTATTTTTTATTTTTCTTTTATGGAATAATTTTTCATTAAATCAATTCAATCCACCCCTGCGGTTTGGTTTTATTTTTAAAACATCATAATAAAAATGACTATGCCACAAAACTAAATGTGACATAGCCATTGTAATTTCAAAAACTAACGTCTCGCCCCTACCTGTGCAGACGTTAATTTAAAAGCTAAACCTTTGCAGGTCGGAAATAAATTACATGTTATTTTTATATTCCTCTACGGCTTCTATTTTCTCTCCGCCGTTTTCCAGATAGAGGTTATAAATTTCGTCAAAAAGCTTTCCCTCCGGGTCTTTCCAATAGGTTCTGCTGTCCTGCAAATTGTCATAGGAGGCAACTCTCACATCTCCGTCAATGGAAATTATAATTTCATAGGTTTCCTCGTTTTCATACACGTGCAGCGCAAAACCCAAATTAGGCATGGAGTTGTCTTTTTCTGCCCTTTTCAGATTTACATCTGAAATAAGCAAGCTTCTAAGCTCCTCTTGGGGCAATTCAATTTTATCGGTATATATGTCAACTCCCGGAACGCTTTCAAAAAAATGTACGGTTACAATTTTGCCTTTCTCCAAAGCGGGACATTCCTTTTTAAGGGTGGAATTAGAGGTTACGCTCCATACAACAAAAATCACTGCGGCAATCATAACAACGGCAACGCCGAAAATTACATATTTTTTCTTTGATTTTTTCTCCATAAAGCTCATCCCCTTTTTAAATTTTTTATTACACCTAATTATACCATGTTTAATTATTATATACAATTTATTTTTAATTTTTTTGTTATAACTTTATCGTGTTACCTTGTGCATAATAACAAACACTCTGTAACAATATATAAAAATAACATAAATTATTATACAAAATAACAAAACAGAATAACTACACAACAAACAATCCGAAAGCGAGCCATTTCAAAGACGGAAAAACAAAAGTTCATTGAGAGCGAACCATCCAAAAACTAAGAAAAACGTCTCGCCCGACCTGCGCAGGTGTCAATTTAAAAGCTAAACCCTGGCAGGTCGGATATAAAAAAATTGCATATCGGAAATAAAAAATAAGGGGTTGTAATAATGGGGGGAGTATAGTATAATAAGTTTTTGTCGGGTTAAATTGTTAAAATTTAAACCATTGAAGTGCTAAAGCGTGGGATTTTTTATCATTACAGGATTTTTGTAAGAAAAAATCCCAAAAAATCTAATGGGGGTGCTTTTGTGTCATCAAAAAATAACAAGAGTGCAGGTAACACTCTTGTGCACAAAAACGGCAGTTTCTCAAGCTCTATAGGATTTGTAATAGCCTGCGTTGGCTCGGCTGTAGGTTTGGGAAACATTTGGATGTTCCCGTACCGTCTGGGACAATACGGAGGAGCGGCGTTCTTAATTCCGTACATTCTTTTCGTAGCTCTTTTCGGCTATGTGGGACTTTCCGCAGAATTCGGAATCGGCAGACTTTCCGGAACAGGAACCTTAGGTTCTTACGAAAGATGCTGGTCTGAAAGAAAAGTAAACAAACACAATTTAGGCAAAGTGGGCAAGGTTCTGGGCTGGATACCGCTTTTTGGTTCCCTGGGAATCGCCATAGGTTATTCGGTAATTATCGGCTGGGTACTTCGCTTTTTGGCAGGTTCTGTAACAGGCAAGCTTTTTGAAAGCGGTCAAACCTCAGAGTATTTCTCACAGGCAACCGGTGAGTTCGGCAGTGTGCCGTGGCACGCAGCTGTAATTATCATAACAATGATAATCCTTATTTTCGGCGCAGTTAAGTACATAGAGCGTGTAAACAAAATAATGATGCCTGTATTCTTTGTTTTGTTTGCAATAATTGCTGTAAGAGTTGCTTTTCTTCCGGGCGCTGTAGACGGATATAAATTCCTGTTTATCCCTGACTGGTCAAAGCTTTTAGAGATTGACACCTGGGTTATGGCTATGGGACAGGCATTCTTCTCACTTTCAATCACCGGTTCAGGCATGATAGTTTACGGTTCATACCTCAGCAAAAAAGAGGACATCACAAAGGCTTCAGTCCGCACTGCATTTTTCGACACTGTAGCGGCTATGCTTTCCGCTCTGGCAATTATGCCGGCAGTGTTCGCATTCGGAATTGAGCCAAAGTCAGGCCCGCCTCTCATGTTCATCACAATTCCGGGAATTTTCGACCAGATGCCTATGGGCAGACTGTTTGCGGTTTTGTTCTTCCTTTCAGTTGCATTCGCAGGAATCACTTCCCTTATAAATATGTTTGAAGCAGTTGTTGAAAGCTGGCAGCACAAATTAAAGCTCAACAGAAAAGTAGCTGTTGCTCTCTGTGCAGCTATAGCATTTGCAGTTGGCATATTTATCGAGGAGGAAGGCAAGCTTGGCTCATGGATGGACTTCATCACAATCATTGTTGTTCCATTCGGCGCAGTTTTGGGAGCATTCTCAATTTACTACATTCTGGGACTTGACAAAATTCTCAAAGAGCTTAACATAGGCAGAAGCAAGCCGCTCAAAAAGATTTTCGGATGGCTGGGAAAATACTTCTATGTGCCTATAACAATTCTTGTTTTTGTTCTGGGAATTGTTTACGGCGGCATAGGCTGATAAATGCTTACATGAAGAAATTTTATTTCTTTATCTCGTCGGGCGCACAATTCAACGTGCGTCCGATTTTATTTTTACCATATAAATTAAAACAAAAGGATTAAAGTTAAAAAACATAAAAAATATGGCGCAAAAGTCAGAAAATTGTTGACATTCTGCCAAAACTATTTTACTATATGAATATCTGTTATATGGAACGTGATAGATATAATGAAAAAAGTTAGGAGTTGGACAAATTGTTTATCGGAACATGGTGGTCTATAGTACCGCCTATCCTTGCGATTACCCTTGCCCTTATCACAAAAGAGGTTTATGTTTCCCTTTTTGCGGGCGTTCTTTTGGGTGCGCTTTTTGTAGCAGGTTTCCATCCTTGGGAAACCTTTGACACACTTTTCACCACAATGGCTGACAGCATCGACCTTAACATTGTTATTTTCTTAGTTCTTCTGGGAATGGTTGTTGCTCTTATGACAAAGTCCGGAGGCTCTAAGGCTTACGGCGACTGGGCAAGCCAAAGAATAAAGACCAAAAAAGGCGCATTGCTTGCCACAACAGGTCTTGGCTGTCTTATTTTCGTTGACGACTATTTTAACTGTCTTACAGTCGGCTCAGTTATGCGCCCTGTTACAGACAAAAACAAAATTTCCCGTGCAAAGCTTGCATACATAATCGACTCAACAGCTGCTCCCGTATGTATTATCGCACCTATTTCAAGCTGGGCTGCTGCGGTAAACTCATACGTACCTGAGGACAGCTCAATGTCAGGTTTTCAGCTTTTCATAAACACAATCCCATTTAACCTCTATGCTTTGCTTACAATTTTCGCCGTTGTATTCTTAGCTGTAACCGGAATTGACTTCGGCAAAATGAAGATACACGAGAGAAACGCCGCAAAAGGCGACCTTTTCACCAGCGGCAAGGACGACATTGAAAGCTCTGAATCTCAGCCTCAGAACCTCAGCGCAAAAGGCAGAGTTATCGACCTTGTTCTTCCTGTTATCGTTCTCATTATTTCAGCAGTTGGCGCAATGATTTACACAGGTTTCCTTTCCGGAGCTACAAACGTAGTTGACGCTTTTGCAAACTGCAATTCCAGCAAGAGCCTTATTTTCGGCGGAATTATAACAGTTATTTTCATGGGATTTTTGTATCTCCCAAGAAGAGTTCTCCGTTTCGGAAACTTTATGTCAAGCCTTGTAGAGGGCTTCAAGCTCATGGTTCCTGCAATCACAATCCTTGTTTTTGCATGGACTCTTAAAGGCATGGGCGACCAGCTTGCAATCAGTGATTTCGTTAAAACCACAGTTGGCAACAACGCAAGCGCAAGCATTTTCATTCCTGTAATCATGTTTGCAATCGCTATTTTCCTCGGTTTCTCAACAGGTACATCATGGGGAACATTTGCTATTCTTGTTCCTATAGTTATTGACATGTTCGCTTCCACAGACCAAAACATGATGGTTATTTCCGTATCCGCAGTTTTGGCAGGAGCTGTATGCGGCGACCACATTTCACCTATTTCCGACACAACAATTATGTCATCGGCAGGCGCACAGTGCAACCACATCAACCACGTTTCAACCCAGATGCAGTACGCTCTGATTGTTGCCGCAGTTTCCGCAGTAGGTTATATTATTTCCGGTATCACAAAGAGCTGGATTATTTCCCTTTTGATTTCCGCTGTTCTTTTGGTAGCAATATTCCTTGTTATAAATCATCTTTCCAAAAAGAACGACATAAAATGATTTTTGGTTCCGACCTGCAAAGGTTTAACATAGAAATTAACACCTGCACAGGTCGGGCGAAACCTTCGGTTTAATATTTGGAATGGTTCGCTCCCGGTTGAGTTTTATTTTAAATATTACAGTTACAGCCACGGTTGTTTTACCGTGGCTGTTTTCTTTTATAGAATAATAATTTTACTGTGTTTATTCTTTTCTATTTCCATATACAACAAAAAAACCACCGACATAATCGGTGGTTGAAATTCTGGAGCTGATAGGCAGGCTCGAACTGCCGACCTCATCCTTACCAAGGATGCGCTCTGCCGCCTGAGCTATACCAGCGAAAAAAAATGGCGACCCGGAACGGGTTCGAACCGTCGACCTCTAGCGTGACAGGCTAGCGTTCTAACCAACTGAACTACCGGGCCATTTTAACGGCAATAACTTCAGGTCATTGACCGTTTTTTATTATATCATATGTTAAATGAAATTGCAAACATTTTTTTCAAAAAATCCAAAATTTTTTTGAGTTTTATATTAGTAATAATATAACTCTATTTCGCAGTAAAGCTCTTCCCAATCGACGGTGTCATTTTCCTCGTCCTGAACAGGGCGCATGTATCCCACTTTCATAACATCTCCGTCGTTTTTATCATAGAGTATTCTTTTGATATCCTCTACGCTGTCCACGGTTTCCCCGTCTATTGATACCACTACATCGCCGGCTTGAAGCTCACTGTTATAGGCAGGACTTTCCTCTATCACTTCGGCTATCAAAACTCCGGCAGGCATTCCGCTTTCTTCGCTGTCCTCCTCGGTAATCCTGTAACCGTAAATTCCCAGGCTGAGCCTTTCCCTTGCTTCTCCGTATTTTATAATATCGTTGGCAACCTCACGGACTGTATCGGAGGGTATGGCAAGACCTATGCCCTCAAAATTTTCCTTTGCCAGCTTTGAGGTGTTTATACCTATAATCTGACCGTCCATATTGCACAGAGGGCCTCCGCTGTTTCCGGGATTTATGGCGGCGTCAACCTGTATATAGGTTATTTCCTTGTCAAGCTTTCTGTTTATGGCTGATACAATCCCCTTTGTAAGGCTGTTCCTGAAATATATGCCCTCGGGATTTCCCAGAGCAACAACCTCCTGACCCACTTTCAGATTCTCGGTTTCCGCAAACTCCGCAGGCTCAAGGTCTATACCGTCAACCTTTATAACCGCAATATCCGTTTCCGGGTCGCAGCCCACAACAACCGCCTGTGAAATATTTCCCATATTATCTATAACCATAACCTGGCTGTCCCTGGAATTGTCTACAACGTGGCTGTTTGTAACTATATATCCGTCGCTGTGAATTACAACTCCTGTTCCCTGGTAAACCTCGGAAATATTTTCGCTTAACTCCTCTTTATTTGTCACAATAAGCACGGTGGAGGGCAGAATTTTTTCATAGGCCTTTTCCGCCGAGGACTCTCCGTCCACTGTCTGGGGCACAAGCTCTATTGATACATCGTCACGGAGATAATCTATGTACTGGGTTGAACTTTCCGTTGGTTCTTCCTCATATGTCTGTTCCTCTGTGGTGGTTGTTTCAACGGAATTTTCCTCATAATTATTATTTCCGTCGGAATACGTAAGAACAACAAAGCCCACAGCGACTGCGCAGAAAATAACTCCCACTGTCGCAAGAAAAATTATAAGTCCCGTGTTTTTCCTGCTTTTTTTATTTTGTTCAGTGCCTTCCGTTAAGCTTTGACTTGCAACAGGCGGCTGAACTGTGGGAATCTGAAAATCCGGAACATCCGGGCTAAAGCTCTGCCATTTAGCTTCTCCGTAAGGGTTTGGCAAGCTCTCACCCTGAGGGAAAAGCGGCTTTTCCGCCGGTTGTATGTTTTCAGCTTCCGAGATTTTTTCCTCTTCCTCAAAAGAAAAATTCTCATCCGGGTGTTTTTTAGGAGGTACAAAGGAAAATTCCTTCTGCCCCATCTTGGCTTTTTTATCGATAAAGCTCTGATAAGGTTTATCCATCATTTGAAATTTTTGAAACTGTGTTTCATCTTCCGTTTGATTTTGACTGCCCTGAAATTCTTCCTCCATTTTTCACCCTCCTTTTCTCAAAAAATTTACCATGTTGTTTTATTATATCACGGTCAAACCAAAAATAACAGTGATTTTTAGCCTTTTGGTTATTGAATATACAAAAAAGAACAGCGGCGTTTTTTACCTCGCCGCTGTAAAATTACATTTTATAAGCCCAAAGTAGGAGCCGGGTCATATCTTACGCCGTTGTACCAACATTCAAAATGGAGGTGAGCTCCGAAAGAATTTCCCGTATTTCCGATATATCCGATAAGCTGACCACGTTCAACGTAATCGCCTACATCTACAAGAACCTGGCTGCAATGGGCATACTGGGTAGCATATCCGCTGCCGTGGTCTATCATAATGTGATAACCCCAGCCTGAACCCCATTCGTCGGTTTTGTTTGCTCTGATAACCGTTCCTGATTCAGCCGCTACAATAGGTTTGCCGTATGCGCTTCCGTAACATGCAATATCAAGACCCTGGTGTGCTCTGCCATCGCCCCAATATGAGGTTATAACAGTACATCCCGGTGCCGGCCAAAGATAACTTCCGCCTGTTGGTTCTCCTGATGAAGAGCCGCCGTCAGATGAACCACCTGAGGATGAGCCGCCCTCTGAAGAGCCACCGGATGATGAACCGCCTGATGAAGAATCTCCGTCAGATGAACCGCCGGAGGATGAGTTTTCCTCTTCCTTCTTCTGTTCTTCCTGTTCTTTTACATATTCCTCATGCCACTTGGCTATTTCATCCATAAGCTGATCTTTTTCTGCGGCAATGGCAGCTTCTCTTTCCTCATAGCCGTCAACCTGAGTTCTAAGCTCTTCTATAACAGCCTTTCCCTCTGTTTCAAGCTGTGCCAGCTCATCGAGTTTTGCTTCCTGTTCCTGCTTTGTCTTGGTAACCTCATCTTTTGCTTTTTGAGTTTCCTCTATAAGTGTGTTTTTTTCATTTATAGAATCATTCAAGCCGTCGATAAGGTTTTTATCAAATCTTCCTACAGCCTCAACAATAACGCTCTTGTCAACAAAGTCGTTAAAATCCTTAGCTCCTAAAATTATTTCCAGGGATGAAGCATTGCCGGACTTGTAAATAGCATTGAGTCGGCTTCTGAGAACCTCGTAATCGTCTTCAATTTCCTGTTCGTTTGAAGCAATTTCAGCGTTGAGGGTTTCTATCTCCTCTTCATAGAGCTGGATTTTCTCTCGCATTGTATCGATTTCCTGCTCTACGGAATCCATTTTAGCACGGATTGTTTCCAGATATGCTTCCTTATCCTCTATTTGTTTTTTTGCCTCTTCCATGGCTTTGTCAAGCTCTTCCTGCTCCTCTTCAAGCTCGGACTGTTTGTCTTCCAAAGCGTCAAGCTCGTCTTGGCTTACCGCCGCCGCATTAAATGCAATAAAGGACGTTATGCAGGCAGCAGCCAGTAAAAGGCAAAGTAATTTTTTGAACTTCTTCATTTTTTCCTCCGTCAACCGCCGAATTTCGGCATAAAAACTTTTAAATCCTCTTAAAGTCGAAAATACTGACTAAATTGTAATTCATTATACAATAAAATTACAAATTTGTAAATATTTTTTCACTGTTAAAAATTTGCTGACGGAGTATAGACTTTATATTAAGCTGTTTAGGTCAAATATCGCCTGATGATTTTTTTGACATGGATAATTTTAAATATTTATTTTTAGTGGCAAGACCGCCACGTATATGCCTTTGGGATTTGTTTATATCCAAAATTTTCTTTACTTCGCTGTACAAAGCCGGATTGAGCTTTTTAAGCCTTTGACTTACGTCCTTGTGGACTGTGCTTTTGCTTATGCCGAACTTTCTCGCCGCCGCTCTGACGGTCTCCTTGTTTTCCAGTATGTATTCCCCAAGCTCTACAGCACGTTCTTCAACAACGCCTTTCACAATGACTACCCTCCAATCCTTGAGTAATATGCGTTGTTAAATCATATGCCGGTTATATATTTTTTATTTCTTTTTTATTTTTTCCATAGTTAAAGATAATTCAATAAAAGAATAATAAAAACAGCCACGGTAAAATAACCGCAGCTGTAAAATTATAATATTCAAAACAAAACCCAATCGAGAGCAAACCGTTCCAAAGATTGCGGAAAAGGTTTCGCCCGCCTTGAAATAATGTTTATTTTTAAAGTAAAGTTTTGCAAGGCGGAAATAAAAAACTCGCCCGACCTGAGCAGGCGTTAAATTACAATGTAATCTTTTGCAGGTCGGATATAAAAAATTCGCCCGGCGTTTAATGGGAGTTAATTTTATATCCAGCATTTGCTGGTCGGAAATAAAAACAATCAGACCCAACAAAGAGCGAGCCATTCCCAAAATTAAGGAAAAGGTTTCGCCCGGCGTGTAATGACGTTTATTTCTTAAAATTACTTTTGCACGCCGGAAATAAAAGTAACGACGTTGGTTGGGGTTCCGTTTATGAAGGATTTTAGGTTGTGCTCTACTATTTCCATGAGCCTTATTCTTGTTTCGTAGTGTGCCCAGGCAATGTGCGGTGTTATGATGCAGTTTTTTACACCAAGCAGACAGCAGTCGTGCTTCATCGGCTCTGTTTCTAAAACATCTATGCCGGCTCCGGAAAGCTGACCGCTCTCCAAGGCTTCCTTTAAATCCTCTTCGCAGAGAACGCCGCCTCTTGAGGTGTTCACGAAAAATGCGCCCTTTTTCATTTTGTTAAAGGTTTCCTTTGTAAACATCTTTTCAGAGTCCTTGTTTAACGGACAGTGAACTGTTACGATGTCGCTGTTTTGAAGAAGCTGGTCAAGGGAACAGAATTTTCCGTTTTCAACCTCTTTGAAATTTCTTGAATGGGCAAGAATATTCATTCCGAAAGCGTGGGCAATTCTTCCCACTGCCTTTCCTATGCTTCCGTAGCCAACTATACCTATGGTTTTGCCCCAAAGCTCGTTTATGTCAAATACAAATGGTGAAAATGTGGGACTGTTTTTCCAGCCGCCCTGCTGTACAAAATCGTTGTACTTTCCAACCTGTGTGAAGTGCTCAAGGATAAGGGCGAAGGTGTGCTGGGCAACAGCGTTGGTGGAGTAGCTTCCGGCGTTGCAGACGGTTATTCCCTTTTCGTTGCAGTAGTCAATGTCTATATTGTTGTAGCCTGTGGCAAAAAGCCCTATGTATTTGAGCTTTTCCGCCCCTGCCAGAGTTTCTCTGTTCAGGGGTGTTTTGTTGCAGATTACTGCGTCTGCGTCCTTGAGTCTTTCGGAGATTTCCTCTTTTGAGGTCAGTGGATATATCACCACTTCCCCGTATTTTTTTAAAAAGTCCAGGGAGATATCCCCTTTTGTAATTGTCTGTGCGTCGGTTATAACTATTTTCATTTTTTAATTCCTTCTTTCATTGGGAAAGCAGTCCCAGTATATTTTTTAAATAGGTTTCACCCATGTGGGATTTTACGCATACAAGGTTGTTTACATCCTGGGGCTTTATGTTTTCCGGATTTTCGCCGTACTCACCCAACACAAGCTTTGACAAAGGCTCAAGCTTTGTGTTCATTGAAAGCATAAACCTTGAAACCTCTCCAAGGGGATATTTTTTCGACATAAGTCCGGCAAGCACACGGAAATATTCATAAAGGGTAAAGGATTTCCCCTTTTCGGATGTTATTCTTTGTCTGTAATATTCGTTTCTGTCCTTTGCGATTTCCCATGCGCAGCGGGAAAAATCACGGCGCAGGTCGGTTTTCGGCTTTTCTCCCAAAGAAATTATTCTGCCGTATTTGCCAAAACCCCACTGACCGGGAGGACATACTGTTATTATATCGTTTTGATTTTCAAAATTCACTATATTTTCGTAATCTTTTTTATTTTCTACGCAAAAAGCCACGTTTGGCGCACCGAAGGTTATACAGCAGACATTTTTCTTGCCGTATTTCTCGGAAAGATACACACCTAAAAGATTAGCCGCCGCTCCCCCACGGCTGTGGCCCGTTACGAAAAACCTGACATTTTGTTCCGATATTTTTTCTTTTTCCAGATATTTCAAAAGGTTTTTCTTTATTTCAAAACAGCAGTTGTAAAAGCCTCGGTGAAACTTCTTTTCACCAAGGTCGAAATTACTGTACCACTGCTTTTTCACCGTTCCGCTTACGGCAATCATCACAAGGGTAAAATTTGAAAGCTTTCTTTTTCCCAAAGCAAAGGCGCAGGGCTTTACTCCGTTTTTGTCACGGTAGTTGTAAAGCCTTATATCCGTAAAACCGCAGGAGGAAAGGCAGTTTTTTATTTTCTCCCCGTTATAGGCACAAAGGGACACGGCGGAAAAGGCAAAAGCCCTTTTAAAATCCACGGAATAAAGGTCTGTATCCTTTTCCAGCTCCTCTTTTGAAAAAGCCTGAAAAAATCTTTTTGAGGGAGAAATTTTTCTTTTAAAAACAAATCTCTTTTGTCCGAAAGCACATCGTTTTAATTTCATTAAAATCACCATGTGTATTTTGTCCCGAACAAAAGAGATAATTCTTTAATATTAAATTTTAAACCTGTATTCCCAGAAGATGTGTTGCAATCTGGAAATAAACAAAAAGTGAAATTGCGTCAACCAGGGTTGTGATGAACGGGCTTGCCATAACTGCCGGGTCGAAACCGATTTTCTTTGCAAGCAAAGGCAATGTACATCCGATAATCTTGGCAACAAAAACGGTGACAACAAGTGTAAGACAAACAACCATTGCAACCGGAACAGTTACTGCCGGATTTGACATAAGCATGTTGTCGATGAGCATCATCTTTGCAAAGTTCGCAACAGCCAGCACAGCTCCGCAGAGGATGGCAACTCTCGATTCTTTGAAGATGATTTTCGGAACGTCCTTAAATCCGATTTCGCCCAGTGAAAGGCTTCGGATAACAGTAACGGAAGCCTGACTTCCCGAGTTACCGCCGGTGTCCATGAGCATTGGAATAAATGCGGAAAGCACAACGGAGGTTGCCAATGCGTCCTCGTAGAATGTGATTATCATTCCGGTAAAGGTTGCGGAAATCATCAAAACCAAAAGCCAAGGAATACGGCTTTTCCAGGTTTCAATAACGCCAACCTTTAAGTAAGGCTTGTCGGTAGGTGTGATAGCAGCCATCTTCTGCATATCTTCCGTGGTTTCCTCTTCCATAACGTCGATAGCGTCGTCAACTGTAACGATACCAACAAGACGGTTTTCAGTATCAACTACAGGCAAAGCCAGGAAGTTATATTTGTTAAACAGATGGGCAACGTCCTCCTGGTCGTCCAGGGTGTTTACGGAAATCACGTTTGTTTCCATAAGGTCTTCAACCACTTCGTCATCCTCGGCGATAAGCAAAGTTCTTATGGAGATAATTCCCGCAAGCTTGCCGGTTTTATCGTCGGCAACATAGCAGGTGTAAATTGTTTCCTTGTCGATACCTGTTCTTCTGATTCTTTTGATAGCCTCTTCGGCGGTCATCTTCGGGCGCAGTGTGACAAACTCAGTTGTCATAATTGAACCTGCGCTGTCCTCAGGGTACTTCAAAAGCTCGTTAATTTCTTTTCTTGTTTCCGGGTCTGCCTGACGGATAATTCTCTTTACAACGTTTGCAGGCATTTCCTCGATAATATCAACGGCGTCGTCCACATAAAGCTCGTCAACGATTTCTTTAAGCTCGCTGTCGCTGAAGCTGTGGATGAGCATTTCCTGTGTATCCTCGTCCATTTCGACGAAGGTTTCCGCCGCAAGCTCTTTTGGAAGCATTCTGAAAAGAAATGTAATCTTTTCGTCCTGAAGCTCTTCAAAAAGTGCCGCCAAGTCGGCGGAATTCATTGTTGTAAGTATGTCTCTCAAGGTTCGAAATTTCTTTTCTTCCAAGAGAACCTTGATTGTTTCAGTGATTGTAACCGATACTTTCTCCATTCTTTTTCCTCCCATTCTTTTTGATTAAGAAATAACTTGGGAAGTAAAGACACGTTCGGGTTATATTAGGCAAGAGAAAAAAACAGACGCAAAAAACACTTATCCGTCTGCTTTTTCCCGATGCTACTTCGCCCGGGAACAGCGCCTGCACTACTTCCAGCGTCCATTTTTTATCCCCCTTCAAAACTTTATTTATTTGCGCTTATAACTCTATAATGTTCCTAAAGCACCAAAATAATTTTATACTATCACGGCTTTATTGTCAATGTGTTTTCTTCTAAGAAACAATCCATTTTTGCCGGGTTTTTGGTCGATTTTTATATTTATACATCACATTAAGAATTTTGTAAAAACTCTGTTTTTCATTCGTTATTTTTAGGTAAATTTTATGTGTTTAAGTATTTTACACATAAAAGAATATTGCTGAAAAAACTTACAAAAATCACCGAAAAAATCAGTGTATCAGTAATTTTTCAGTTAAATATTATCGGCAGTCACCGTCATCGTGGAATTTGTGAAAAAAAACTCATATGCAACAAAATAATAATGTTATCATGCAGTAAAAACAAACCGTAAGGTTCGCAAATTTATGGGAAATGCTGAAAATTCACAAGAGATTTGACAATACAAAAAAATAAATATATAATTCATATTAACAGGTTAGGGATGGCCTGTATTTTCAAGGAAGAATTGTGGATTCAAAAGTAGAAAGTTTTTAATGAAAGAGGGTAAAACCAATGGCAACTACAAAGAAGACAGCTCCTGAGGCTGCAAAGACAGAAACAGCAAAGGTTGAAGCTGTAAAGGCAGAAGAGGCTGTTGAGACAGTTACCGCTGCTGATACAAAGGTAGAAGAGGTTGCTGCTCCTGCAAAGGCAACTGCTAAGAAAACAACAAAAAAGGCTGCAACAAAGAAAACTACAACTAAGAAAGCTGCTAAGAAAGAAGAGGCAGCTGAAGTTGCTGCTCCTGCTGCAACAACAGAAATTTTTGTTGAGTACAACGGAGTTCAGGTTTCCGGCGAAGAAATCGTAAGACTCGTTAAGGGCAGCTACGGCAAAGACGTAACAGACCTTAAGATTTATGTTAAGCCTGAGGACAACCGTGCATACTATGTTGCAGACGGCGAAGCCGGTTCTGTAAGAGTATTGTTCATTTAATCTTACATCTCGGAACTATAGGTTCTGAGGAAATCTTAACCTTTAATACTGCGGTTTTTTAATCACTGCGAATCAGGGACAGACCGAAAAGTCTGTCCCTTTTTTCATATTCTATAAATAAAAGGAGAGGAGAAACAAATGGCCAAAAAAGAAAAGAAGCCAAAGTCCGAAAGGTTTTTTTACGGACTTTTAGAGCAAATCAAAACAAGCAAAAGCACCTTTGCAGTTTTTATAACACTGAGATTTTTTGTAATACTTGCAATGGTGGTTTCCGTAATCAGAGGAAACTATGAAAACCTTTTTGTGTGCACCTTGGCTCTCGCCCTTTTTATGATTCCCGCCTTTGTGGAAAAAAACTTCGGCATACAGCTTCCGTCCACTTTGGAAATCATAATCCTGCTGTTTATATTCTCGGCAGAAATACTGGGAGAAATACAGAGCTACTACACAAAAATCCCCTTCTGGGACACAATGCTTCACACAATGAACGGTTTTCTCTGCGCCGCTGTGGGCTTTGCGCTGGTGGATATTTTCAACCGAAACGAAAGATTCACCTTTAAGCTTTCACCATTTTTCCTTGCATTTACAGCTTTCTGTTTTTCGATGACAGTTGGAGTTGTATGGGAATTTTTCGAGTGCGGCTGCGACCTTTTTCTCCACACGGACATGCAGAAGGATACAATCGTAACACAGTTTTCATCTGTGCTTTTAAACCCCGAGGGCATAAACGTGCCTATTGCCGTAAACAATATACACGATACGGCCATAAACGGAAACTCTCTGGGAATCAACGGCTATCTGGACATAGGACTTCTTGACACAATGAAAGACCTTTTTGTTAATTTCATAGGCGCAGTTGTGTTCAGTATTATCGGATTTTTCTATGTTAAAACCAGAGGCAAGGGGAAGTTTGCCAGAAGATTTATTCCGGTGGTAAAACATCATTTTGAATACTCCGACAGCAAAACAACACAGGCAAATCCCGAAACGGAAAACTCATCGGATTTATAATCCGGAAAGGCAAAATCATGAACAATTCTTTCCCCGATAAAATCTTTTATAACGGAAACATAATCACAATGGCAGAAAATGAAAACCCCGAAGCTGTGGCAGTGACTGACGGAAAAATTTCTTTTGTGGGAAAGCTTTCTGAGATATTAAATGATGAAAGCTTTAAAAACCACAAAAGGGTTGATTTAAAGGGCAGAACACTTATGACATCCTTTATAGACCCTCACAGCCATTTCACATCGGTGGCAACCTCATTTTTAGAGATATCACTTGAGGATGCGCAGTGCTTTGAGGACATATGCGAAAAAATCAAAAACTACATCCAAACCCAAAAGCCGGAAAAAGGCAAATGGATAGTTGCAAAGGGCTACGACCAGAATTTTCTCAAGGAAAAAGACCACCCCAGAGCCGCTGTGCTGGATAAGGTTTCACAGGATTACCCTGTTATAATCCACCACCGCTCGGGACATATGGGCGTCTTTAACTCAAAGGCTATGGAGATTTTAAAAATCGACAAAAATACTCAATCTCCCAATGGCGGAAACATAGAGAAAAAAGAGGGCGTTCCCACCGGCTACATGGAGGAAAACGCCTTTATCGAGCTTAGCAAAAAGGTTCCCATGCCCTCCCTTGAGGACATGAAAAACGCCTACATCAAAGCCCAGGAAAAATACGCCTCCTACGGTATCACAACCATTCAGGAGGGCATGACTGTCACAGAGCTTCTGCCAATGTATGAAATGCTGAAAAGAGAAAATGTATTGTTTCTCGACACAGTATGCTACTGCGGAATAGACTCTGGCAAAGGGTTTACGGAAAGGTTTTCAGAGCATAAAGGAAAATACAAAGACCGCATAAAAATCGGCGGATATAAAATCTTCCTTGACGGCTCACCCCAAGGCAGAACCGCATGGATGAGAAAGCCATACGAAAACTCAAAGGATTACTGCGGCTACGGCACAATGAGTGATGAGGCTGTTTACTCATCCTTGAAAAAAGCCCTTGATGACAACATGCAGCTTTTGGCACACTGCAACGGCGACAGAGCGGTACAGCAATACCTTGAAGCCGCAGAAAAGCTTAAATCACAGGGATGTGAGGTTTCAAAAATAAGACCCGTTATAGTCCACGGTCAGCTTATGGGAACAGACCAGCTTAAAGAAGCCGCAGACTTAGGATTTATCGCCTCTTTCTTTGTGGCTCACGTTTACCACTGGGGAGAAATCCACCTTGAAAATTTCGGAAAAGAACGTGGCTCTCACATAAGCCCTGCGGGAAGCGCATTGAAAAACAAAATGATTTTCACATTCCATCAGGATTCGCCGGTTATAGAGCCTGATATGGTAGAAACAATCTGGAGCAGTGTAGTTAGGGAAACACAGCATGGCATTTGCATAGGCGAGGAAGAAAAAATCCCCGTGTACGAAGCTTTAAAAGCCGTCACCGTAAACGCCGCCTATCAGTATTTTGAGGAAAAGGAAAAGGGCACAATCGAAAAGGGCAAAAAAGCCGACCTTATTATCCTTGACAAAAACCCCTTGACCTGCAAAAATGAGGAGCTGAAAAACCTGAAAGTCCTCTGCACCATAAAAGAGGGCAAGACCGTTTACTGCCGTGATATTGAAGATTTAAAAATATGATGTTATAATTAGGGAGATAAAGGAAGGAGAATGTGTGTGATAAAGCTTGTTGCCACAGATATGGACGGAACTCTTCTCAACGACAAAAAGGAGCTTCCGAAAGATTTTTGCAGTTTCGCCGCTTCCCACAAGGACATAAAAATGGTAATCGCCAGCGGCAGACAATATTTTAATCTGATAAAGACTTTCCCAAACAACGTGGAGGATTTTATATTCATCGCCGACAACGGAGCCGTGGTTTTTGAAAAGGGAAAACCTCTTTTTATAGACTCAATCGACATGGACGTTGTTGAAGAGCTGTTAAAGGAAATCCATAAAATCGAGGGCGTTGCCTGTGTATTGTGCGGAGCAAAGTCCGCCTACATATCCACAGTTGACGACATCGCCCTGAAAAATATTCAGATGTATTACGCCAAGGTTAAATTTGAAATGAAAAGCATTGACCAGATAGAAGATGATAACATCTTAAAGATTGCGGTATTTTTGAATAAAGAGGCGGAAACAAAGCTTTACCCAGCCATTGCCCACCTGAACAATCCGGACGGCAGGCTTTCCGCAGTGCTTTCCGGCGACAGCTGGGTTGATATTATGAACCGAGAAACAAACAAGGGAACAGCACTTAAAAAGATTATGGATATATACGGCATAAAGCCGGAAGAGTCCATGGCTTTCGGAGATTATCACAACGACCTTGAAATGATTAAGGTCTGCAAAGAAAGCTACGCCATGGAAAACGCCCACGATGACATAAAAGCCGCCGCCAAATACATAGCTCCCTCCAACAACGACGAGGGCGTTATGAAAATCCTTTTAGAACGCATTAAATAAAATTAACGCCTGAAGCGAAATTGCTTCAGGCGTATTTTTTTATCTTTGAGAGCCTAAGAAGAACAGGGCAACTGTTCCCGGGCCGGAGTGAGTTCCTATTGAAGTTCCTATAAAGTTAATGTAAAACTTTTTGCTTCCCAGCTTTTCCTTTATCTGCTTTTCCACGTACTTTGCGTCCTCAAGGCAGTCGCCGTGGGATATAAACACATAGCCGTTTTTGGCGTCCGTTACGGTTTCAGCCATCATTTTTACAAGTCCGTCCAAGGACTGCTTTCTTCCTCTCACCTTTGAAACAGGTATCAGGTGTCCCTCGTTGTCAACATGCAAAACAGGCTTTATGCCCAAGGCGCTTCCCAAAATTGCGGAGGTTGCGGAAACTCTTCCCCCTCTCTTTAAATGGAAAAGGTCGTTTACTGTAAACCAGTGGCAGAGGTGCAGTTTATTTTCCTCAACCCACTTTGCGTTTTCCTCAATGGAAAGTCCCTCGTCCCTTTTGTCGCAGGCAAGGACGGTCAAAAGTCCCAGACCCATGGAAGCGCAAAGAGAGTCAACAACCAAGAATTTTCTCTCGGGATATTTTTCCATAAGCTCTGCCGCCGCCATGTTGGCGTTTATGCAGGTACTGCTGAGTCCCGATGAAAAACCTATGTACAAAATGTCCTTTCCCTCTTTGAAAAATGGCTCTGCCATTTCCACGAAATCCGCAGGGTTAGGAGCGGCGGTTTTTGACTCCTTTCCCTCTCTTAAAAGTCGGTAAAATTCCTCTATCTTCATTTCCCTGCCGTCAGGATATCCCAAATAGGGTTTGCCGTCCACTGTGTAGGGCATGGGTAGTACTTCTATATTCCACTTTTTTATCATCTCCGGCGACAGGTCGCAGTTTGACTCGGTAAGAATTATATAGCTCATAATTTTTCTCCTTTTTCTACAGTTTATGTTGTTTGCAACATTTTTCACTAAAAAGTTCCTGTCTTATCCAAACTCTTTATGTAATTTTAACCTATAGCGAGAGTTTTATTTTTCTTTATAAGAAATAAAGTTATTTTTTACAGGTCTATTTCATATATTTAAAAAGCTAAAGAAATATCGGGGGCAGGATTATGAAAAAAGAGATATTTGTAAAAAACGCTTTACTGCTCACAGCCATAACGCTTATCACAAGGTCGCTGGGAGTATTTTTCAGAATTTACATATCGGGAAAAATAGGCGCAGAGGGCATCGGTCTTATGGGACTTGCCATGACCGTTTATTCTTTCAGCGCAACCTTTGCCGCCTCGGGAATAACCCTTACGGTCACAAGACTTGTAACAGACACTTTGGCTAAGGATAACAAAGCCGGCGCACTTTTTGCCGTAAAAAGGTGTGTGGCTTTTTCCGTAATCATGTCCGCCGCCGTAGGCGTCTGCCTTTTTGTTTTTTCAAATGAAATAGGCACATATTTTTTAAAGGACAGCAGAAGCGTTCTGTCTTTAAAGGTTTTGTCCGCAAGTCTGCCCTTTATGGCGGCTTCCTCCTGTTTAAGGGGATATTTTTTCGCAAGGCGGCAGGCTGTTAAAACCGCACTGGAACAGCTTTTGGAACAGGTCTGCGAAATCGGCGTTTTTATGACCGTAAGCCTTAGGTTTATTCCAATGGGTCTTGAATACGCCTGCTGCGGCGTTGTTTTGGGAACAACCTTGGCTGAGTTCTTCTCTTTCTTTTTCTCCCTGGCTTTGTATCTCCACGATGTAAAAAGGCTGGGAAGAAAAAGCGAAAAAGTCCCGGGCTTTGCAAAAAAGGCTTTGGCTATCGGCACGCCTGTGACCCTTTCTTCCTGTCTGCGCTCGGGACTTTCAATGGCTGAAAATGTGCTGATACCCTATGGTCTTAAAAAATACGGTGCTGACAGCAGTACGGCTTTAAAGGAGTACGGAAAAATCACAGGAATGGCTATGCCGGTTTTGATTTTTCCCAATGTGTTTCTATACAGCTTCGCCATGCTTATGATTCCCGAAATGAGCGAAGCGAAAATTGCAGGAAACCACCGCACAATAAGCCGCATGGCTCAGCGTGTTATGCGGTTCTCCCTTGTTTTTTCCATATGCGTAGCCACAATGTTTTTATTTTTCGGGGACGATATAGCTATGCTTATTTACGGGGATAAAAGCCTTGGTTTTTTTATAAAAGTCCTGTCCCCCATAATTCCCTTTTTGTATCTTGACAATGTGGTGGACGGAATGTTAAAGGGATTAAACGAACAGCTCCACTACCTGATTTATAATATTATGGATTCGGTGACAAGGGTAATACTCACCTTTACCCTGCTTCCGCTTATGGGAACAAAAGGCGTTATTATTGTGTGCTATGTCAGCGCAATTTTAAATTCCGGACTCAGCACTTTAAGGCTCATAAAGGTCGCCCATATAGATATGAAAATTTTTTCATGGATTATTTTTCCGGTTATAACGGGGATTTCCTCAGGCTTAATAATAAACGCAATTCTCCCCCGGTACAGCGAAAACAGCCTTTTCCTTGTAATAACAAAATGCGTTATTTTTATTTTAATATTTACCGCCGCTGTGTACCTTTCAAATAGGGTTTCTGAAAATGGTTTTAATAATAAAATCACCCATGGGTAGGGATTCGTTTTCTATTTAAATTCATAATAAACAATAATATAATTTAAAATAAAATCAAACCCAACCGAGAGCGAGCCATTCCAAAGACTAAACAAAAGGTTTCGCCCGACCTGAAACGAAAGCTAATTTTTAAATCCGCCCTTTGCAGGTCGGATTTAAAATTAAGAGTGGATTAGTTTTATGGCTATGGCGGAGATGTCGTCGTCGTGGCCGTCGTTGCGGCGGCTTTCCGCTCCGCTTATTACCTCCTTTGCAAGCTTTGAGGCGTGTCCCTCGTTCCAGCCGGCAAGTAAATCCTCAATCCAGCTGTCATTTCCGAAAAGCGCACCGTCGGACACCATAAGCACCCAGTCACCCTCGGAAAGCTTTATCCTCTCCTTTGAAAATTTCACGTTGTTTAAAATTCCCACAGGCAGAGAGGGCATGTCAAGCCTTGTAACTCTGCCCTTTCTTTTGATGTATGTCAAAGGGGCGCCGGCTTTCATAATGTCCACCTCGCCGCTGAAAAGATTTACCGAGGTTACGTCAAGGGTCGCCAGGGACTCCTCTTCGGATTTTATCATTACAGATGAATTTACAATCTGCAATGCGCTTTCACAGGAAAGTCCCGAGCGGCAAAGCTTTGTCATAATGCTTACAGCCATGTTGGAATCCACGGCGGCTCTTCCCCCTGTGCCCATTCCGTCGCTTAAAACCGCTGTCATTTTTCCTGTTCCGTCGGTAAAGTAGTTCACGCAGTCGCCGCATAAGGTGGAATTTCCGCAGATGTGCTGGCTTGTTCCTATCTGCACGTCAAACTCCGGAAGCTCGTTGAAAACCGCCCTTATTCTGTCCTCGGCAACGCTGATACATGGGGAATCAAACCTGCGCATACAGCTTCTTGAAACCTCTCGCAAAAGTCTTGCCCTGCTCAGATCCTTTGGATTTATTCCGGTCATCTCGATTTCAACGGTCATTTTTGAATTTATATCTATGCGGCAGCTGCACTGCATGGGAACAATACCCATACCCTCAACGGCGGCGCAGACACGTGAAGCACTTTCGCAGTCGTAGTCGCAGATGTTGTCAAACTCTATGGACAGGTCGTTTAAAATATTTCCCAGTCCCGAGAACTGTCCCGCCACTACAGAGCGTATCTGGGTAATCCTCTTGTCGGCGGCAACGCTTGCAAGGTAGTCCCTGTAGTTTCTGTTTATACTTTCCGCAAGCTCCTTGTTTTTACAGCATTTTTTAACAAATAGTTTTTCTATGTCCTGGGCGGTCACTTCTCCTTTTTCCTTTAACAGGGGTGTCAGCCTGTTGAAATCGTCTTTCGTAACATCACCCTCTTTCTCGGTACAGAATACCCTGAGACCGCAGCCCTGGCAAGCCTCATTTGCGGCTTTTTGGTATACTCCTTCGATTGACGGCGTATATATTCTTTGTAAACGCTCGGACACGCCGGTAACACAGCTGCTGACTCCCTCCAAGGCTTTTGAAGCAAAGGAAAGCCTTGACACAACATTTTCCCTCAATGCGTCAGCCATGTGGCTGTCCATGTCGTTGGAAAAGACAGAGGAAATAAAGCTTCCCGTGCTGTTGGGTATAACCATAAACAAAGCCGCCGCACAGATAAATTCAAAAATCATCATAAGCTCAGGGAATCCCTCTCCTGCGCAGAGAGATATAACAGCCGCCGAAAGAGCAAAAGCAAGGGCTGAACAGATTTTTCCCACCGGCGCAAAAAGTCCTGCCATAAGACCACCGAAAGCATATGCTCCGCTTATGTAAAAATCTCCGGTCTGAGCAAGGCTGAACACCATTCCGAAAGCCGTTCCGCAGATACATCCGCCGGAAACCGAGCCGTAACGGGCAAACACAAGGATAATCAAAATTGACAGCACCCTTGCCGGATAAAATCCGTTAAGTGATATTGAGCTTACAGACAAAAGCAATATACATCCCGATATAACCAGCATGGCAAGCTCTGTACTGGACCAGGCAGTGACGGCTTTTTTTGACCTTACGCTGTTTAAGGTCTGTTTAAAAAAGTATGCGGCAGCAGATGCTATAATCGCTTCCGTCATACAGGCGGTAAAGCCCTCCAGCGTTTCCGAGCCTGCGGTGAGAAGCACCACTCCCGTGGCGGCAATTGGAATAAAGGAGGCAAGAGCCGGAAAAATTCTTGTGTTTGCGATTTTTAAATCGTTTAAAACCCACCTGATACCCACTATTCCCATAACCACCGCCATATATCGGAAGCTTTCCGCCGGAGAGGAAAAGGTATATCCCACCAGCGAGCCTATAAGAGAGGGCGGCAATGCGTTGTAAGGCACTGAGGCGCAGAAAGAGGCTCCGAAAGGAGAAAGTCCTCCCAGTATTGTTCCCCCCGACACAACGGCAGAGGTCACCAGATACGCCGCCTTGACCATAAGCCATTTTACCACCTTTGTGGTCTCTGCGTTAAATTTTGTTTTTCTGTTCAAAACAGCCTGCTTTGACATCTTCTTCACGTCCTTGATTTCATTTTATTCTGTCCCTTTACCTATAAGGGAATGTAAATATATTATATAAATCCGGACATAATTCTTTTGTCGCTGTCTGTATGGATTTTTTTCAAATCTTTTGTTTGATTTTGCGCAGTTTATTTTTTACAGGTCGCTGATGGTAATAATTTAAAATTTATCCCATATGCGACAGCTAAACCGATTTTTAATTCTTTTACAGATTTTTATTTTGTCTATTCCCCATATAAGACTTAAAACGCAGTGAAAAATCGGGAATAAAATAAAAAAATTTTAAAAAAGTGTTGACAATAGGCGGACATGATGATATAATAATAAAGCTGTAACGACAGCGAACAAAAAGTAAATAAGTTGGTGTTGATGACGCTGAGGGTCCACCCGTTCCCATACCGAACACGGAAGTTAAGCTCAGTGGTGCCGAAGATACTTGGCTGGAGACGGCCCGGGAAAATAGGGAGATGCCAACACAACAAAAACCGAATGCAAAAGCGTTCGGTTTTTCTTTTATCTCCGACCTGCAAAGGTCATTTTAGGAAATAAACGTCGTTTCAGGTCGGGCTAAACCTTTTTCTAAGTCCTTGGAATAGCTCACTATCGGTTGGGTTTGATTTTTTAATCTATTGCAATTACATCCACGGTTCATTTCAATTTGACCGTGGATATTTTATTATTCTTTAAAAGAAAATCACCGTAGGGGCGCACTATCATGTGCGGACGGTAGCAGTAAGGTTTATGATAAAACCAAGCCTGTTTACAAAGATAAATCTAATTGACGGCTCAACCCTATCCTAATTATTTATCGGCTAAATTTATTACTGTTTTTCCTTTCTTTTCAGCAAGCTTTTTAAACTTATACGCACCGCCAAATGTTGTTTTAACATATGTAACCACATAATCTGATTTATTTAACATCCACCTGTTCCGTTTGTCTATTGCATATTTTGGTGGAGTAAATTCAAGCTCGTCAGGATAAATTGTATCTGAAAAATTATATGTATTTAATATATTATTTTCTTTAGGCATATAAGCAAGTACAACATAATAGTTAATATGTGGAAATGTCGATTTTAAAAGATTTAATTCTTTTCGCACCAATGCGTCAAAATCTCCATTGTTTCCTACATAAAATAAATTAACGTCTTTATTCTTAATCAGATCTATTAAAACTATCTGCAATTCATTTTCAATATTTTTCGGTATTGCTCTATGTCCAAAAAAAGTACAAATCACGATAAACAACCTTTCATATATAGGATATATCGTAATTATAACATATTTTCTTGAAATATGCGATATATCCCACACGATTTATCGCATATTTGTATACCATTTATTTCAGAATAAAAAACAAGAAAAGGTGAAATAAATGGACATAAAAGAAGCCGTTGAAAAAAGAATTTTAGAACTTTGCCGTCAAAACAATATTGCCGTAAATGCCCTCGCTAACATTTCCGGAGTTTCCCCCTCCACAATATACAGTATGCTCAACGATAAAAGCAAAAACCCCGGCGTTGTTTCCATAAAGAAAATCTGTGACGGTTTAGGAATAACCATAAGGGAATTTTTTAACAGCGACATATTCGACAACCTCGAACAAGAAATCAAATAGTTTTGGCTCCGACCTGCATGGGTTTAGCATGGAAATTGACATCTGCACAGGTCGGTCGAGTTTTTTATTTCCGACCTGCTGAGGTTAGCAAAGGAAATTAACATCATCACAGGTCGGGCGAAACCTTTTCCGCTATCTTTGGAATGGTTCGCTCTCAATTACCTTTTATTTTTAACTTATTGCAATTACATCCACGGTTCATTTTAAATTGACCATGGATGTTTTATTATTCTTTAAAAGAAAATTATTCTATGGATTGTTTTTTATTGAACCTCATAATCAAATAGCTCTGCTACAGACTTAACTGTAACAGAGCTATTTTTATTTCTTAAAATAACGTCTCGCCCGACGGTAAACGGGAGTTTATTTCCCAATTTACTTTTCCCCGTCGGTTATAAAAGAGCTTCCAAAGCGGCTTTCAGCTGAGCTATTTTTTCTCTTTCACGGGCTGCCTGCTGTTTAACGGTTTCTACAACCTTTTCCGGAGCCTTTGAGATAAAGCCCTGATTGTTGAGCTTACCCTCGGACTGAGCCAAAAGCTTTTCTGTGGCGGCAAGTTCCTTTTTAAGTCTTGCGGTCTCTGCTGCCTTGTCTACAAGCTCATCCATAGGGATATAAATCTTTGCGTCGGTGGTAACAACTGTTACTGCGCCCTCGATTTCAAAGCTTTCGCCTATTTCAACTTCGCTTGCGGAAGCCAGCTTGCAGATAAACTTAGAGCCGTTTGCAAATACATCACTGAGCTTTGTGGCAATGTATACCTTTGCTTTTCTTGACGGAGGAACGTTCATTTCCTGACGGCGGTTACGGATTGCCTTTATTGCGTCCATAACGCTTTCCATTTCCTTGGCTGCCTGTGGGAAGTCAAGGCTTTCGTCGTACTCCGGGTACTTTGAAAGCATTATTGTTTCGCCCTCGTGAGGCAGTGTCTGCCAGATTTCCTCTGTGATGTAAGGCATAAACGGATGGAGAAGTCTCAAGGTCTTTTCAAGAACCCATACGAGAACCTGTCTTGCGTTCTGAGCTGTCTGCTCGTCGGACTGGAGTCTTGACTTTGCAAGCTCGATATACCAGTCGCAGTAGCAGTCCCAGATAAAGTCATAGAGCTTCTGAACTGCAACGCCCAATTCAAACTTTTCAAGGTTTTCGTTGATTTCCTTTGTAACCTTATTGAACTCGTTTAAAATCCACTTGTCCTCTGTTTCAAGCTTTTCAGGGAGCTTGTTCTCAACATTGAAATCATCTATATTCATGTGAACAAAGCGGCTTGCGTTCCACAGCTTATTTGCAAAGTTACGGCTTGCCTCAACACGCTTTTCACTGAATCTCATGTCATTTCCCGGTGAGTTTCCTGTTGCAAGGAAGAATCTCAAAGCGTCTGCGCCGTACTGGTCAATAACCTTAAGCGGGTCGATACCGTTTCCGAGAGATTTTGACATCTTTATACCCTTTTCATCTCTTACGATACCGTGAATAAATACTGTATCATATGGAGGGCATCCCATCTGCTCGCAGGCTGAGAAAATCATTCTTGCAACCCAGAAGAAGATAATGTCGTATCCTGTAACAAGTGTATTTGTGGGATAGAAATACTCAAGCTCAGGTGTCTTATCAGGCCAGCCCAATGTGCTGAAGGGCCACAATGCAGAGCTGAACCATGTATCCAATGTATCCTCGTCCTGTGAAAGCTTTGTACTTCCGCACTTAGGGCATGTATGAGGCTCTTCTCTTGAAACGATTACCTCGCCGCAGTCTGCGCAGTACCATGCAGGAATTCTATGACCCCACCAAAGCTGACGGGAGATACACCAGTCTTTAATATTTTCCATCCAGTGGAAATAAATCTTTTCAAATCTTTCCGGGATGAACTTTGTTCTTCCGTCCTTAACACACTCGATTGCAGGCTCTGCCAAAGGCTTCATCTTTACAAACCACTGCTTTGAAACCTTAGGTTCAACAGTTGTCTTACAGCGGTAGCAGGTACCTACATTGTGTACGTGTGGCTCAATCTTAACAAGGAAGCCGCCCTCTTCAAGGTCGTGAACGATTGCTTTTCTGCACTCGTATCTGTCCATACCCTGATATTTGCCTGCGTTCTCGTTCATATGGGCAGTATCGTCCATAACATTTATAACAGGCAGATTATGTCTTAAACCAACCTCGAAGTCATTAGGGTCGTGAGCAGGTGTAATCTTAACACAGCCTGTTCCGAAATCCATCTCAACATAATCGTCGGCAACAACAGGAATTTCTCTGCCAACAATCGGGAGGATAAGCATTTTTCCAACGATATTTTTATATCTTTCATCATTTGGGTTTACTGCAACTGCTGTATCGCCCAGAAGTGTTTCAGGTCTTGTGGTGGCTATCTCAACATATTCGTCGCTGTCCTTAATCGGATATCTGATATGCCAGAAATTGCCCTCCTGCTCGGAAAATTCAACCTCTGCGTCGGAAATTGAAGTACAGCAGTGAGGACACCAGTTGATTATTCTTTCGCCACGGTAAATAAGTCCCTTTTCATAGAGCTTTACAAAAACCTCTTTAACAGCCTTTGAACAGCCCTCGTCAAGGGTAAATCTTTCTCTTTCCCAGTCGCAGCTTGAGCCTAATTTTTTAAGCTGGTCGCAGATTCTGCCGCCGTATTCTTTCTTCCAGTCCCAAGCTCTTTCCAAAAACTTCTCTCTGCCCAAGTCCTCTTTTGTAAGGCCCTCTTTAGCCATAGCCTCAACGATTTTTGCCTCGGTAGCGATAGAAGCGTGGTCAGTACCCGGAAGCCACAAAGCTGAATATCCCTGCATTCTCTTATATCTAATCAAAATATCCTGCAAGGTTTCATCCAATGCGTGACCCATGTGAAGCTGACCTGTGATATTTGGAGGCGGCATCACAATAGTATATGGTTTTTTATCCTTATCAACTTCAGCGTGAAAGTAGTTGCCTTTCAGCCAGAAGCCGTATATTCTATCCTCAAATTCCTGAGGATTATAAGCCTTAGCAAGCTCCTTAGCCATTTTCTTCTCCCCTTTATTTTTTATATCCGACCTGCAAAGGTTTTGTTTTGAAATAAACTTCATTTCAGGTCGGGCGAGACCTTTTCCGCAATCTTTGGAATGGTTCGCTCTCATTTAACTTTTTTATTTCCGACATACAAAAAGTCTATCTTAAAAATAAACATCTGCACAGGTCGGGCGAGTTTTTTATCTCCGCCTCGTAAAGCTCCAACTTAAAAATAAGCATCGTTTCAAGGCGGGCGAGACCTTCCACTTAATCTTTGGAATGGTTCACTCTTATTTAACTTTTCTTTTTATCTTTTCGCAATCGGGATTTTATATTCAATAAAAGTCCTTTTCACGAAACTGAAACACTTTTTATTATCTCATTTCAGCTATATTTTGTCAATGGGGTTGGTTTGCAAAATTCACACCATTTCCCACAAAAACCGCCCTTATCTACATTAAATACAGAAAATTATCAAAACACGTGCATTAGTCCTATTGTTATGATAAAATAAAATTACAATCTTTTTTATAGGAGGTAAAAACATGAACAATCAAAAACTTAAATTACCGTTTGCGGCAATAACCGTATTGTGCTGGTTTTTATTTACGGTCTACTTAATCGGCAGCATGATTATCAAGATTAACGATATGGGAATACCTATGGATTTTCTTTTTGAAAACTATGGTATCAACTGGATTCCCTCTATTGTATCCCTCTTACTGCTGACCCTTGTGCTTTTCTCACGCACAAGAAGCTTTATGCTTCCTTTGGCAATACTTATACAGCTTTCATCTCTCTCAAGCTATGTTTACAACTTTATTATAAAATCAAACTTTACAGAGCTTTTAAGGTATACCTCCGAGGATTTCGTTTACGGAAACACCTTATATGCTGTTGCCTTTGGAATTATCACTATCTATGCTTTTCTTTTTTCAATCATTTGTTTAAGCGGTAAAAACAAGCCCTTATCTATTGTTTTCTTTATAATCTATTTAATTCTGTTTTTGCTTTATGTGGGCAGTAACATCATATGCTCTATAGCTTTGCAATACACAGTTGAGAGCAACATAGAAATGTGTCTTAATCTTGTAAGCTACTTCTTCCTGGGCATTTGGATAGCTTTCCCGTACAAGTACAATAAAGCGGCTCAGGCAAGTTTCCCCCAATATACATACGGCTCAAATCAGCAGTTTAATCAGTCACAATATCAAAATTCACAGTATAACGACTCCTTTAACAATCAGCAGCAGAGCATTCAGCAGTATAATCAGTACACACAGCAAAACCCACAGCAGTTTAAGCAGACTGCTAAATACAATTATCCGACCGGTCAAAGCTCATTCACTCAGACAGAAAATTATAACAAACCAAAAACCTGTCCATCCTGCGGCGCTCCCTTAAACGACGACGATATCTACTGCGGAATCTGCGGAACAAAATGCAATTAAATTTTCCATATAAATACCGAACCCCGTGATTTTTCACGGGGTTTTGTTTTTAAATATCAGCTGAACTGACTGTTATAAAGTGTTGAATAAAATCCTGCTTTTTTCAGCAGGTCTTCGTGTCTGCCCTGTTCTATTATGTTTCCGTCTTTCATAACAAGAATAACGTCGGCTTCCTTGATTGTGGAAAGTCTATGGGCTACCACGAAGCTTGTTTTGCCCTCCATCATTTTGGCGAAAGCCTTTTGAACTCTCTGTTCCGTAAGTGTATCAATTGAGCTTGTGGCTTCGTCCAAAATAAGCAAAGGCGAATCGGTGAGCATTGCTCTGGCTATACACAAAAGCTGTTTTTCTCCCTGGGAAAGGTTGGAGCCTTCCTCGGTTATCACCGTGTCATAGCCCTTTGGAAGTCTTGAGATAAAGCCGTGTGCGTAAGCTGATTTTGCCGCCTTTATCATTTCTTCTTCCGTGGCGTCAGGATTTCCGTAACAGAGGTTTTCCCTGACCGTTCCGTTAAACAGCCAGCTGTCCTGCAAAACCATTGCAAAGTTTTGGCGCAGGCTGTTTCTTTTTATGTCCTTTATGGGAACGGAATCAAGACGAATTTCTCCGCTGTTCACGTCGTAAAATCTCATAATAAGGTTTATCATTGTGGTTTTGCCGCAGCCTGTAGGGCCTACAATGGCTATGCGCTGACCTTTTTTTACTTTAAGGTTAAAGTTTTCTATAAGCTTCTGATTTTCACGGTAAGAAAAGTTTACATTTTCAAAAACCATATTTCCGTCGGCTCTTTCGATTGTCACTGCGTTTTCCTTGTCGGCGGTTTCGTTTGGCTCGTCCAGCACCTCAAAAACACGTTTTGCAGAAGCTATTGCGGTTTGAAGCTGGGTCAAAACGCCGGTTATTTCGTTAAAGGGCTTTGTGTACTGGTTTGCATATGTTAAGAACACGGAAATCTGACCTACTGTAAGTCCACCGTTTACCGCAGACAGTGCTCCTAAAATTCCTGCGGCGGCGTATACAAGTCCGTTTACAAAGCGTGTTGAGGGGTTTGCAAGGCTTCCTGCAAACTGGGCTTTTTGTCCCACCTTGTACAGCTCCTGATTTTTTCTTTCAAATTCCTGTTCTGCCCTTTTTTCATAGGCAAAGGACTTTACAATCTGCTGGTTTCCCACCATTTCTTCTATATATGCGCTGACTTCGCCCTGTAAAAGCTGTTGCTTTCTGAACTTGCTTCCGGAAAATTTTCCGATAAAAGCCGCAACAAACAATGACACCGGGGTCAAAAGCATTACAGCCAAAGCTATGGTAACATTTATTGCGAACATAAACACAAGGGTGGCAACAATGGTAACAACGCCTGTAAAAAGCTTTGTAACCGACTGCAAAAGACCGTCGCCCACTGCGTCAACGTCGTTTATAACACGGTTTATAAGGTCGCCGTGGCTTGAGCCGTCGATGTAGCTTAAAGGAACCGAATTGAACTTTGAATAGACCTGCTGTCTTAAATCCCTTGCGGCGCAGTAGCTAAGCTTATTTGTGCAAAGTCCCATAATCCACTGAAACAGCGCAGAACCCGCAGTTGTGAGCATAAAGCCAATTAAAATTTTTGAAATGGTTTCAAAGTCCACCTGTCCATTGTCGATAATGCAGTCGATAGCGTTACCGGTGAGCACCGGGCCCAAAAGTGTAAGTCCCACGCTTATAAATGCGCAGATAATGCCTATCACCGCATATTTTTTGTATTTGGCGGCGGCTAAAACTATTCTTTTAACTGTTGAATAGGATTTTTTCTTTTTCATCAAACCGCCTCCTCTGCGCTGAGCTGTGACAGACATATCTCCCTGTACTCTGAACAGTTTTTGTAAAGCTCCTGATGAGTACCGATACCGACGCACTCGCCCTCATCTAAAACAACTATTTTATCTGCGTTCCTGATTGTGGAAGCTCTCTGGGAAACTATAACCACCGTCATGTCCCTTGTCTGCTCTTTAAGCTCTTTTCTAAGATTTGCGTCGGTGGCAAAGTCAAGAGCCGAAAAGCTGTCGTCAAGGATAAGTATATCCGGCTGTTTAACCAAGGCTCTCGCTATTGTAAGTCTTTGTCGTTGACCACCGGAGAAATTCTTTCCTCCCTGAGCCACGTCAAAGTCAAGCTTTCCGGGAAGCTTCTCCACAAAATCCCGGGACTGGGCGATTTTTAAGGCTTTTATAATTTCCTGGTCAGTTGCCTTTTCCTTGCCCCACTGCATATTTTTTCTCAGGCTTCCCTTAAACAAAACGGTTTTCTGAGCCACAACGCCGATTTTCTCTCTCAATGTTTCTATTTCGTACTTTTTAACGTCAACGCCGTTTACAAGCACCTGTCCTTTTGTTGCGTCGTAAAAACGTGGGATAAGGTTTACAAATGTGGATTTACCGGAACCGGTTCCGCCGATAATTCCCAAAGTTTCGCCCTTTTTAATAGAAAAGGTCACGTTTTTCAATGCTTTCCCCTCGCCGTAGGAAAAGCTTACGTTTCTAAATTCTATTGCATTATCGTTTTCAGCAGTTGGATTTTTCTCTGCTTTCTCCTCTGTCACAGAGGTTTTTGTTTCAAAAATTTCGTTAATTCTCTGAGCAGATGCGGAGGCTCTTGTAAATATTACCACCAAGTCCGCAACCACAACCATTGCAAGCATTATCTGGGTCATATAGTTAACAAGGGCAATTATATCTCCCTGTGAAAGCTCGCCGATATTTACGTTCATACCGCCAAACCAGATAATAAGGGCAATGGCGATATTTGTTATTATACAGGTCAAAGGGCTTAAAAGAACCGAAATTCTGCCCGCCGAAATACTGGCGTCTGTAAGCTCCTGCGCCGCCTTTGAAAACTTTTCTTCCTCTTCATCCTGTCTTGCAAATGCTCTTATAACCCTATTTCCACGGAGATTTTCTCTTGAGATAAGGGAAATTCTATCCAGTCTTTTCTGTATAGTTTTAAAAAAGGGAACGCTTTTGCTCATTATAATATAGAGGGTAAGTCCGATAAGCACTGCCGCACCGAAGAATATTACAGACAGCTTCAGGCTCACAGTTGACGCCATTATCATTGCGCCCACAACCAAAAAGGGCGCACGTATAACAAGTCTTATAAGCATTGCAACGGCAAGCTGTATTTGATTTATGTCGCTGGTCATTCTTGTGATAAGTGACGGCGTGCCGATTATATCTATTTCCTTATGGGAAAGGGTATTTATATGGTGAAACAAATCACGGCGCAGTATTGTTCCCACTCCCTGAGATGCAAAGGATGCGCTGTACTGGCAGATAAGTGCGCTTAAAAGTCCCGTAACTCCCAGTATTACCAGCAAAACTCCCTGTTTTGCAATATATCCTGTATCGCCGTTTTTTACGCCTATATCTATTATATTAGCCATTATCAGCGGTACAATAAGCTCGAACACAGCTTCAAGGAGCTTAAACACCGGACCTATTGTCACCTGTATTTTATAATATTTTAAATATCGTGCAAGCTTCAGCAATATCTTTTCCCCCTTTATTTAACAAAACAGACGGCGAAAACGCCGTCTGCCTTTTTATTATTTACATAATTCTTTCAAATTATCTATGGCTTTACGGCTGTCCTCAGCCTTGAAAACCGCTGTTCCCGCAACGCAGACATCTGCTCCGCCCTGATATGCGTGGGCAATAGTCTTATCGTTTATTCCTCCGTCAACCTGACAGAGAATATCTTTTCCAAGTCTTTTTGCTTCTGCCTTGATTTTGGCGATTTTTTCAATATTTTCCGCCATATATGACTGGCCGCCGAATCCCGGTTCAACAGTCATAACCAAGGCAAGCTCTACTTTATGCAGATAAGGGAAAACCGCCTCCGCAGGTGTCTTTGGTTTTACCGCAAGTCCTGCCTTAATATTCTTTGAATGAATTTTATCTATGGTTTTTTCGATATCTGACTCACACTCAACGTGGAAAACTATGTAATCTGCTCCTGCATCCGCAAAGTCGTCCACATATTTAAGCGGGTCGCTTATCATAAGATGAACGTCAAAGGGAAGCTTTGTAAATGGTCTTATCCACTTAATAACCGGTGCGCCGAAGGTTATATTGGGAACAAAATGTCCGTCCATAACGTCAAGGTGAATCCAATCGGCTCCCGCCTTATCCATTTTTTCTGTTTCAGCTCCCATTTTTGAAAAATCACATGAAAGCATTGAAGGTGCTATAAGCATTTCTTATCCTCCTTTTTTATATCCGACGGGGAAAAGTTCAGCTTAAAATTAGCTCATGTTTTCCGTCGGGCGAGACCTTCCACTTAATCTTTGGAATGGTTCGCTCTCATTTAACTTTTTTATTTTTATTTCCGCCTTGCAAAGGTTTATAGTTGGAAATTAACACCTACACAGGTCGGGCGAATTTTTTGTTTCCGCCTTGCAAAGCTCTATCTTAAAATAAACTCCATTTCAAGGCGGGCGAGACCTTCCACTGTTTCCTTTGGAATGGCTCGCTTTTATTTAGCTTTTTTTATTTTTATTTCTTTATTTTCCTTAAACTACGGTTTTTGTATAAATGAGGGGACAACTACCGCTACAAGCCAGAACACAACGAAAAGTGACATTTCCAGTGTTTTTACGGAGTTTACTCCCGAATACAAAGCCAATGTGGAAACCAGAAGTATTCCCACGATAACGGCTATTGTCTGCAAAAGAACCGCCAATGAAATGTTTGATTTAAGTCTTACACATCCGGAAATAGCTCTCATAAGGGAAGTAATCTTTCCGTTTGTGGCAAGGTAAGCACGGGATTTTTCCTCTTTGCTCTCTGTAACCTCACGGCATACATTTGAAAGTCCTGTAGGCAGAACCTTTACTGAGCGGTAGAAAATACCGAAATCCTTGGCGATTTTATCCTCGGTAATATTGTAGTCTGTTGTGCTTACAATAATGCTCAAGCCGTTTTCCTCGGCTCTCTGAAGTTCTTCACACATTGTTGTATTTGTTGAGTATTTCAGTGAGAAAACTGCGCAGAGCTGTCCTGCGTGGGCGAAATAAACAACCGGGTCGCCGTCAGAGAATTTCTCCTCTTCTTCCTCTTCCAAAACGTCTATGCCGTATTTCTCAAGGAGAAGTCTTGTGCCGATTAAAATTCTTTCGCTGTTTACCCAGCCTACAAGGCCTGCGCCCTCTTCGTACAAAACACTTTCAACTGCCGGAAGTCTTTCTTCCTGCTTTTCCAAAAGCTTTTTAAACACAAACTGTATTGGGCTTTTTGCCTCTTTAAGCACTGAATATGCGGCGATTATTGCTTCTTCAATTCTATGCTGTTCAAAATCTCTTGCTCTTACGATTTCCACACAGCCCTCAGGATACAGCTCGCAGGCGTCAACCATAATTGCTGATGTATCGCAGAACTGCTTGATTGACGGATATCCGGTAATCATTGCGCCCCTCTGACGAAGCTGCTTACAGAAGCTTGTAATCGGGAAGTTTGCAAGTATAAGATTTCCCACCGGAACGCTTACGGCTGTTGTTACCGCCAAAGTTGTTACGGCTCCCATAAATGAACCGTAGAATATGGCGTAAAGCAGGGATATTACAAAGGAACAAACCAATGTAAACGGTGCCAGTGCGCCTGAGCTGTCCTCGCCTGGATCCGGAGCATAGGAAAGCTTTAAATAGTTACTCAAAAATGAGGTTTTATGCTGGTAAGCTATAATCGGTCTGCCAACCGCTGTGCCGCTGAGCATCTTTGAGGCGATTTCCTCGTTGTCGTAAATCTTTGCGGCGTAGCACTGCTGTTCCGATGACATAAATCTGAGGTTTTCCTTTGTGCGTTTCAGCATAAGGAGTTTTCCCAGGTAATTTCCTATTACACAGATTATAACTATAAGGGTGTAGAAGGAATATTTTCCGCTGAAGAAAATATCCGAGGCAAAGAGAGCTACAAGGCCCTGCAATGCTGTTGCCATTATCGCCACAGACAATGCGGTGTCGGAATTTCCCTTAAACCTTGTCAGCGCCGCAAATCCGTTTAGGATTGTGGTCTTTGAAACCACCACAACGGCAATAACTATTATTGCGTTTATTATACATACAGTCAGCGGAGCTGATGAATGGGTTATATCCGCAATTTCCGGAACCATAAGCTGCCAGATGCTTACTCCCAAATCAAAGAGTCCCAAAACACCCAAAATCATGCAGCGGAAAAACAAGCTTTTAATATTTACGTTTATCTCGCTTTTTACATTTCTTACGTCTTCCAGTCTTTCGATGTCCTCAATAAGGTCTTCTGACTGAATTTGCTGGGTTTCGGTCTGACTTTTATATCTCTTTCCTGTGAAAATGCTCTTGAGAACCTGTCCGCCGTGGCGTTTGATAAAGTCAAAATTTATCTTCTCTTCTCCGTCCTCGTCAAGGGCAATTTGTCCCTTAACCTTTTTGCCTGCGCTTTTCGGAACTGCGTAACAGCTGTAGGCGTCCCTTACTATTGAAGAGAATTTTCCGGCTTTAACGTAAATCTTCTCAGAATTCTTGTCCTTTTCATATGAAGGCGGTCTTACTCTTGTAAAGTCAGGAGTTATCACATTTGATTTCTCTTCGGCTTTTTCCTCCATAGGCTGAGTATTTACAGTGGTTTCATTTTTAATTTTCTTCTGCTGATCTTTCTGAGCCTGGTTTTTCTTTTTCTTCTTTTGATTTTTTCCGGTTACCGGCTTGTTCTCAGGCTCTTTTTTCTTTTGTGGAGTCTTCTTTTTCTCTTCCTGAGCCTTTGTGTTCTTCTGGGGAGTTTCTTTTTTCTCCTCCTGCTTAGGCTGTTCTGCTTTTTCCTGATTTTTATTCTTTGAATTCTTTTTATTCTTTTTTCCTGAGGAGTATTTTTCTTTTTTCAGCTCTCTTTTTCTCTTTACGCTGTCCTGAGAAACAAGGTTTTCCATTTTCTTTTCCTGTTCCTCTTTTTTCTCCTGCTCCTCTTCAAAATCGCTTAAATCAACGTCGATAGTATCTATATCCTGTATTACCGGCTTGTTGTGGTTCTGAAGATATTCGTTTCCGTCGGCGTACATGTCGTCGTTTGTATCATCGGAAACATAGTCTGTAAAATGCTTTGGCAGATAGCTTTTTTCATCATCTCTGCCCACGGCTTTTTCCGCCGCACTGTCGAAAATTTCAAAATCTTTGAACTTTACGGACTCCTGGTCGTCCTCTCTCTTAAACTCCCTTATCTGGAAAATAACGGCGTTTGTGCCGTCGTCGCTGTGACTTTCTTTCTTTTCTTCTTCAGCTTTGCCCTTTTCACTGTTGAAAATTTCTTTTACAACTCGGCTTTTTTTCTTTCTCTTTTTCTGCTCAGGCTTTTTTTCCTCTTCGCTGAGCTCTCTGGTTTCTTTGAGAATAGATTCAATAAGTTTATCCTCTTCGGAATTATCTCTATTTGCAAAGTCCAGGATTTCTTTTGTCTGCTTATCCACAATCAACACTCCTGTTTTTCCCTTTACATTTGTCTTAATTATCTTCCCTTTGCCATTTCATACATCAATATACCTGCCGCAACCGAGGCGTTTAAGGAATTTATCTTTCCTTTCATAGGAAGAGAAACTATAACGTCGCATTTCTGCCTTACAAGCTTTCCTATTCCCTTGCCCTCGTTGCCTATAACCAGCGCAGCTGCGCCGTCAAAATTGCACTTGGAACATTCCGTTCCGTCCATGTCTGCGCCGTAAACCCACAGACCTCTTTCCTTTAGCTCATCTATTGCCGCCGGAATATTTGTAACCCTTGCTACAGGCACATACTCCACAGCTCCCGCCGAGGCTTTTCCCACGGCATAGCTCAAACCTGCGCTTCTTCTCTTTGGAATTATTATTCCGTGAACGCCTGCACATTCTGCGGTTCGAATAATTGCTCCCAGATTGTGGGGGTCTTCTATTTCATCCAGCACAACCACAAAGGGCTTTTCCCCACGCTCCTCAGCCAATGCAAAAATATCGTCTATTGTGGAGTATTCCTTTATGGCGGCAAGAGCAGCTATTCCCTGATGGTTTTCACCTGCGCAGAGAAAATCAAGCTTTTTGGCGTCAACCTCTTTTACGGTTATTCCCTTATCTCTCGCCTTAGCCAAAATTCCCACGACCGCTCCGGAGGCGGCGTTCTTTGCCACAAGTATTGTATCAATGGCTCTTCCGCTTCTTATGGCTTCTGTTACAGGGTTTCTTCCGGCGATAACGTCTTCACGTTTTTCGGGAACTTCCCTATATGTATCCTCTTTTTTAAATTTTTCTCGTCTTTCTTTCATATTTCAACTTCCTGTATCTGTTCTTTTTTATATCTATTATGACCTATATTTATCATATTTTATAAAATCTGCATACACAATTAGTATAACATATATTACACCGAGATTGAATAGAAAAGAATGAAAAAAAGTCGAAAATTTTCTTTAAATCAAAATGATTTTTCCGTATAAATTGTCAAGAACATCGGTGAAAAACTTGAATATTTTAGGTCACTATCCCGTATGTATTAAAAAAATTATCCACAAACAGGAAATTGTGCGGTGGATAAAGTGAAAAACAGAACACAGCCCCCACCATTAAAGCCAATATAATTACACATACACCAAAGCCCCTTGTTTTTTCAATGTTCTTAACAGCTATATTTGAAATGAAATAAAAAATATAGGATAAAGCAACGCAGAAAGCAGTGGGAAGCCACCAAAAAAAATCCTCTGCACAGTAAAGCAGAATTGTATTTGACAAACAGCAGAAAAAGCAAAGGAAAAACAGAGAAATCACCTTTGCTTTTACATATATCTTAAACTTTTTCACTCCCCACAAAAGCTCCAGCGACCACCAAAAAAGGCACGCCCAGAACACAGGCTTCATAAGCTCCCATGGACTTTCATTGACGCATGAAAAAATAATCCCCAGCACGCCTTTGTCAAAAAAATCATAGTACAAGCTTAAAAAAGGTATCACCACTATCGGAAAGAAAAACAAACATATTTTTCTGAACCATTCTTTCAAAATCGCCTTCCCCCCTTTTGTTATTTCTAATATAAATAACATATGATTTAAAAATTTAATATATTACAAAAACCCCGTGATTTCCAAAAGAAACCACGGGTTAATGTGTTAATAATATAAAATCAAAATAAACCTAACCAAGAGCAAGCCATTCTAAAAATTAAGGAAAAGGTCTCGCCCGCCTTGAAACGACGTTTATTTCTTAAAATAAGTTTTGCAAGGCGGAAATAAAAGACTCGCCCGACCTGTGATGGTGTTAAATTCCAACATAAACCTTTGCAGGTCGGTAATAAAAAACTCGCCCGCCTTGAAACGACGTTTATTTCTTAAAATAAGTTTTGCAAGGCGGAAATAAAAGACTCGCCCGACCTGCGATGAACTTAATTTTTATATCCTCCCTTTGCAGGTCGGATATAAAAAAATTATTTGAGCCAAACCAGGTCGGTGTCGGTGGCTAAGTTGTCGATGCCGTAGGCTATTAAAACCCGGTCGGCTTCCTCTGTCTTAATAAGCTCTGATACGGAGCCTTTGTAGTATCTCATGTCAACCATAACGATTTCGCTGTAGTTGTCCGCAAGGAAAGGCACAAGACAATGGGCGAAACTGTCCTTGATTACAATGAGCTTGCCCTCAGGGGCGTTTGTGTTTGTAATTCTGACAAAAGGCTGGTTTCCGTCCAGATATACAGGGTACTTGTCATCCTCGGAAAGATGCTCTTTGTAGAAAAGACTGTGGCTTTCCTTGGTTTCCTGACCTTCTGTTATTTGAACTGTGATGTTCTCTTCTGTGTTCTGTGGATTTACCCAAAGCTCTATGTTGTCCGGTTCGTTAAACCAGTATGCGCTTCCGGAATAGGTTGTTCCGTAGAAATCTGAATATACTTCAATTTCGTACCGGTCCTCAGAAACAGGTGTAATTCCCAAAGACTCACAGATAAGCGTATAGGCTCTGTATGCCCCGAGACTTGTCCAGTGGTGGTCGGTTTTGTAGTAAAGCTGATCGCCATTGGCAGCGTACTGCTGGAACGGTTCTAAAAGATTTACAAAGTTTACCTTGCTGTCTTTAAGGGCTGATTCCATCTGTGCAAAATATTCGTCATCCTTATAGGTAAGGTGATTTGCAGGGAGCTTGTCGCTCATGATGTAACCGGTTGAGGGAACAAGTGTCATTGTTACAGGAACGTCAACGGAATCGGCAAAGCTTTTGATGATTTCCGTGTTCTCATCAAGACGGTTGTCGTTAGCATTTAAAGGCTGGTTGATTATATAGCCGTCACTGCAAAGATATTTTCCGGATACGCCGTTTAAGCCCTGGAAAAGATTTGCATAAGCGTTAAGTCCAACAAAGAAATTTCTTCCGGTCATGTGGTCGGAAAGATATTTTTCAAATTCGGTTCCAAACTGTCCGCTTAAAAAGCTTTCCGATGTAAGCTTAGGAAAGCTTGCAAGATATCTCTTTTCGGAGGTGCTGTAGGCTTTTTTGGGAAGAGCAAGAAAGGCAATTCCCATTGAAAAAATAAACAGCACAAAAACTATTGCAGGCGCATATTTTTTTATTTTTTTCACAGCTTGTACCTCCTTTTAAAATCTGAAATACAAAAACGGATTGTAGCTCTGATTTACAAGTGACGCTGTGCATACAAACAAAACCACAGCGCAGAGAACAGTTTCAACGAGCCACATAAGGCGTTTTTCCTTGAGCTTATTGTAAATATTTGTCATAAGCGGTGTGCTTGCAACGGCAGCCGCAATAAGCAGCGGCAGATATGCCAGTGTGTAATAGAGAGCGGAGCTTCCTATAAGTCCGTTTGAAAGGCTGAACATGTTTCCCAGATATGCAAAAAGTGCGCCCATATCCTCGAAATAGAAAAGAACCCAGCCAAGGATAATTATGAAAAGGGAATAAACATGTGATACCCATGAGGGGAGCTTTGCAAGTATTTTTCCCAAAAAGATTTTTTCAATAATGAGGATTGCGCCGAAATAAAGACCCCAGAGAATAAAGTTCATGGCGGCGCCGTGCCAAAGTCCGGTTAAGAACCATACTATAATAAGATTTACAATCTGACGGGGAACGCCTTTTCTGTTTCCGCCAAGGGGAATGTAAACGTACTCTCTGAACCATGTTCCCAGAGAGATATGCCATCTTCTCCAAAACTCGGTTATTGTCTTTGAAATGTATGGGTAATCGAAGTTCTTGAGAAATTCAAAGCCCAGCATATTTCCCAGACCGCACGCCATGTCGCTGTAGCCGGAAAAGTCAAAATAAATCTGGAATGAATAGGCGATAATTCCAACCCAGCTTCCCAAAATTCCGTTGGCTTCGCCTGAGTTTCTTATGCTGTCCCAAAGGAGACCCATCTGGTTTGCAATCAAAACCTTTTTGGCAAGTCCCACAAGGAAAACCTTTACGCCGTGGGTAAACTGGTCGAGAGTTTCTCTTCTGTGGTCAAGCTGATAGGCTACGTCCTTGTATCGAACGATAGGGCCGGCAATAAGCTGCGGAAACAGTGCAACGTAGGTTCCGAAAGAAATAATATTTTTCTGAACAGGAGCGTCACCTCTGTAAACGTCGATGGAATAGGACATTGTCTGGAAAGTATAGAAGCTTATTCCTATAGGCAGAGGGATTGTAAGCTTTGGAATATTTAAAAACGGCAGAATATTCAATGTGTCTGCGATAAATCCTGCATATTTGAAAAATCCCAAAAGTGAAAGATTTATAACCGCTGAAGAAATCACAAGGCTTTTGGCAAGCTTTTTGTTAGAGCGGTATTTGTCAATAAAATAGCCGTGCACATAGTCCACAACCGTGGAAAACATCATCAGCAAAACAAAAACAGGTTCACCCCAACCATAGAAAATAAGGTTTACAACAAATAAAAACAGGTTTCTGAACTTCCTTGGGGTTACATAATATATAAGTAAAACAAAAGGAAGATACAAAAATAAAAATAACAGGCTTGAAAATACCAAAAAATAACCTCCTCACACAAAATTGTCATATGCCTATATAATCGGTTCATAGTACCGTTTGCACATAGAAAAAAATTAAGGTGCAGTTATAATTATATATATTTCTAATTTTTAGTCAATGAAAAAAGCCATTTTCAATTGTAAAATTTTTTATATAAAGATTTGATTTTTTTGTCATAAAAAATTCAAGACCACGCAAAAACATGGTCTTGAAAGATTAAAAATTATTTATACCTTTTAATATGAGCTGCCCAGTATACACTGTATTTCCGTTGCGTCCTTGATTGTAATACTGCCGTCACCGTCAACATCAGCAAGAGCTTGGTCGAAAATTCCCTGGGACATATTTCCTAAAAACATTTGGATTGCCGTGACGTCGTTTACATCCACTGTATTATCATGGTTTACATCCATTATTCCGTATTCCGTGCCGCAGTTTCCGGATGTAGTAAATGTAAATTCATAAACATCCTGATAGTTTTGATTGTTGTCTTTTTCCCTTGTGACAAGTATGGCTCTGTAGAAAGTATCTGGCTCAAGTCCGGTAACTGTAACCTGTGAGCTTCCGCTGTTTATGTCAAAACGTGTTGCATTTCCTGCGCCGTCGTAAACCACAACATATGCGCCCTCTATTCTGTTTTCAAAACTGCTTTCATCCCAGGTGATGAATACAGAATTTTCCTCGGGATTGACACAAATTTTAATTTTACAGGATTTCTCCACTGATTTTTTTGAATAATCACAGTAATATATCTATTATTTTTAAAAATGATATATTTTATTTTCGATCATAAAAAATCTCTTTTGAATTATTTTATTGCCACTGTAAATCTTACTGCTGAACACAAAAAACACCATGGTTTCTTTAAATTTTGAACCATGGTGTTTTGATAAATAATTTTTAAATTCAATTTACATGTAATCTTACATGTGAGCGAGCCATTCCAAAGGAAACAGCGGAAGGTTTCGCCCGACCTGTGATGATGCCAATTTTTTCGGTAAACCCATGCAGGTCGGATATAAAAAACTCGCCCGCCTTGTAACGATGTTTATTTTTAAATTAAACCCTTGCAAGGCGGATATAAAATCAATCTGTGTCAAGTTTGAGGACTGCCATAAATGCGTCTTGCGGAACTTCAACTGTTCCAAGCTGGCGCATACGCTTTTTACCCTCTTTCTGCTTTTCAAGAAGCTTCTTCTTTCGGGTAATATCGCCGCCGTAGCACTTGGCAAGAACGTCTTTTCTAAGTGCCTTTACTGTTTCACGGGCAATAATCTTTCCGCCGATACATGCCTGAATCGGAATTTCAAAAAGCTGGCGTGGGATTTTCTCCTTGAGCTTTTCCGCCATCTTTCTTGCTCTTGAATATGCTTTGTCCGCATGGATAATAAAGGAAAGTGCGTCAACCACTTCTCCGTTGAGCATTATATCAAGCTTTACCAGCTTGCTTTCCATGTAATCCTTCAATTCATAGTCGAAAGAAGCGTAACCCCTTGTGCGGGATTTAAGCGTATCAAAAAAGTCGTAAATAATTTCAGCCAAAGGAAGTTCGTAATGAATATCAACACGGTCTGAGTCGATATATGTCATATCCTTGAAAATTCCTCGTCTGTCCTGACAAAGCTCCATAATATTTCCAACATATTCCGTAGGTGAATAGATATGGGCGTTGGTCATAGGCTCTTCGGCTTTCATAACCAATGATGGGTCGGGATAGTTTGTGGGGTTGTCTATCATTTCAACAGTTCCGTCGGTTTTTGTTATTCTGTAAATAACGCTCGGAGCTGTTGTGATAAGGTCAAGGTTGTATTCTCTTTCCAGTCTTTCCTGGATTATCTCCATGTGGAGAAGTCCCAAAAATCCGCATCTGAAACCAAATCCCAAAGCAACGGAAGTTTCCGGCTCAAAGGTCAGGGAAGCGTCGTTTAATTTCAATTTATCAAGAGCGTCTCTCAAATCCCCGTACTTTGCACCGTCGGCAGGATAAATACCGCAGAACACCATTGACTGGGCTTCACGGTAACCGGGCAAAGGCTCCGGTGCAGGGTTTGAGGTCAATGTAACTGTATCGCCAACCTTTGCATCCTGCAAGGATTTAATTGAAGCGGCAATATAGCCTACCTCGCCGGCATAAAGTCCGTCTGTAGGGTCAAGGGTTGTGGCACGCATAAAGCCGCACTCCACCACATTGAACACTGAGCCTGTAGCCATAAGCTTAAACTCATCGCCCGGGTGAATCTGTCCCTCTTTAATTCTAACATATATAATAACGCCCTTATAGCTGTCGTAGTAGCTGTCGAAAATCAAAGCACGCAAAGGAGCGTTTATATCTCCTGTAGGAGCCGGAACGTCTGAAACGATTTTTTCCATAACGTCGTGAATGTTTATTCCTGCTTTTGCGGAAATTCTGGGCGCATCCTCAGCCGGAATACCGATAACATCCTCGATTTCCTTTATAACCTTATCCGGATCGGCACTTGGCAAATCTATCTTATTTACAACCGGAACAATCTCAAGTCCGCTGTCAACTGCAAGATAAGTGTTAGCCAAAGTCTGTGCCTCAATTCCCTGAGAAGCGTCAACAACCAGCACTGCACCCTCGCAGGCTGCCAATGAACGGGAAACCTCGTAGTTAAAGTCAACGTGTCCCGGAGTGTCTATAAGGTTAAAAAGATAGTCGTTTCCGTCGTCTGCGTTATAGACAAGTGTAACCGCATGGGCTTTTATGGTAATTCCTCTTTCCCTTTCCAGTTCCATATCATCAAGAATCTGGTCCTCCATTTCACGGAGAGAAACAGACTTTGTCTGCTCCAAAATTCTATCTGCAAGGGTTGATTTACCGTGGTCTATATGCGCTATAATACTGAAATTTCTGATTCTATCCTGCTGAAATCCCATACCATTCCTCCTGTTTTTTATATCCGCCATGCCTCACTTCCATATGACGGTAAAGTTCTGCACATGGCGGGCGAGACCTTTTCCTAAGTCTTTGGAGTGGCTCGCTCTAATTTAACTTTTTCTTTTAGCTCCGACCTGCAAAACTTTATTTTAAAAACTACCGCCTGCACAGGTCGGGCGAAACCTCTTCCGCAATCTTTGGAGTGGCTCGCTCTCATTATACTTTTAATTATTCATTCTTAATTATTCATTTTAATAATTTTCATTATATTTTTGTCCCGACGCATAGATAAATTTAATCATCAAAACAAAAATTTTCACGTCGTACAGAAAAATGACGGGTTTATTATACCATAAACCCGTTCATTTTAAAATATTTTTTTATTTTATATTCAATTATACTTTTGCTTTTTCCTTTGGCTTTGCCTTTAAAACAGGACCTGCGGCTTTTTTGCCTGTGGATTTTTCAAGCTCTTCCTTTGCAACAGCCAGCATAAGCTTAATTCTGTTTTCCTGGTTTACTCTCGGTGCGCCCGGGTCATAGTCGATCGCAACAATGTTTGCCTTTTCGTTTATGCTCTTTATCTTTCTTATCATGCCCTTGCCGTTTATATGGTTAGGCAGACATCCGAAAGGCTGGGTACATACGATATTTTCATATCCGGTTTCAGCAAGCTCAAGCATTTCCGCTGTCAAAAGCCAGCCCTCGCCCATCTTGCTTCCGTAACCGATAACGTCCTTAACAAGCTCCTTTGTGTGCTTGTATCTTGATGGCGGCAAAAATCCGTATTTAGCGGTGCTTTCAACCATGTAGCCTTCCATTTCCTCAAGGTAATCCATGAGCATTTTTACAACGCTGTATTTAATTTTACTTCCGCCGTAAAGCTTTATATCCTCAAGACGGTTATCAACCTTAAAGAGCGCAAAGCCCATAATTCCCGGCAGGCATACCTCACAGCCCATATCATAAAGGAATTTCTCAAGGTCGTTGTTTCCAAGTCTTGCGTACTTAACGTAAATCTCACCTACAACGCCTACCTTGATTTTCGGAACCTTATTGATTTTTACCTTTGAAAAATCACAGGAAATCTCATCGAGGTTTTTAGAAATCTCTTTTCTTCTGTAGCCGTCGCCCTTAGCAAACTGCTTTGTCAAAATATCCGTCCATTTCTGAACCAAAGCTGCGCTGTCGCCCTTGTTTACCTCGTATGGCTTTACCTGATTGTCAAGGAGCATAAGCACGTCGCCGTAAACAAGTCCTGCTACAATTCTTCTTATCATCGGAAGAGTTATTGAAAATCCCTCGTTTTTCTCAAGACCTGAAAGGTTAAGAGAAATTACAGGAACCTGCTCAAGACCTGCTTTTTTAAGAGCTTTTCTAAGAAGATGTATGTAGTTTGAGGCTCTGCATCCGCCGCCTGTCTGGGTAATCATAAGGGCGGTTTTATTAACATCGTATTTTCCGCTCTGCAAAGCGTGGATAAACTGTCCGATTACCAGCAAAGCCGGATAACATGTGTCGTTGTGAACATATTTAAGTCCTGTCTGAGCTATTTCAGGGCCGTCTGTATCCAGAAGCACACATTTATATCCGTAATGGATAAACACGTTTTTGATTATATTAAAATGAATCGGCGCCATCATGGGAATGAGGATGGTGTATTCCGACTTCATTTCCTTTGTAAAAATAAGACGGCCGGTTTTATCATATTTAAGTTCTGCCATATATCCTTTCTCCTCCCACAACTTATTATTACTCTCTGCCTATAGCGGCAAGCAGACTTCTAAGTCTTATCTTAACTGCGCCAAGGTTTGTAATCTCGTCTATTTTAATCTGGGTATAAATCTTGCCTGCCTGCTCGAGGATTTCTCTTACCTCGTCGGTTGTGATAGCGTCAACACCGCATCCGAAGGATACAAGCTGTACCAAGTCCATATCCTTTCTTGTTCCCACATATTTTGCGGCGGCATACATTCTTGAATGATATGTCCACTGGTTCAAAACTGTGGTCGGGAATTTTTCAACACGGCAGGAAACCACGTCCTCACTTATAATTGCACAGCCAAAGCCTGCAATAAGCTTATCTATACCGTGGTTAATCTCAGGGTCAACGTGATAAGGTCTGCCTGCAAGGACAATAATATGTCTGTTTTCCTTTTCGGCAATCTCGATTATCTCTTCGCCCTTTGCTCTTACCTTTTTAAGGTAATTGTCGTACTCCTCGTAGGCGGCTTCAGCGGCTTTCTTTACTTCTTTCAAAGAAATTCCGTTAAAGTGCTTGCAGAGTGCCTCATAAGCCTTTTTATAAAAATCTTTCTTTCTGTGTATTCCCAGATAATCGTTGATAAAGGTTATCTTTTTAACATCCTTCATGTTGTTTTTGATAACCTCAGGGTAATAGGCAACAACAGGGCAGTTGTAATGGTTATCTCCCAGTCCCTCGTCCACATTGTAGGAAAGACATGGGTAGAAAATAGTGTCACAGCCGTTGTTGATAAGCCACTGAACATGGCCGTGCATAAGCTTTGCCGGGAAACATACCGTATCTGATGGGATGGTCTGCTGTCCTAAGGCGTAAATCTCACGGGATGAATAAGGTGAATGAACAACCTCAAATCCCAAAGTTGTGAAGAATTTATGCCAGAACGGAAGAAGTTCGTAGATATTAAGTCCCATTGGCAAGCCTATTTTTCCTCTATAACCGCTTACAGGCTGATACTCGCCTAAAAGCTTCAGTTTGTATTCATAAATATTCAGGCTCTGACTTGGTTTTTTCTTTGTAATAGGTCTTTCGCAGCGGTTGCCGCCGATAAACTTTCTGCCGTCTGCAAATTTATTGACAGTAAGGCGGCAGTTGTTCTGACAAAGACCGCAGTTTATAACTGAAATCTCATGGACGAAGTTTTTAAGTCCCTCCTGAGAAATTATAGAGCTTTTTTCAACGCCTTTCTTTTTGCTCTTTTCCATTGCGTAAAGAGCAGCGCCGTATGCACCCATAAGTCCTGAGATAGAGGGGCGCACAACGTCAACCTTCATTTCCTGCTCAAAAGCACGGAGCACTGCGTCGTTGAGGAAGGTTCCTCCCTGAACAACAACACGTCTTCCCAGCTCGTCAGGGCCTGAAGCTCTTATTACCTTATAAAGTGCGTTTTTAACAACGCTCAAAGAAAGTCCGGCGGAGATATCCTCAATAGTTGCGCCGTCTTTCTGCGCCTGCTTAACTGAGGAGTTCATAAACACGGTGCAGCGTGAACCCAGGTCAACAGGGTGTTTTGCAAAAAGTCCCAGCTTTGAAAATTCCTCAATGGAATAGCCCAAAGCGTTGGCAAAGGTCTGCAAGAAGCTTCCGCAGCCTGAGGAACATGCCTCGTTAAGGAAAATATTATCTATTGCGCCGTTGTGTACCTTAAAGCATTTGATATCCTGTCCGCCGATATCAATAACGAACTGAACGTCAGGCATAAAGGAGCGTGCGGCGGTAAAGTGGGCAACGGTTTCAACAATGCCGTAATCCACGTTAAATGCATTCTTTATAATCTCTTCGCCGTATCCTGTAACAGCTGCGGCGGCGATATTTATATCAGGGTTAATCTCGTAAAGGCTTTCCAAAAAGCTCTTTATAATAGGAACAGGGTTACCACTGTTTCCAAGGTAACAGGAGTGTAGAAGCTCCATATCCTCGCCCAAAACAACAGCCTTAACTGTTGTTGAACCTGCGTCCATACCTATATATGTCTTTTTCTTATAGCCTTTAAGCTCACCACGCTTTACATCCGCCTTGTTGTGACGGGCAATAAAGTCGTCGTATTCCTTTTGGTTTGCAAACAAAGGAGGGTTAAAAGCAAAGTTTCCGCTTCCTCTGTAGATCTTAATCTGATTTATAAGTCCGTCAAAATCAATGGCCTTATCAGCACAGAGAGCCGCACCGCAGGCTACATAATAAAGTGAATTTTCAGGACATGTGCCTTTTGTATTCAAAACCATGTCAAATCTGGCTCTAAGTCTTGACATAAAGGTCAGCGGGCCGCCGAGATATACCACATTGCCGGTAATTTCACGTCCCTGAGCCAAGCCTGCAACAGTCTGGTTTACAACTGCGCAGAAAATACTCTCTGCAATATCGCTTTTTCTTGCACCCTGGTTCAAAAGGGGCTGTATATCTGTCTTTGCAAAAACGCCGCAGCGTGAGGCTATTGTATATGTTTTCTCATGCTGTGCTGCAAGTCCGTTTAATTCCTCCAGGGGCACGTTCAAAAGTGTTGCCATCTGGTCAATAAATGCGCCTGTACCGCCGGCACAGGTACCGTTCATGCGGACTTCCATTCCGCCCTCAAGGAACAAAATTTTTGCGTCCTCGCCGCCCAGCTCAATTATAACGTCTGTACCGGGCAAAAATGTATTTGCGGCAACTCGTGTTGCGTAAACTTCCTGGATAAAATCCACGTCACAGCTCTGGGCAATTCCCATACCTGCGCTTCCTGAAATAGCAAAAAGAGCGTTTTCAACTCCAGGTACTGCCGCTTTGACATTTTCCAAAATTTCAGAAATCTTTTGTGTTATTTTAGAAAGATGCCTCTCGTAAACACTGTAAATGATTTTATTATCGTCATCAAGCACTACACACTTAACGGTGGTGGAACCTACATCCAATCCTAATCTCACATTATCACTCCAAACATAACACAACAAAATAAAAACAATTACTTAATTCTCTCATTTGTACCATTTTAACACGAATTTTAAAATACTGCAATGCACAAAAACCTCAAAATGTGCCAAATTCCACACCTTAAAACATTTTCATAGACTTATACAAAACTGTAAAATACTATGTGGAAAAATACAATAATAATAGCAATAGGAATAATGAAAAAAGGGAATAATATGTAATCTATATGAAAACTTTTTTAAAATTAACAAAATATAAAGATTTAATCTTTGTCGCAGGGCTTATATATAATTGTATACTATATAAAATAAAAACAACTGTAGTTAAGACAATAACCACAGCTGTAAAATTATAATTTAAAATCAAAGCCTATATCATTTCAAATCTAATTGTTTAAAATATAAAAATAAAAAACAAACCCAACCGAGAGCGAGCCATTCCAAAGACTAAACAGAAGGTCTCGCCCGCCTTGAAACGATGACTATTTCTAAGTCGAAGTCTTGCAAGGCGGATATAAAAAAAGCGGATATAAAATAAAGGTCTCGCCCGACGGAAAACGGGAGCTAATTTCAAAATGAGCCTTACCCCGTCGGACAAAAAAATAACACCATCTAAGAAGACGGTGTATGTAAAAGGGTTTAACACCCTGAAAACTGAATAAAGAGTATACAGACAAATCCAAAGGACTTATGGTCAAGCCCTCGACCTATTAGTACTGCCAAGCTGAATGCCTCACGGCACTTACAC
>NZ_NFKS01000018.1 GCF_002160515.1 Anaeromassilibacillus sp. An172 | reverse complement strand
TACATAGATGGAATAGGCTAAACCCCAATTCCTCCTTCTTTTTTATCAAAGTGTTGGTTGCTTGATAAACGCAAAAACCCTGAATTTCAGATAGAAATTCAGGGTTTTTCGACAGGCTGAAACGCCCTGCCGGTTAAAGCAGGGCGTTTGTTGTTATTCGTTTAAAATCTGTTTTTTATGTTTTATATTTGTCCTGATAAGCAAAATCAGGGAAACTGTGAAAATGAAAACGCTTATAAACTGAGAGGTGGAGAGAAAACCCACAAATCCTCTGTACTCGTCGCCTCGGAAAAATTCTAAAATAAATCTGCCTATGGAGTAGACAAACAGATACCAAAGGAAAAGTCTGTGCTTTTGTATGCCCTTTATAAACATAAAAAGAATAAGGGTGAAAAGCAAAAATTCAAATCCCGATTCCACAAGCTGGACGGGAAATCTTCTTACGCCGTTTGCGCTTTCCACAAGGGCGTTTTCATATACAAAGCCAAAGTCGCACTCTATACCGTAACAGCAGCCGCCCAGAAAACATCCTATTCTGCCAAAGGCGTGAAACATTGGAGCAACCAAAGCCGCAAGGTCTGAAAAATCACCCAGACTTTGTTTTGTGACTTTAAGGTACAAAACTCCTGCGCCGATTCCTCCCAAAAGGCCGCCGTAAAATACAGAACCGCCGAAAATCTGTATAAGAAACGGAATTAACATTCCGTCGTTTATAATTGCGGAAAAGTTTCTGAAAAGGGCTGAAATATACTGCCATTGGGTTATTGCATAAAGAATAATTCCCCCGAAGTAGACGCCGATAAAGGAAAAAAGCATAAATATTATTGTGTCCACATAGAGGATGTTCCGCCTTTTTGAAAGCTTGCAGGCTATAAAACCGGAAAGCAGAAGCCCTGCCAATGCGGAAACGGAATACATGGAAATTTGATTTCCGAAAATAGTAAAGTAAGGGAACATAAAAACTCCTGAAAAATCAAGGTACTATACATTTCTGCATAGTACCTCTTAATTCTTTAAAAATTAAAATTACAAATAGCTTGAAAGGCTGTAAAGTCCGCTCATTGCTGAGTTAACTCTGCATGCGCAGATGCCGATGCAAACTGTTCCGATAAAGGAAACAGCTATGCCGATGATGCTTACAACCATTGCGGCGGCAGCCAAGTTTGAGGTGTTGCCTGTAACAGCTGCTGTTTTCTGCTCTGTCAAAGAGATAAATACGCCTACAACGCCTGCTGCAATACCCACAAGCTGCATAATAATACCGAAAGCACCGCTGGCGCAAGTATTGGCAGCTGTAAACATTGTGCACATTGAGGCAGAAAATCCGCCCATAAGTCCGATAACAATGGACAGAACGCCGCATCCCAAAGCCAGCACTGACATATTCAGTTTGTTATTGTTCATTATAAAACCCCCTGCTCGTAAATATGTAAAATACACTATGAAACATATGGATGTTCATATACTTTTGTGTATTTCATAATAAATATATCACTAAACAGCTGAGGTGTCAATAAAAATTATGGAAACTTAAAGTAAAAAGGCAGTTTAATGTTTTAGAAAACTTATGGATTTATCTTTCCGCAGGGCTTAAAAAGTTTTAATAGCAGAAACGCTTGATTATTTCGTTTTTTTGTTCTATACTTAAACTATGAAAGGGTGCGGAAGATGAATGTTACTTTAGGACTGCTGGCTCATGTTGACGCCGGAAAAACTACATTTGCCGAAAGGCTTTTATATCACAGCGGAAGCATAAGAAAAGCCGGCAGAGTTGACCACAGGGACACTTTTCTTGACAGCCATGAAATAGAAAGGGCGAGAGGCATAACGGTTTTTTCCCAGGAAGCCTGTTTTGAACTTGGGGAAAAGACCTTTTTCCTTTTGGATACCCCGGGACATACCGACTTTGTTTCGGAAACAGAACGAGGGGTAAAGGTGATGAATTATGCCGTCCTCATTATAAGCTGTGTGGAGGGTATTCAAAGTCACACGGAAACTCTGTGGAAGCTTCTCGATAAACATAAAATACCGGTGTTTATTTTTCTCAATAAAAGCGACAGAAACGGAGCAGAGCCGGAAAGGGTTTTAAATCATATAAAAAGAAAGTTTTCAGAAAATGCGGTTTTGTTTGACAGCTGTGAAAACATTGTGGAAAACAAAAGCCTTTTGGAAGAGCTTGCCCAAAGGGACGAGGTTCTTCTGGAAAATTATTTTTCCGACTCATGTACAGAGGAGCTTGTTTTAAAGCGAACCGCACAGATGATAAAGGAAAGAAAGGTTTTCCCATGCTTTGTGGGTTCGGCTTTGCAGGATATAGGAATTGACTGTTTTATAAAAGCATTGGAAACATTCGCTTTGGGAAATAATAAAGAAAATGAGGACTTTTCCGCTTCCGTCTATAAGGTAAGATATGACGGAAAAGGCACAAGAATGACATATCTCAAAATACGCTCCGGAAGTATTAAGGTAAAAGAGGAGATTATTCCGGGCGTTAAAATAAACGAGATGTACATTTGTCACGGTGAAAAGCTTATTCCCGCTTCAAAGGCTGTTTGCGGAGGTCTTTATGCTGTGACGGGGCCTGGGGAGCTTGTATGCGGAGACGAGATAGAAAAGGGCAAAGTTACAAAAAGTCCTTACGAATTTTACCCAATGCTAAGCGCAGGGCTTGAGTTTGATAAGTCAAAATGCAGCGATAAAACCATGATGGGGTATCTGAATATTTTGCAGGCGGAAGAGCCTATGCTTATGGCTCTCCGTGAGGAAAGCACCCGGCAGATAACCGTAAGGGTTATGGGAGAAATTCAGCTTGAGGTTTTAAAGTTTGTTTTAAAACAGAGATTTAATATAGATGTGTATTTCGGGGAATGTAAAATTCTATACCTTGAAACCATTAAAAATCCGGTGGTAGGAAGAGGTCATTTCGAGCCTTTGCGCCACTATGCGGAGGTTCATTTAAGGCTTGTGCCAACAGAGAGGGGAAGTGGAATTTCCTTTTCCTCCCAGTGTTCTCTGGAGGTTTTGGAAAAAAGCTTTCAGAATTTGGTTAGAACCCATGTTTTTGAAAAAGTTCATAAGGGCGTGCTTACAGGCTCGCCCATAACAGATATAGAATTTGTCCTGCTTACGGGAAGAACCCATCTCAAGCATACAGAGGGCGGAGATTTCAGGGAAGCCGTATACAGGGCAATACGTCAGGGATTGAGGAAGGCGGAAAGCGTTCTGTTAGAGCCATGGTACAGCTTTGAGATAGAGGCGGACAGCGGATTTACAGGAAGAATAATGTCCGATATTCAAAGAATGTACGGAAGCTTTCTGCCACCTGAAACAGAGGGAAACAATGTTATAATAAAGGGTGAAGCACCTGTGGAGTCTTTCAGAAGCTATCCCAAGGAGCTTATGTCCTTTACCTCCGGCAGGGCGGTGATTTCCCTGAGATTTTGCGGTTACAAAGAATGTCACAACACTGAGGAAGTAGTGGAAAAAATAGGATATAATTCGGACAGAGATACGGAAAATACGGCGGATTCGGTTTTCTGTTCCCATGGCGCCGGCTATGCGGTGAAATGGAATGAAGCCGACAGCCACATGCACTGTGTTTCAAGTGATTAGGAGCAAAGGGAGAGTGAGATTATGTTCCATATTGATTGTTGGATGAAAGAGCTTACGGACAGGCTCATAGGAATTTTTGGAAACAGACTGGAATTTGTTGGTTTGCAGGGAAGCTACGGCAGACACGAGGAAACTGCGGAAAGCGATATTGACGTGGTGGTTATTTTAGACCAGCTTTCCGCCAACGACATAAAAACCTACGATATGATAGTATCAGACATGCCACAAAGACAAAAGGTCTGCGGTTTTATGTCGGGAAAAGAGGAGCTTATTAAGTGGGAAAAATCAGAGCTTTTCCAGTTTTATAACGACACTGTCTCTTACTACGGAAACATTGATTACCTTTTAAAGCTTATTTCCGAAGAGGACGTGAAGAGAAGTATTCTCATAGGCGCATGCAATGTTTACCACATGTGCGTCCACAATATGCTCCACGAAAAGGACAGCAGACTGCTTGTTTCAATCTGCAAAACAGCCATGTTTGTGATACAGGCGAAGTATTTTGCGGAAACAGGACAGTACATAAAGAGAAAATCAGAGCTTTACAAGCTGGTAAAGCCGGAGGATGCGGATATAATCGGAGAATTTATCCTGCTCCGAGAGAATTGTCATATTGACGAAAAGGAATTTAAAGAGATTTCTGAAAAATTATTTGAGTGGTCAAAGAAAATAATAAACGAATGTTTTGACGCTTAAAAAATAACGCTCATAAGGATTTTGTTTCCTTATGAGCGTTTTATATTTGTTAAAATTATTCTTCCTCAGCCTCGTCGTCCTTGCAGTATTCGCATTTTCCGTCGTGCTGGTAATTTTTCATGGACTCGGAAATTTCTGCTACAATTTCTCTTTCGTCCATGTGGTATTTAACGCCTTTGATTTCCTGGTAGTCCTCGTGGCCCTTGCCGGCAAGAACTATAATATCTCCCGGAAGAGCGTTTTCCATGCAGTATCTTATAGCGTCAACTCGGTTGGGAATTACAACGTATTTTCCGTCGGTCTTGTCGATACCGACCTTTATGTCCTCGATTATGTCCATTACATTTTCAAAACGTGAATTGTCCTCGGTGATAACCGAAAGGTCGGAAAGACGTCCGGAAACCTCTCCCATTTCGTAACGGCGAACCTTTGGACGGTTTCCGCCTGCTCCGAACATGGTGACAATTCTGTTTGGCTTGTATTCTCTCAAAGTTTCAAGAACATTTTCCATGGAAACAGCGTTGTGCGCATAGTCGATAAGCAGTGTGTAATCTCCAGGAACCGGAACAGCCTCTACACGTCCTTTAACCTTAACGCTGTTAAGTCCGTCGATAATTGCCTTGTCGTCTATGTCAAAGTGACTGCAAACAGCTATTGCGGAGATTGCGTTGTAAACGCTGAATTTTCCCGGGATTGCCACGTCAAGGGAAAGATTTTTCTTGCCTGATGCTTCAAAGTGTACGCCGATATATCCGGGTCTTGCAATAAGGCTTTCGTCGGAAGCCACAAAGTCCGCATCCTTGTCAAAGCCGAAGGTTTCAACTGTGCAGGTGCAGTGTTCGGTCATCTTTTTCCACATTGGGTCGTCCATGTTGAATATGCCGTGCTTGCACTGTCTGAAAAGAAGAGCCTTGCAGGAGAAGTATTCCTCCAAGTCCTTATGCTCGCTGGCTCCTATATGGTCGTGGGAGAAGTTTGTGAAAACGCCTATGTCAAAGAGTATACCGTCAACTCTGTGCCATTTAAGACCAAGAGATGAAGCCTCAATAACAAGTGCGCCGCAGCCGGCTTCAACCATTTTTCTCATTGCCTGATAAACCTCGTATGACTCAGGTGTTGTGTTGTTTGTCTTGTAGATTTTGTCGCCTATGATAATTCCCAAAGTTCCGATTGTACCGGTTTTAATTCCGCCGCACTCGAGAATAGAGCGTATCATGGCGGCTGTGGTGGTTTTGCCCTTTGTACCGGTTACTGCCACTGTTTTAAGCTCTTCATCCGGATGACCGAAATACTCACGGCTCATAAGGGCAAGGGTTTTTCTTGTGTCCTTAACCATAATCAAGGTCACGTTTTCGGGAACCTCAACTGTGTCGCAGGCTATAATTGCAACAGCTCCCATTTTTATGGCTGACTCAACATAGGTGTGGCCGTCGGTGTTGTAGCCTTTAAGGCATACAAAAGCGCAGCCCTCTGTGGCTTTTCTGGAATCGTATATAACATCGCTGATTTCTATATCCAATCTGCCCTGTATAACCTTATAATTTTCTGCGCAAAGCAGCTCTGACAGTATCATGCTGAATACCTCCTGAAAAATCTTTACGAAATATTGTATTTTTAAAACTATCTATAAAAACAGAATTGTTTGCCGCAAAGTAAGATATCCTCCTGTGAGTTTTAAACCCAACCTGTATTATAGCATATATTCATTGCTATTTAAAGTACCGAATTTATTAAATTATCATAAATTGTTTTATAATAGTCAGAAAAAATACTATTCTTTCGCCAAATAAAAGTAAATTCGTGCTTATCTATAAGGTCTTTTACATATATTTTTTTAAGAGTTCCCTTTCTGAGTTCCTCCTGAACCGCCGCCTCATAGATAAAGGTTATGCCGCAGTCCTTTTCAACAAGTGTCTTTACGGCGTTTATGTTGCTAAGCTCGATAATGTTTTTAAAATCGTAAATACCTAAATTTTTTTCCTCTAAGCTTCTTGTTAAAATTTCCCTTGTGCCTGAGCCTTTTTCACGGAGTATCAGAGTCTGGGAGAAAAGCTCCTCAAGGGATTTTTCAGTTTCGGCGAAAGGGTGGTCTTTACAGCACACAGCGGTATAATTTTCCAAAGAACAGACAATGTGTTCATACTGATTTTTTCCGAAATACCCTTCTACAACCGCAAAGTCGATTTCACCCTTGTCAAGCATTGAAAGAAGCTTTTCAGTGTTTGCAATGGTGAGGTTTACCTTTGTTTCCGGATATTTTTTTAAATAGGCGGCAAGCTTGCCGGGAATAACATATTCCCCAATGGTAAGGGTTGCCCCAAAGGAAAGGGTAGAATTGTGATTTCTTATATTGTGTATGGAATCACGAAGAAAGCTGTCGTTGTGCTTCATGGTGCTTATGGCTTCGTAGAGCATTTCGCCGGCTTCCGTTAAATACATTTTTTTGCCGTTAAAGCCGAAAACCTTTGCGCCGTAGTATTCCTCTATGTATTTTATATGCTGGGAAACTGCCGGCTGGGTTATGTTTAATTCTTCGGCGGCTTTTGTGTAATTCATGTGCTTGCATACGGAAAGAAATGTATCTGTTCTGAAATCAAGCATATTTTCATCTGCCTTATCAATAAAATATTTATGCAAAGTGCTGCGGCTATATTATAACATGAATTTATACAAAAATAAACATATATTATTTGATTTTAATGCCTTTTCATGGTATCATAAAATAAACAAAGAAGATGTAGAATAACATCGAGCCGAATCAAAAAATACAGAAGATTTCGGATTTTAAATTGGATTTGGGTGTGGATTTTATTGTATTGTGTAAGCATCAGCCATAAGACAGCTCCGGCGGAAATAAGAGAAAAATTTAATTACAGCAAAGAAGAAAAGATAGAGTTGCTCCGACAAATGCGGAGTATTTTTTCTGTTAAGGAAGCTTTGGTGCTCTGCACCTGCAACAGAACGGAATTTTATTTTTGCGGAGATAAAAATTCTGTTTTGGAAATGGAAAAGCTGGTTTCCCGTGTTTCCAATGTGTCCTTGGATGATATAAAGGAATTTTTCAGAATATACGGCGATAAAAAAAGCATAGAGCATATTTTCAGAGTTACCTGTGGAATAGAGTCCATGATTATAGGCGAGGATGAAATTTTAGGCCAGGTTAAAAACGCTTACAGCCTTGCCCACGAAGCGGGGACAACGGGATTTATTCTCAACTCGGTTTTTCAAAAGGCAATCGCCTGTTCCAAAAAGATAAAGACAGACACGCCACTTTCAAAGACGCCGGTTTCCACTGCGACACTTACCGCAAGAACCGTTTTTTATGAGGATTTTTCAAAGACAGATAAAAACGTGCTTTTGATAGGCGCAACCGGAGAAATGGGAAAAGCCATACTCAATAATCTTTTGTCAAAGCCAAACATATACATAATATGTCCTTTAAGAAAAAAACTGGGGTTTGTGCCAAAGGATGAAAGCCGTGTAAAATGCGTGCCTTATGAGGAAAGATACCAATATATGGACTGGGCGGATGCAGTGGTAAGTGCCACATCAAGCCCCCATTACACGGTGATGCGCAGGGAGATTGAAAAGAAAAACATAAGCGATAAAAAAAGACTTTTTATAGACATAGCCGTCCCCAGAGATATAGATGAAAATGTGGCGGAGATGAAAAACACAAGGCTTGTGACAATAGATGATTTTGAAATAATCGCAGAGGAAAACAACAGGCTGAAGCTTCAGGCGGTGGACTGGGCTGTGGAAATCTGCAAAAATTATCAGGACGAGCTGAACCGTGACATGATTTTTCACGATGAATTTGGAACAGGAGAAAACATCGACAGGGAAAAGACTGTAAGCCTTGCAAAGCTTTTGTTTAAGGCCAAAAAGGAAATGGACAGCCATGGATTTTCCCAGCTTATAAAAATAATGAAAGAACTTGACGAGGTGGATATATGAGCTATTTTCCGTTTTTTATGGATGTTACCGACAAGCAGTGTCTTGTTGTGGGAGGCGGAGAGGTTGCTTTGAGGAAGGTAGAAAAACTGTTGCTTTTTGACTGCAAAATAAAGGTTTGTTCAAAAAAGTTTTGCGATGGTTTTTACGATGATAAAATTAAAAGTAAAATAGAGATGGTTTATCATCTTTTTATGGACTCTGATATTGACGGGTGCAGTTTTGTAATTGCCGCCACAGATAACGACCATCTCAACAGCCATATTTACGATTTGTGCGTTGAAAGACATCTGCCTGTAAATGTGGTGGACGATATTAAAAAATGCACATTTATTTTCCCGTCGGTTTCAAAGGGCAGAAACTATACTGCGGCATTTACCACAGAGGGAAAAAGCCCACTGTGCGCCGCTTACCTTAGAAGAAAGTTTCAGGAGCTTGACGGTGAAAGACTTGATAACATAATAGACATCATGTATAACCAGAGAAAAAATGCCAAAAGATTTATTTACAGCAGCGATATAAGAGCGGAATTTTTAAAAGAGGTTTTCAACGCCCTTGTTTATGAGGAGGGCGACTCCAAAGAATCCGTTATGCTTGCAAATAAAATAATGAAGAAATACATAGGCGGGGGAAGATGAAAAGGGTAATTAAAGCCGGCACAAGAAAAAGCCTTTTGGCGTTAAAGCAGACTGAAATGGCGGTAGACGCACTGAAAAGCAGATTTCCGGAACTGGAATTTGAAACAGTGGGAATAAGCACAAGAGGCGACAGAAACCTTGAAAAGCCTTTGGGTGAAATAGGCGACAAGGGACTTTTTGTAAGCGAAATTGAAAGGCTTATTAAAACAGGTGAAATAGACTTTGCAGTACACAGCGGAAAGGATTTGCCCTTGGAGCTTTACGAGGGCTTGGAAATTTCCGGAGTTTTAAGCCGTGACGACCGCCGTGACGTTTTGGTGACTAAAAAGGGCAGAGGTTTTGAAAACCTGAAAACAATAGGAACAGGAAGCAAAAGAAGAGCCTTGCAGTGTTCAAAGCTTGTTGAAAACTGCGACTTTAAGCTTATCAGGGGAAACATAAACACAAGGCTTGAAAAGCTCTACAGGGGCGAGTACGACGGAATAATTCTTGCCGCCGCAGGCCTTGACCGTCTAAAGCTTTATAAGGACAGCCGTTTTGATTTCAGACCCTTTACCGAGGAAGAAATGATACCAGCCGCCTGTCAGGGAATAATTGTAATTGAAGCTTTGAAAAACTCGGATGTATCAGAGCTTATAAAGGCGGTTCAGTGCGAAAAAACCAGAAAAGAGTTCGACTGTGAAAGATATATTTTGAAGCTGTTGGGCGGAGATTGCAGTGCATCTATCGGTGCGTCTGCAAAATTTAACGAGGGAATAATTTCCTGCTCCGTTATGTACGGCGATAAAAGAAGTTATTTTGAAACCGATGAAAAAAGCTTTAAGGCAACAGCGGAAAAATATATAAGGGATATGATTTAAGTTTAGCAGAGGAAAATTCTATGAGAGAAATAAAACCACAGGGAAAGGTTTATCTTGTGGGCGCAGGCTGCGGAGGCGAAGAGCTTCTGACCCTGAAAGCCCTTGACTGCATAAAAAACGCCCAGGTGATAATTTACGACAGCCTGGTTGATGAAGATATACTTTTAAACGCCCGTAAGGACTGTGAGAAAATATACGTGGGAAAAAGGTTCGGAAAACCTTCCCTTTTGCAGGGTAAAATAAACGGAATAATTTTAAATAAAGCCTTAGAGGGTAAAACAGTGGTTAGGCTCAAGGGCGGCGACCCCTTTGTTTTTGGAAGAGGGGGCGAAGAGGCTCAGGCTCTGGAAAAGGAGAATATTTCCTATGAGGTTGTGCCGGGAATAAGCTCCTGCATTGCGGTTCCTCAAAGGGCAGGAATACCTGTGACCCACAGGGACACAAGCAGAAGCTTTATGGTTATCACAGCCAGAAAATCCGACGGAACTCCCGTGGACAGACAGGTTCTTGAGGGTTACGCCCGTACAAAGGGAACCTTGGTGGTTTTAATGGGATTAAATCTTATAGGATATATCGCAGATACCCTTGTTTCCTGCGGACTTTCAGAAGATACCCCGGCGGCGGTTATATCCGACGGATGCAGAAAAAATCAAAGGGTTATAAGAACCACCTTAAAAAATGCCGAAAAAGATGTGAAAGAAAATAACATGAAATCCCCGGCGGTTATTGTTATAGGAGATACAGCCGCCTGTGATTTTTCCGGAGAAAAACAACAGCAGGAAACAAAAAACATACTGATAACCGGAACAGCCACACACACAGAAAAACTGTCAAAAGAACTAAAAAAATTGGGCTTGCATGGGGAAAAATTGATTTTGTCAAAAATAAATATATCCACATGCGAACAAGAGCTTGCAAAGGGAATTGAAAAAGTAGAAAATGGATGTTATACTATTTTTACATCACCTAATGGTGTTGATGTATTTTTCAATTTGCTGAAAAGATATGAAATTGATGTACGCAAAATATACGGAACAAGAATTGCGGCTGTGGGAAGCGGAACCTGCGAAAAGCTTAGAAATTACGGGTTAATTCCCGATGTGGTTCCCCAAAAATATACAGTAGAAGAACTTGCAAAGGCCATAGCTGAGGACTGCCGCAAAAATGGCGGAGTTAAATCGGCGGTGGCTTTCAGAAGCGCCCAGGGTTCAAAGTCTCTTGAGGAAATTCTCACTAAGGAAGGCTTTGACTTTACGGATGTGAGCACATACAGCGTCGGCGCTGACAAGGACGCCATAGAAAATTTTGAAAAAAACGGCGCAGAGAAAAAATACAGCCGAATAACATTTTCCAGCGGTTCCGGAGTTAAAATATTTTTTGAGGAAATGAAAAATCCTCAGAGCTTTTTCTCACAGGACACAGTGGTTATCTGCATAGGTGAGGAAACAAAGAAACAGATTGAAAAATACAGGGGTTTGATAGGAAATATGAAAATAATTACAGCGGATAATTTTAGCTGTAAAGGCTTAGCTAAAGCTGTAAAGGAGAATTGCTATGAACAGAAACAGAAGATTAAGACAGAACAGCACAATGAGAAGTCTTGTTAGAGAAACAACAGTGCTTCCCTCTGAACTTATTTATCCTATTTTTGTTACAGAGGGCAGAGGCATAAAAGAGGAAATCCCCTCAATGCCGGGAGTGTACAACTATTCCGTTGACAGACTTTACGAAATAATGGAGCAGGTTGTAAATTCAGGAATAAGCGGAGTTATGATTTTCGGCGTTCCTGTGCATAAGGATTCCAAGGGAAGTGAAGCATACCGCTGGGACGGAATTGCCCAGAAGGGAATTAAATATATAAAGAACCATTATCCGGACATTGTGGTAGTGGCTGATATTTGCCTTTGTGCTTATACAAACCACGGTCACTGCGGAATTGTCAACGAAGGCGAAATCTTAAACGACGAAACACTTCCATACCTTGCAGAAATGGCTCTCACCTGCGTTCAGGCCGGTGCTGATATGGTTGCACCGTCAGATATGATGGACGGAAGAGTTGAATATATAAGAAAGGTTCTCGACAATAACAACTTTAAAAATGTGCCGATTATGGCATACAGCGCAAAATATGCCTCAGCATATTACGGACCTTTCAGAGATGCCGCACACTCTGCCCCAAAGTTCGGCGACAGAAAAACATATCAGATGGATTTTGCCAATGTAAAAGAGGCAATGAGAGAGATTTCCAACGATATAGAAGAGGGCGCAGACATTGTAATGGTAAAGCCTGCTTTGGCTTATCTTGACGTTATAAAGGAAGCTTCCCAGAGATTTGACGTTCCTGTTGCCGCCTACAATGTAAGCGGAGAATATGCAATGGTAAAAGCGGCGGCTCTTTCCGGCTGGATTGACGAAAAGAGAATTGTTCTTGAGAACCTTTACGCCATAAAGCGTGCAGGCGCAAATATTATAATAACATATCACGCCATTGAAGCTGTTCAGTGGCTGAAAGAAATTTAAAGAAAGAAATTTAAAGATTGATTAAGGGTGAAAAAGTTGAATACCGAAAAATCACACAGTCTTTTTGAAGAGGCAAAAAAATATATGCCCGGCGGAGTTAACAGCCCTGTCAGAGCTTATCAGGCGGTAAAGAGAGAACCGCTGTTCATAAAAAGAGCAGAGAAAGGTTATATATACGACGTGGACGGAAATTCCTATGTGGATTTTGTATGTTCATGGGGCCCGGGAATTTTGGGTCACAGCCACCCTCAGGTTATAGCTGCGGTGCAGAAAGCCTGCGAGGACGGACTTACTTTCGGCGCTCCCACCGAAAAGGAAACAATACTTGCAAAATTGATTTCTTCATTGATGCCATCAATGGAAATGATGCGCCTGGTAAATTCCGGAACAGAGGCGGTTATGAGTGTTGTCCGTGCCGCCAGGGGATTTACAGGAAAAAATAAGGTAATCAAGTTTAACGGATGTTATCACGGCCATTCCGACTGTATGCTGGTAAAAGCGGGCTCGGGACTTTTGACCCAGTCAATACCATCCGGCGCAGGTGTTCCCGAAAACTGCACAAAGGATACCTTGATTGCAGAATATAACGATATTTCCTCTGTGGAAAAGCTTATAGAGAGCAACAAGGGAGAAATTGCCTGTGTGATAATCGAGCCTGTTGCGGCAAATATGGGCGTTGTTCCTCCTAAAAAGGAATTTTTGCAGGAGCTTAGAAAGCTCACCGAGGACAACGGTATTCTTCTTATTTTCGACGAGGTTATAACAGGTTTTCGACTTGCTTTGGGCGGAGCTCAGGAGTATTACGGCGTAAAGCCGGACTTGACTTCTCTTGGAAAAATCGCCGGCGGCGGTATGCCTTTGGCGGTGTACGGCGGCAGACGTGATATAATGGAAAACGTGGCTCCGATCGGTAAAGTGTATCAGGCGGGAACTCTTTCAGGAAACCCAATCGCCGTAACCGCAGGAATTGAAACACTTAAAATTCTCAGAGAGAATAAAAATATATATACAGAGCTTGAAAAGAAATCAGAGATTTTGGAAAAAGCCTTTAAAGGCTCAGGCTTTAATGTGAACCGTGTGGGTTCTCTCCTTTGTCCTTTCTTTACCGATAAAAAGGTTGAAAGCTATACTGACGCACTTTCAAGCGATACGGAAAAATACGCAAAATATTTTTCATTTATGCTGGAAAAGGGAATATATATAGCCCCGTCCCAGTTCGAGGCGATGTTTGTATCTTACGCCCACACAGATGAGGACATAGAGAAAACAGCCGCCTGTATCCGTGAAGCCGGAAAATATATGTTTTAAATAATTAAAGGACTGCACTTTGAATTGCAGTCCTTTTTGTTTTAACTTATTATTTTAATCCGGAAAAGCGGATGGGTTTGAACTGTGGAACTGATTTGAAGCATCTGTTCCCATTGTGTAGGTGTATTCCGAAGCAGAGGAAATCACAAAGCTGCCGTTTTCTATTGTTGCCCTGTGGAAATTCTCCTCTCCTGTGCCACGGCTGAAATTATAAATAAAAAGTCCGTTGCCGTCCTCAGGGATTAAAAGATTTAAAGCGGATAAATCATCTGAGATTGTTTTAAGAGTGTAGGTGTCGCCCTGGTGGTCATAGCCGTATACCCTGTAATTGTACACTATAAAAGGACCTTCCGCAGCTCTTGCCGCCACAACAAGCTCCGGCTTTCCGTCATTGTTAAGGTCACGTATGAAGTATGAATATTCGCCGTTGTAACTGCTGTCCGGATAGGTTGTAAAGGCAAAACCTGATTCCTTGGCTTTTACTCTGTTTATTGTGTCCTGATACAGCTTGTTTACTTCATCCTCGCTGTCCTGACTTGATTGAGAGGATTGGCTGTCCTGAGTCTGGGATGTTTCGGCTTCGGTTGGTTCCTCTTCTTCGCTTCTCTCGTATATATCGGTTATCTGATAGAGTCCCTCGCTGTTTGGAACTAAAACAGCTTCCTTGTAGAGTGTGTAGCTTCCGCTGCCGCCGCCTGAGGTGTAGTTATAGGTGAAATCTATTATAAGTTCATCGTCGGTATACTTGGCGGATGTTATGTCGGAAGTAATCATATGTCCCACTGTGGCAGGGGAAAATATAATTGCGTCGCCGCTTACATATGCGTTGGCTTGTGAAGCGTTGTCTGCGGTGAATCTAAAGTCTGTAAATGAAGAGAACAGTCTGTTTACATCGCTGAGGGAATACATTGCTTTCCAGTCGGAGGTGTTTCCTAAATCGGCAATGTAATTTCCGTTGCGGCCTGAAGGCTCACAGAGATAATTCAAAAGCTCTGCATAACTTTGTGTGGGAACACCGTCGTTCATTTCCTTAGGACCATAGGAAAGAATATATTTAAACTCGTCCATTGTAAGATTTCCCGCAATCATAGTTGGGTACATATCCTCGGTAAAATCTTTTGGCTCAGTGTTTTCTGTGGTCGGTTCAGTGGTTTCTGTGGTGGACTCTGTTGTTTCTACAGTTTCTGTTATGGCTTCCGTTGGCTGATTGTTTGAGTTTCCTGCAAGCTTTACAGCCACGGTGGCTCCTCCCGCAACTATAGCCACTGAAAGCAAACCTATCAGAGTTTTTCCAAGGGCGGTGTGGATAAAGGTGTGACCTGCGGCGGTTTTTGCACCGGCAGCGGCGGATTTTCCTGCTGCTGTCTGAACGCCTTTGCCAACGTGATTTGCGGCTTCTCCTATGGAATTTAAGATTTCCTTTTTGCAGACTTCTTTTGCAATGTTTGCGACTGTCTGGATTTCCGGGAAAAATTTTTCCTGACGGAGCAAATACAAAAGCAGAGAAATCGGGGAGATACCCAAAAGCTTGTAGCCCTTCTGTTCAAGCTCGTCGGCTTTTTTCTTTAATGCTTTTCTTCCGTAATTCAATCGGGACTTTACGGTGTTTTCCGGGATTTCAAAGGACTGAGCAATGTCCTTTATGCTCTGACCCTCAAGGTAAAACATGAGAATACACAGGCGCTGTTCATCTGAAAGACTGTCTATCATCTCTCTTACAAGCTCCTGAGTTTCTTTTTTTGTGTAGTTAAGCTCAGGCTGGTAATCTCTGTTTTCGTCCTCCCTGTCATAAATAAAGCTGTCGTCCTGGTCTTCCGGCTCTATCTGGGAGAATAATGTAGGATTTTTCTTTGAAAGAAGATTTTTTGCAGTGTTGGCGACTATTCTGCTGAGCCAGGAACGGAAGCTCTCAGGGTCTTTCAATGTGGGCAGATACTGCCATGCTTTGATGTATGCGTCCTGAACAACGTCCATAGCGTCTTCTTTGTTTTTTGTGTATTTAAGAGCTATGTAGTACATGTCATTCTGGGTGTCCTCGTATAAAGCCGCCAATGCTTCTTTATTTCCGTTTACGGCGTCAGTTATTGTTTTTGTGTAATTCATTTTCGTTACCTCTCTTTATGATGTTTTCGTATATTTTTTCCTTTGTTTCTCTGTCTGTTTTGTTTTCACAACGCTCTTTTTTCAAAAGGGCGGAAAACCATTTTAATACATTAAGCTCTGTCATAATAACGCTTGCTTTCATTAAAAAAGCAGACCGGAGGAGAGGAAAGAATTAAAATTATTTTTTTCATGTTGATTACTCCTTTTGTTTGTAATTTTTTGTTGTTACACTATATAGACAAGTCAAAAGGAGAAAAGGTTTTAAGTTTTCAAAAAAATTTTTATTTTTTATCATTTTTATTTTGATACTTGATATAATAAATGTCAAGAGAAAATAAATTTATTATAAATCAGCATAGAAGTCAGTTAAAAGAGTTTGTATATTAAAATTCACATAATTGTCACAAACACATCAAATTTTGTACCTTATACTATTGTAATATGTTAATAATTGTAGTATAATAACATAGTTAGGAGGTGTTTCCATGCACGACAGAACAATGGTATTTTCGTTGCAGAATGAAAAAGACGATCAGATTAAAACATCTATGAAGATAGTTTATGAGGCGCTCAAGGAAAAAGGTTATAATCCTATCAATCAGATAGTTGGTTATATTCTCTCTGAGGACCCCACTTACATTACAACTCATAATAATGCGAGAAACATTATCAGTAAAATTGACCGTGATGATTTGCTGGAAGCACTTGTGAAGTCCTATCTAAACTTAAAGTAGTAGGAGGTTTTACAGTGACTAAAAAGAAGTTTTTTACCTATAAGGGTAAGCCATTGGTTCGCTGCGGTGACGAGTTGTACTACGGCAGTATGGCTGACCCTTTTGTTATAAGACTTGCAATCAAAAGCAAAGAAGAGATAAACGGTCTTGAAACCGCAACAAAGGTTTCTGTTCAGCTGTTAAGCACCGACCAGGATTTAAGCCCAAGAAGAAGAATAATAAAATCCAGCGAAAAGCCGGGACTTTATGCGGCAATAGATATAGCCGATATCTGGCTTGAAAGAGCTTTGTCGGGCAAGGGCTGATAAAAGGAAAATGTTGACACTGTATAATTTTGATGTTATACTTTGTCTGTAAAATTTAATAGGATGAACCGGGGAGCTTGTGTGCAGGCTGAGAGGAAGTGAAAGCTTCGACCCGTATACCTGATTTGGGTAATGCCAACGTAGGAATTTTCAAAAAAACTTTAGCGATACCCCAAAAAGGTATCGCTTATTTTTTTATCCTTCATAACAAACGAAGTGACGGATTGTTTTTTAGAAAGAATAATAAAAACCCAACCAAGAGCGAGCCATTCCAAGTAATAAGGAAAAGGTCTCGCCCGCCTTGAAACGGTGTTTATTTTTAAGCAGAAGTTTTGCAAGGCGGAAACAAAAGCCTCGCCCGCCTTGAAACGGTGTTTATTTTTAAGCAGAAGTTTTGCAAGGCGGAACTAAAAAAGAAAAGGAGAAATGGTATGAGAGAGTATTATACACAGATGGAAGCGGCTAAAAAGGGGATAGTTACACCTGAAATGGAGATTGTTGCCGCAAAGGAAAATATGGGCGTTGATAAGCTTATGAAGCTGGTTGCCTGCGGACAGGTTGCAATCCCTGCAAATATCAACCATACATCACTGTCGCCGGAGGGAATCGGTTCAGGACTTAAAACAAAAATCAATGTAAACCTGGGTATTTCCGGCGACTGCAAGGACTACAGCGTGGAAATGCAGAAGGTTGATATGGCTATAAAGTTTGGCGTTGAGGCTATTATGGACTTGAGCAACTACGGTAAGACAAATACTTTCCGTCAGCAGCTTATTGAGAAATCTCCTGCAATGATAGGAACTGTTCCTATGTATGACGCTATCGGTTATCTTGATAAGGACTTGCTTGAAATTTCAGCAAAGGACTTTTTGAAGGTTGTTGAAGCCCACGCAAAAGAGGGCGTTGACTTTATGACAATCCACGCAGGTATCAATAAGAGAGCGGTTGAGGCTTTCAAGCGTGAGGGAAGAAGAATGAATATTGTTTCCCGTGGCGGCTCTTTGCTTTTTGCATGGATGGAAATGACAGGAAATGAAAACCCATTCTATGAGTTCTATGACGATGTTCTTGAAATCCTCCGTGAATATGACGTTACAATCAGCTTGGGCGACGCTTTAAGACCAGGCTGTATCGACGACAGCTCCGACGCAGGACAGATTGCAGAGCTTATCGAGCTTGGAAATCTTACAAAGCGTGCATGGGAAAAGGACGTTCAGGTTATGGTTGAAGGCCCAGGTCATATGGCAATGAATGAGATTGCAGCCAATATGGTTATGCAGAAGAGAATTTGCCATAACGCTCCTTTCTATGTTTTGGGACCTCTCGTTACAGATATCGCTCCGGGCTATGACCATATAACATCAGCAATCGGCGGAGCAATCGCCGCCGCTAACGGCGCAGACTTCCTCTGCTACGTAACACCTGCTGAGCATTTAAGACTTCCTGATATCAACGACGTTAAAGAGGGAATCGTGGCAAGCAGAATTGCCGCTCACGCCGCAGATATCGCAAAGGGTATCCCGGGGGCAAGAGATATTGACAACAAGATGTCAGACGCAAGACATAAGGTTGACTGGGAAGAGATGTTCAGCCTTGCAATAGACGGAGAAAAGGCAAGAGAATATTTTGAAAGCACACCTCCAAAGGATAGACATACCTGCTCAATGTGCGGTAAAATGTGCGCAGTAAGAACCACCAACATGATTTTGGATGGAAAAAAGGTAGAATTCTGCACAGAGAAATAAATTTGTGATATAATAAAGCCGTATTATTTATTTACATACGGAGGTACACAATGAGTATATCAAAGGAAACCATGCTGCTTTACGGAGTCACCGACAGGGGAAACCTCCACGGAAAAACTTTGTTGCAGCAGGTGGAGGAAAGCTTAAAGGGCGGAGTTACTTTGGTTCAGCTTAGGGAAAAGCACCTGAGTTTTCAGGAGTTTTTGGAAGAAGCCAAAGAGATGAAAGAGCTTTGCCATAAATACGGAGTTCCCCTGCTTATAAATGATAATGTGGAAATCTGCATAGAAAGCGGAGCCGACGGCGTTCATGTGGGACAAAAGGACATGGAAGCCGGAGCGGTAAGGGAAAAGCTTGGCAAGGATAAAATAATAGGAGTTTCCGCAAGAACAGTGGAACAGGCAATGGCGGCGCAAAACGCAGGCGCTGACTATTTGGGAGTTGGAGCAGTTTTCTCAACCTCCACAAAGGAGGACGCAAAACCTCTTGACCACGAAATTTTAAAGGCTATAACCAAAGCGGTAGATATTCCGGTGGTTGCCATAGGCGGAATCAGTTCCGAAAATGTTTCGCAGCTTAAAGGAACAGGAATAGACGGAGTGGCGGTGGTTTCCGCAATTTACGGCAAGGAAAACCCAAAGGAAGCCGCAGAAAATCTTAAAAGACTTGTTTCGGAAGTGGTAAAAGGATGAATTTCCCCAGCGAAATAACCGGAGCGATTTTCGATGTAGACGGAACCCTTTTAAATTCCATGAAGGTGTGGGAAGGCTTGGCGGAAAGATACCTCATGTCAAAGGGAATTACACCGGAAGAGGGACTTAGCCAAAAGCTAAAAACCTGCACTGTTTCCCAGGCGGCGGACTATTACAGAACTCATTACGGTTTGGATTTGTCCACAGATAGAATTATCTCGGAAACCAACGATATAATAAGAGAATTTTATGAAAATCAGGCGGAAATGAAGCCGGGCGTAAAAGAGCTTTTAAATAAATTTTCGGATATGAAAATAAGAATGTGTGTGGCAACCGCCACCGACAGAGAGCTTATAGTTCCGGCACTGAAAAGAAACGGGATTTATGATTGCTTTTGCGCAGTTCTTTGCGGCGATGACATAAAGACGGGAAAGGACAGTCCGGAAATCTTTTATAAAGCTTTGGAAATTCTCAAAACCGATATTAAAACAACATGGGTTTTTGAGGACGCTCTCCATGCGGCGCAGACCGCAAAAAAAGCCGGTTTTAAAGTCGCTTGCGTATATGACAGCTGTTCCCATGAAAATCAGCCGGAGCTTGTGAAGCTTTCCGACCTGTATTTAAAATCTTTTGATGAATTGGATTTGATAAAATGATTAAAAAAGTATTGACCATCGCCGGTTCCGATTGCAGCGGAGGAGCCGGTATTCAGGCTGATATAAAGACAATTACCGTTCATAAAATGTACGCCATGAGCGTTATCACAGCTTTGACCGCTCAGAATACCACAGGTGTTTACGGCGTTATGGAGGCGACTCCGGAGTTTGTAGCCCAGCAGATTGACTGCGTGTTCAACGATATAAGACCTGACAGCGTGAAAATCGGCATGGTTTCAAATAAAGACATTATAAAGGTGATTGCCGATAAGCTTAGAGAGTACAAGGCGGAAAATATTGTGGTTGACCCGGTTATGATTTCCACCAGCGGAAGCCGTTTGATGTCCGAGGACGCTTCTCAGATGCTTATAAATGAGCTTTTGCCATTGGGCAGAGTTATAACCCCGAACCTCCACGAGGCTCAGGCTCTCTGCGGCTTTGAAATAAAGAGCCACGAGGATATAAAAAATGCAGCTGTTAAAATAAACGAAATGACAGGGGCAAATGTTTTGGTTAAAGGCGGACACCTTGAGGATACCGCCGACGATTTGCTCTATGGTGACGGCAAGTTTTATGTGTTCCCCGGTGAGAGAATAGACAATCCAAACACCCACGGAACAGGATGTACACTTTCCTCAGCCATAGCCTGTAACCTTGCCGCAGGAAAAAGCCTTGAAGAAAGCGTAAAATGCGCCAAGGAATACATAACAGGAGCTTTGAAAGTAAACTTCGACTTAGGCAAAGGCAGCGGCCCCCTTATGCACAATTATCTTTTGTGATTTTAAAATTTAATACATATTTGCAGCGTCGGAAACGGCGCTGTTTTTTTATTTGAAGTTAGTCTGTATATTCTGTGAAGATTTACTAAATAATTATTGTAAGACTGAGATTTTTGTTGTTTTTCGGCAAAATGATGATATAATTATTTATAACTATATAGGTATTGCGTGATTATAAGGAAAGGGTTGATTTTATTGAAGAAAAAAATCTCGGGGGAAGCTTTTAAAAAGGCTTTGGCTCTGCTTCTCTGTGTGATAATGGCTTTTGGCTTTTCCGGGTGCAATCTGATAGGTATGACCGGAATGATTACAGATGTTTTGCTTAACCAAGGAACTCAGGAGGAGTTTGAAGAGCTGGTGGAAACAATGGCTGTGGAATCCGCCGAAAGCTCATATATGACCACACATATTATGATGGAAAATCCGGAGGATTACGGCGTTGATAAAAGCCTTTGTCCTTTGGAATTGTCCCCTCATTTTGACGACAGCACATGGGAGGAAAGCAAGGAATCACTTGAATATATGAAATCTGAGCTGAAGAGATACAATCCGAAAACCTTGTCGGATGATATGCAGGCGATTTATTATTATCTGGAATTTTATATCGAATCTTCTTTAAGGCTCAGCCAGGATGAGTTCAGATATTACGGCTGCGCATTTGAATCAATCAGCGGAATACATGCCCAGCTGCCCAGTGTTTTATCAGAATGGGATTTCCGTTCGGAACAGGATATAAAGGATTTAATAGAGATTATAAGGGACATTCCCGCCTATATTGATTCACTGATAGATTACACAGAAATTCAGGTGAGCAGAAAGGAATGGACTGGAGACGCCCAGGAGGTTACCGACTACTGTCAGGATATAATCGACCAGGGCGAGGATTGCTCCATGCTTCATGGAATGCTTAATAATATTAAAAAGGTTGATTTGACCGAGGAACAGCTTGACCAGTATACAAAAGAGATTACCGAGGTTTACAACGACTGCATTATACCTGCATATCAGAGTATAATCGACGAGATGAAAAGCATAGATGAAAGCGTTCAGCCCAGAAGTATTTGGGAGCTTGAGTACGGTCAGGAATATTACGAAGCTCTGTTTTATTCACAGACAAGTGTGGACGAGGATATCGACGATATTGTAAGAGAGCTGAACAGCCTCAGACAGCAGATTCTGTATCAGCTTCAGATGATTATATATGAAAATCCCCAGCTTGCCACAACTTTGGGAGAGGATATAACAACAGGCTTTAGCAGTTATGAAGAAATAATAGAGTATTTAAAGGGAAGATACCAGGAGGATTTCCCTGCAATAGATTTTCCGGACTATGTTGCCGACCCGCTGGAAGAGGATATGGAGGTTGAGGGAGTTGCGGCGTACTTTGTTATTCCTGCCCTTGACCAATCTTCACCTATGAAAATACGAGTAAATACAAGCTCCCAAAGCGATGTGTCCTCGGCAAGCACCTTTACCACAATAGCTCACGAGGGTGTTCCGGGACATATGTATCAGACCGCCTATTCCTATGAGAATTTAAGTCCATGGGCAAATATTCTCTGTGGATTTACCGGATATACAGAGGGTTATGCGACATATGTTGAATTATACAGCCTGCAATATCTTTCCGATGTTGAGGGTATTTCCGATGATGACCTGAACTTTTTAAGACTTTACAATATGTACGACTATTTTACAGTAGCATATCTTGATATACAGGTAAACTATCACGGCATGACATTGGAGGAAATGGCAGCAGAGCTGGGATATTCCGTAAATGATGCGGAAACCCTGCAGCCTGTGTATGACCAGCTTGTATACAATTCTGGAATATTCCTGCCATATTATATAGGCTTTTTGGAGTTTTACCAGCTGAGAGAGGACGCACAACAGGCGTTAGGTTCAAAGTTTGACGATAAGTCTTTCCACGAGGCAATCCTAAAAAGCGGTTCAGTGCCATTTAATGTAGTTGAACAAAACGTAGAGGAATATATATCCTCAAAACAATTTGCAGCAGCGTAAATTGAATTTTATAAAATAGTATTTAAAAGCGTTTAGAATTCATTGATTTCAATGAATTTTAAACGTTTTTTTATTTTTGATTAATATACAAAATTGTTTTTTGGTGTATTTATAGAAATTTTGAAATGTTTTTTTGCTATTTAGTACAATCAATTCTGATAAGTCTATAATTTACTGATATATTTTAATATTTCAATTATGCAAAAAAAGCGAATGTAAAAAAATGGTTTAACAAACTTTTTGAATTGGAAGTATCTCTTGTAAAAGAATTGTAAAACAATATTATTATAAAAATTAAAGGGATCTCTCGAAGGGTTTTTGAATTCTTTTGTATGATATTGCTTGATATAAACCTATAAAAAAGCTTTAAGTGCTTTTTTGTGCTTTGTTTTGGCTTTTGAAAGTCTTAGTATTGCAGCTGCTGTCGATGAGCCGGATAATAGTGACAAACAGCAAACCATAGCCGTAAAGGATATATCTGGAAATAACAATCTCGTATTCTCTATAGCCGGTATGGAGGAAACTCAGGATGAGCTTGCGTATAATCTGAGCTTGGATTTTATGGTTGAAAATCCTCAGGGTGACTATAAGGTGAACCCGGGGGATAAATTCAGCTTTAGTCTGCCGTCAGATATTTTCACCGCTGAAGATACACAGGAAGCGGTGGCAATTTACAGCGAATCCTCAGCATCCTTTGGTGATATAAAAACCGAGGTGAAAGGAGAAAAGATTGCAGAATATACTGTAAAATCTCAAGTAGTTGAGGTTGTATTCTGCGATTATATCGAGCAGGTGGAGAATGTCCAGTCATTGTTCGGAAGAATAATGATAAAGATAAATCTTATGAGAAAAGCTCTGACCTTTGAGGAACAAAAGTCAAAGTGGGATATTCAAACACTTGAGGACGGAACGGTAAGAAGTCTGGAAATACAGCTTCCTGCAAGACAAACTGTTGAGTGGTCTGAAAGAACAGAACAGTTCACAGTGTCACAGACAGACAACGGCGAAAACGAAAAGACAGTTCAGTTTTCATTTAACGAAAACAAGGACAAATTCCCTCCTATGGAAGGAGATACAGCTGTAATTGCTGTAGGTGAGGAATGGCAGATTAAATCAGAGAAGATCGATGCTGAACCGGCAGAAGCTGAAAATGCGGAAGAGTCTGAAGCTGAGAAATCTGTTGTTACAAATTATCTTTTAGTTGAAGGCAACACAGAGCCTTTTGCTTTGTACAAATTAGAAAACGGCAATCTGGTTATTACATTTGAAAAGGAAGTTGAAAACATCGATGATATTTCAAAAATAAATGGTCAGATTTCTTTGGAAAAGATTCCTGAGCCGACTGAAGAAGAGACTGCCGAAACAACTGAAGAGATTACAACGGAAGAGGTTACAGAGCCTGCAACAGAGGAAACAGCTCAGACAGAACCTACAGAGGAATCTTCACAGGCAGTTTCAAACGCCGAAAATAATTCCGATGTATCTTTATTGGCAGACGATTATGATATTGATGAAAACGGAGTTTTAATTAAATTTACAGCATATAACTCACAGGCTGAAGAACAGGATATTTATTGGATAGACAATAATAATTCCAATAATGTAAGACCCGGTGTGGATGATGTAAAGGAACAGCTTTATAACAACGTAAAGTTTACCGCTACATACACATATACAGAGAACAATGAGGAGCATATAGGAACGTTCACAAGAACCTTAGCTGAGCTTGGTGTTGATAAAAGCAAAGTGACAGTTACAGATTTGGGCGGAACAAATCATTATGTGTTTAATGTTGCCAGTTCAGGTCTTCCGTCAGCAGCAAAAATTACTGTTGAGGATAAGACATATGAAAATATAAAACTTACATGGGATTACACCCTTGATACAGAGCTCTACACAGATCAATATTATTACGTTGATGTAAATGAAAATACTGTAGATCAGTGGCCTGTTTCAGGCGGAAATTTTGGCTGGTATTTCTCAAAATCCATGGATTACAGCATAGACATTGAAGTAAGACGTGGACAGCAGGCTATGTATGGTATAGATGAGGTTATTGCTGATTTGTACCACTTCTACTATGTTACAAATGTTTATGTAGAGGGAGAGCTTGTAGAAGAACATTCAGCTATAAGTGATTTGACAAGTCGAAATGATATTGTTTGGGGAGAATGGGATTACGATACAAATACATTTAAGGAAACAAATACCTTTACAGTAAAACATCTTCCTATGTACAATCTTGACGGTTCAGAAATTTTGTATTACATAGACAGACCTGAAGAGGGCGAAGAATCTAAAAAGATAGAACATCTTATTTACAACGGAGAAGACCTTCTTCCAGGTGATGACTATCTTTTGGAAACAGTTGAAAACGACTTGGTTTCCAACTTCGGAACAGATACAGAACGTGTACATACAGGCGGTTTGCTCATCCTCACAAGAACAGGATATAGAGAGTATAACGCAACTAAAGAATGGCACGACGAAGCGGACAGCAGTACAAGACCAAGGCTTGAGTTCCAGCTTTGGCGTGTTGCGTATAGACCTGGCGATGACCTTTCTACTCTGTATCAGTCAGCAACGCCTGTAAAAGATAAAACAGATAAACAGACTGCAACCTTTGTTATTGAGGCAAACAGTACAGAAGATACACAGCAAATATCTTTTGAAGAAATGTTTAATCCGATTGCAGGAATAAAAGAAGGTTATCTGCCTAAATACGATAAGGAAGGTTATCCCTATATATACTTCACAAGAGAGTATATGAGCGGAGAAGGTGTATCAAAATATAAGGTTGTATACGGAAGCGTTCAGCCTGACGGAACAATAAAGGATACTCTTCTTTATGACCAGACCGAAAGAGACGGTTTCGACAACAGTATTTATAACGGAGGAACTGTAAGTAATATACTTATCGGAAATGTAACGACATCGGTTGAAAAAATTTGGGACGCAGCCGCTTTCCAGAGCGCATTGACAGATGTAATGGTTGTTTTAAAACTTCAGTGCAGACCGGTTGATGCAGATCAAGGAGATGAAGACAACTGGGTTGATACAGAAATAACCCATGAAATGGACAACTTCATCGCTGAAAATCTTGAACAAAGTTACTCACAGAGTATGTCGAAGTATGATAACTTCGGACGTGAACTGGAATACAGATGGGTTGAAGAGGAAATATATCAAGGAGAAAACAATGATACCAACCTATTGAACCCTGACGGAAGTTTTATCCTTAATCAAAATGGATATGAAGTTTATTATAATTCCACGTTGTCAATAGATAAAACAGAGGCTGGTGTGTATCACACGTCTATTCTTAATAAGATTGAAGATAAGACAGAGGTTATCGCAATAAAGGAATGGAGCGATGAAATACCTATAGAACAGAGAACACCTGTTGAACTTATGCTCTATAGGGCAGGGTACGATTCCACAAGATATCCTTTAAGAACCATAAGTCAGAGAAACTTTGAAATCGACGGAAATGTGGATGAAGAACCTACACCGCTTTATATATTTGCAGATGGAACAGGAAACCATTTTCTTGCGGGCTATGTTCAGGAAACAGAGCCTTGGAAAGCTCACTTTACAGAGCTGGACAGATATGATAAAGACGGACATCCATATGACTATATTCTTCTTGAGGAAACACATGGAAACTGGTATACAGATTATTCCACAACAACTGATGATAAAGGAATAATAACCACAGTTATCACCAACAGCCCTCCTGTTGTAGATAGCTTTAAGATTTATCTGCGTAAACGCTGGATAGACGATGGTGACGCACAGCACAGAGAAGATGTAACCTACACTATATACTACCAGGAAAATGACGGAAGCTTTACGGAAATCGCAAAACAGGTGATTACAGCTCAGGATAACTGGTGGAAGCGGGTTAATCTTAATGCGGAGTATAAAGACAAAAAATTACTTGTTCTTGAAACACAAGTAGGAAACGTTAGGATAGACTACTTTGACCAAGAAGGAAATCCAATGGACCCAGGAAGTATTGAAACAATTTTCAATATACAAAATGGAAAAAACGAGGATTCTCCATTTATACAATATGAAACAGACTATCATAAATATGAAGCTACATATATGATGGTTCAGCTGGAAAATCTTAATTTCTATACTGTTTCCAACAGACGTCTGGGAAATATAGATATTACCGTTGAGAAAAACTGGGTTGACGGTGAGGATGAATATATTTCTAACGAGACACGTAAGAAGTTTATATCTGACCTTAAAGGTCTGGGATACAAGCTTGTTTTGAAATTGGAGTTTGCTCCCGGATACGAAGATAAGGGCTATATTGATTACGAAGAAAATACAGTTACCATGGTAAATGAAAAAGAACCTATTAAAGATGACAACAACAATTATGTTTCAGCAGTTCAGGATGTTTCAAAAGAAACAGCAAACTCCACATACTATTTCTGGAATCTTCCAAAATATGATGAGTTTGGAACACTTGTAAGTTATCAGGTTACTGAGTATGTCTATGATGAAGCTAAAGATAAGTATTATTCTTTAGCTGAATTAAAAGCTAATGGAATTATAGATACAGAGTATAATTCAAACTCTTATCAGGTAAGCTATGAGCTTTCAGAAGGTCAGCATAAAAATGACAAACAGGGAGTTGCAGTTACTAATGGTTTGTCAGGAAGCAAAGAAATCTTTTTCAGAAAAGAATGGAAAGATGCTTATCGTTATAAAAACGGCGAACGCCCTGACATATACTTGGATCTTTACAGAGTAGTTCATGTGAAAGATGAAGAGGGTAATGTGGTTGAAAAAATAGAGAACATCTATTTGGATAGCAAGTGGAGTTTCCATAATGATGTAAACTATTCAACCTGTAACTTCGGTTCGATGCCTAAATATGACTCTTTGGGATATGAAATTTTCTATTATGCCCGAGAGAAAATGAGAATCAATAAAGAAATATTTGACTATACTGAGGTTGAATATAAGTACTGGGAAGACCCTTCCGATAATTCGGTAATTGATGAGGAACATCCTAACTGGGAAGAATACCGTGATATAGGTACCGAATACGGCGGCCTGCTGTCTACAGAAAAAGATAAAACATTGCTTAGAGAGTATGTAGAAAACGGCGAAAAAGTTTACCTGCTGAAAGAAAGAGGAATGCTCGTAAATAAAATTGCCGCAAATGTAACCATAGACGGTAAAAAGATATGGGCAAATCTTCCATCAGGATTTTTGCAGGCAGATCTTCCGGAAGTAAAGTTTTCTATCTATCAGTTTATAGAGGATACAGACCCGGGAAATGACGAAGATTTAAACCAAGAAACTCCGATAGCAACACTTACAGTAACAGACTGGTCAAAACAGATTGTTAATGGTGAATATAACTTTAAGATTTCTTACGATGGTGAAAATACCAATAGCATAGATAGTGAAGGTAATTTGGTGGCTGAACCTGTTGGGGCAGACCAAGGAAGACTTCCTAAGTATGATGATAACGGTGAGCTTCATGTTTACCGGCTTCGTGAAGAGGTTATAGGCTTGAACGGTTCAGATGCAAATGACATTAACCTTGTATTTAAACAGCCTGTAATAAATAACTACGCTATAACAAATGGTTATAATCCTCAGCTGGGAAGTGTAAGTGTAAGAAAATGGCTTGATACAACGCCGTTTAATGACGACGAGGAAAAGCCGACAATCTATTTTGCCCTTACACGAACATATAAAAACGATGAAGGAAATGTTGTTTCCGACCCGCATTTCATACAAGTTATGAAAATTGACTACAAAGACTTTGTAAATGGAGTTGCCGATATAACATTTAAAGACCTACCGATTTATGCGCCGAACGGAAACTATTATACCTATAAAGTTGCCGAAAATGCTAATAAGCTTATGCAGGGCGGTTACGATATGACCGCAGGCAATGGACTTTTGGCACAGGATGCAAACGGAAAATACACTGTAACTGACGACAATAAAGACGGTATAGTAGAGGTTGACGGACTTATTCCTATAAAGAATAACGATGATGGAACTATTCCTGATCCACCTGCACGCCCGAACAGCAATCTTACAAACTGGGCTACATTTAAAAACGTGTACAACACAGGTGATGACGCTTCATTGTATTTCGGAAAAGAGTGGGTTGACAATAACAATACAAACGGTTCAAGACCGAAGACCCTAACATTTGAAATATACAGAAGTGCAGACGCTCAGTCAGGACAGGGAAACGCTATTTCTGAAACAAAAATAGGCACATTTACAGTAACTATGCCCGATAATTGGAATGAGATAAACAGTATTAGCAATAATCCTGCAAATGAAAATATAACCATTGATAACACATCTATAGAGATGGTTAAAAACTTAGATATTTCAGTAATATCAGCCTCCGGAAATTCTGCCGACTGGACAGGCACAGGTGATTTTGCAACATCCAAATATTGGCTGTTCCAGCTTGAGGGATTGGAGATTTATGCGCCTAACAGTATGCCGTGGAAGTACAAAATAACTGAGATTGACACAGGTTTAAATGGCTACAACATAGCTATAGGCTCCGATGGTGTCCAGTTCACATATTCAAAGGGAACAAATAGTTACAACACAATGGGAAATGCAATTTCAAAATTGTTTAAAAACAGTGTTGAAACCTCATATACTATGTGGAAGAACTGGAGAAAAGATATCGGCGACTTTCAGAATTCAACAAATAAAACAGGATATAATATAAAGCTTGATTCAACATTATATGTTGCAGGAGTTCAGGCAAAACCTGACGGAACAGCTCCGGATGCTGAACAGTATAATAATCCTGATTTGTGGAAAACTGTTACCTCTTCAGAATTTAAAGATATTCTTAGTGCATACAACGTACAGGAAAACAGAAGCGTTACAATAAATAACGGCGCAACTTTGGGAGCAAAGAATGCGGCAATCAGTATAGATGCTGAACATCTTCCTGTGACAGTTATGTATAACGGCAATGTTTACTATCTCAAATATTATATGATTGAAAGTAAACTCAGCTTTATAAATTCTTCAAATACTACCGTTTATTATGAGGAATTCACACCGACATTTAAACTTTATAATAAAAAGGGAAAAGATTATCCAGACGTTTCAAGAATAGGTTTTTATCTTGATACACAGTCATATATTCTTAAGGATACAATCAATGGTATTTATGAGGAAACTGCATTAAATATTTTTGAACCTGTTGTTTCCAGTGAAGAAATTCTTAATAATATCCACGATGCAGGACTAAGGTCAGTGTATACAAATACACAGGATATTACAACGGATAAATCTATTTACCCATATATTAACTTCTATGATGGAAATACCAAAAAGGAAAGCACTTTTGTTAACCTGTATGGCGAAACAAATCTTAAGGCTGAGAAAACTTGGGTGGATGACGCCGAGAATATTTATGGTACAAGAGAACCAAACGGTGACGGATGGAAGATTGTCTTTAATATACAATATAAAGACAAGAACAATCCAAGCAGTTCCTGGGAAAACTTTAAATATGGAAGCAATGCTGCTGCCATAACAATTACCGGTGAAAACAGCGAGGATAACAAGAGCAATACAGTTACTAATCTTCCGGTATTGGGTGTTTTACCTAATGAGGGCAACACAGGTTATGATATTGTGGAGTTTGAGTATTGTGCAAGAGAAGTTTACAACAGCATAGTCATAAATAATGAGGAAATCTACAGAGATATCTATAAGGCTATTTATGACGAAGATACTCAGCCTGATGCAGAGAATAACCTTTATACCTCATCTGTAACAAACCATATGATAACCATTGAGCTTGAAGCCACAAAGAATTGGGAGGATACATACGGAGAAATAACTCCGATTGATATGATTTCACCTGTTACCTTTGAGCTTCAGTATCAGGATACAGCCGGTCAGTGGACTTCATTTAAGACCCCTGCAAAGGTTACTTTAAATGGTGAGCCTGATGATGTTAACCAAAGTGACCTGCCGGCTTGCTATGAGGACATAGCATGGCACGCAGTATGGAACTTTGTTCCAAAGGTTATGCCGGGTTCAGCAACTACCGGAGAGGGAGACGCTAAGCAGACAATCTACAGAATAGTAGAAACATCTGAAAATGCATATCCAACTGACGGTGATACTGAATTGAATAAGGATAATACAGACCCGACGAAAGAAAATGCATACTCAATCACCAATGAGCTTACAGAGCTTAGGATTGAAAAGGTGGTTGAAAAGTATGTTGACGGAGCTGTTGTAAATGATAAGTTTATTTTCACAATTTCCGGAGATATGGACAATATCAATCTTTATTATAAAAAGTATAATAAGGGTGACGGAGCTGCGGTGCAGGATGAGCTTGCAGAGCAAGGTCAGATGGTAATTGCTTCGGGAAAAACAAACTTTGAACTTTCCGATAATCAGTATATTGTAATCTATGGTTTGAAGAAGGGTAAAACCTATACTATAACCGAAAATTCCGGAAAATATACAGCTTTCTATAAGGTAAACAACGGAACGGAAACAGAGGGAAATACCGCCTCGGTAACTATTCCTAACAGCAAGCCTGCCGATATGGATTACGTACTTTTTACCAATAAGCGATTTGGCAAGATAACAATCAATAAGGTTGATGAGAATGATAAAAAGCTTAACGGAGCTACTTTCCTCCTGGAGAAAAAGGTAAATGATTCAGCCACAGGAACTGAAAGCTGGGAAGAAGTAGAAAGAAAAGTAACCGGAGCTGACGGAGTTGACGGTGTTGCTGTATTCGACAAGCTTGACCTTAATGTGAATTATAAGATTACAGAGCTTAGTTCCGCAGACGGTTATAACAAGCTTATCAATCCTATAGAAGTATATCTGCCGCTTGGAAGTGATACTAAGGGCGAAAATCCGTTGTATGATACAGAGATAAACGGACTATATTACTACGCCGAAATAACATACACAATCGGAAACAATGCATCCCTTGAAATCCCGACAACAGGCGGAAGCGGATTCTTTAATCCGGGTATTTTAGGAGTATCAGCTCTTATTCTCGTAGCATTCTTCTATGTAATAAGAGAAGACAGAAAACGCCGTAAGGCAAAATCAAAGCTTTAATATTATGCAGATTAGAGTACATCTGCTTAATAGAATAAAAACAAAATTTTAGAAAGAAAGGTGTAAAAAATGAAGACAAATAAACTGTTTAAAAAACTGATTGCTTTCTTTATGACAGCGGCATTGGCAGTAGGATGCTTCTCAATGACAGCGTCCGCAGCCGCAAAACCTTTGGATGAGTCTGATGTAACAATAGCAGACTTGGCTTATTACAATGGACTTATTGGTGCAGAGCCAACAGCAGCGGCTAACGCAACAATCAATATCAGCAAGTACGTTGAGGTTGATAATTCTGATCCTGCACAGGCAGATACAAATGCACCTGTAAGAGGAGTAGATTTCAGCATTTGGAAGATTGGTGATATCTTCCAGGTACAGGATGGAACTGATACCCTTATGGCATATGGTATTTCAGATTCATTGGCAAAAACTATAGGACTTATCGGTGACTACACCGTAACAAAGGACGGAGGAGAATACGTTCTTGTTAAGGACTACAAAGAAATAAATGAAGCCCTTATGAAGACATTCCCTGAAGGTTATAATGATGAATTGGGCTACAATATTACAGACGATAATACAAAAACTACAAATGATAACGGTCTTGCTACTTTTACAGGACAAAAATATGGTCTTTATCTTGTAGTTGAATCAAGCGTTGCAGAGGCACAGATTAAAAATGCCGATGCTACTGACTGGGAATACATCACAATCACAAGAAAGCAGGCTCCTTACGTTGTTTCCGCTCCTATCTATGATGTAGATAATAACGGCTGGCTTGCAGAAATCAATGCAACAGCAAAGAACGTAACAGGTACAGCTGATATCGACAAGAAGATTGTTCGCTCATATGACGGAACACTTGGATATGCTGACGGAGAAGTTCTCAATGATACTGACGTAACAAATGTTAACGATGTTGTAGAGTTTAAATTTATATCAAAGGTTCCTGACCTTACAGACAGTAAAGATAATACAGCTATTGATATTGACAAATATGTAATCACCGACGCAATAAGCAAGGGTCTTACCCTTCCGGAAACATTCTCTGATGCTAACATAGTAATCACAGATAAGAATAATGTAAGTTATACTTTTGGAACAGATTATACAGTAGCAGAGGGCGTAGATGTTGGCACAGAAGGATATAAAGGCGGAAGCACATTCAGCATTACATTTACTCCGGACGGTCTTGCAAAGCTTACAAATCTTGCAAAAGCTATGAGTGACGGTGAAGTTTATGTTTACTACACAGCTACAGTAAATTCTGAGGCTATTGTAGGAGAAGCAGGCAACCCAAACAAGGTTAAGCTTACATTCCAGGCAGGACAGAGCCATGAAATTGATACAACATGGAAAGAAGTAAAAGAATTTATCTTCGGTATGGAAGCAAACAAGCTGTTTGACAATGCTCAGAAAAATGATTTGGCAGTAGATGTTAGATTTAAGCTCTATACAGATGAAGCTTGCACAAAGGGTATTGTAGTTACAGGCGATAAGGGAAACTATGTATACAGCGGTTCCGGAGAGGCAACAGAACTTATGCTTGACGGAAACAGCAAGCTCTACATAAAGGGTGTTCCTACAGGTGTTGACCTCTATTTGAAAGAAACTGTAACATCAAAAGGCTACAACATTCTTAAAGAACCTGTAAAGGTTAATCTTGTTCCTGCTAAGGGCAATGACGGCGAATACACAGGTGTACTTGCAAATATTTCAAAAGTAAACGGTACAGCTGCAAATTTGACAGCAGGCAACACAGCTGTTACATTTGCAATTAACAATACTTCAGGCTTCCAGCTTCCTACAACAGGCGGAATGGGTGCATGGATATTCGCAATCCTTGGTGTTCTTGTAATCGGCGGCGGCGTAACCTTCTATGTTATCACACGTAAAAAGAGAACATAATTTAAGGAATACAATAAATTAAAAATCCGCAAATAATTGAAAGGTACAGGGAGTTTTTACGCTCCCTGTATACTGGCAGAAAGGACTGATCCCCTTAAATGAAAAAATCCGTAAGGGTGACAATTACCGTTTTTGTTGTCGCCATAGGCATATGTCTTGCGGCATATCCGTTTGTCAGCAATTATCTTTATGAGCTTCGTCAGGACGAGGTTATAACAGATTATGTGACGGATGTGGAAAATCAAGGGGACAGAGCGGTAGAAGAAGAAAAACAAAAAGTAGTAGAATATAATAAGAGCCTTTTAAATGCCAATGTTGTGCTTACCGACCCTTTTGACCCTGACGCAATAAGAAACGCACAGGCAGAGCCATATAATTCTCTGCTTAATTTAAACGGCGACGGAGTTATGGGATTTCTGTACATACCTGCTATAGATGTAAGGCTGAGTATTTATCACGGTACAAGCGCAGAAGTTCTGGAAAGCGGTGTTGGTCATCTTGAATACACCTCAATGCCGATGGGCGGAGAGGGAACACACACGGTTATGTCTGCACATACAGGACTGCCGGGAAAGAAACTTTTCACCGACCTTGAATTATTGGAGGAAGGCGACATATTCTACATATATGTGCTTGACGAGGTTTTGGCATATCAGGTTGACCGGATAAAGATTACCGAGCCTGATGACGTTTCAGAACTTTCAATTTATCACGACAAAGATTATGTTACTCTTGTAACCTGTACACCATATGGTGTAAATTCTCACAGACTTTTGGTAAGGGGAGAGAGAATCCCTTACCAAGAGGCAGAGGCGGTTTCTCAGGAAACAGAGAAAAAAACCGGAAGCCAATGGATGAGGCAATATTTTTACGGAGTAATTGTGGGCTTGATAATTTTCCTTATTTTGCTTATGATTTTCTTTAAACTCCGTTCATGGAGGAAAAAATATGAAGGATAGCACAAGAAAGAGAATTTTATTTCTGTTTGTACTTGTGGGGCTTATGATTATAAACTATCCTTTTGTAAGTCAATGGGTAAATAAAGGAAGCGAAAGCCGGGTAATTAACAATTACGAATCCATAGTACAAAATATGTCGGAAGATGAGAAAGCTGAGATTATCTCTTTGGCAAATGAATACAACCAGCGGCTTGCCCAAAGTCAAACCGGAATTACCGACGCTTTTTCAACTGCATATAAAGCTGATGAAGAATATAACGGTCTTTTAAATCCGGGCGGCGACGGAATAATGGGATATATAAGCATACCGAAAATAGATGTAAATATACCCATTTATCACGGCACATCAGCATCTGTTTTGGAAAGCGGAGCGGGTCACCTTTATGGAAGCTCATTGCCGGTGGGCGGAGAAAGCACACATGCAATCCTGTCTTCTCACAGTGGACTGCCGTCAAAGGAGCTTTTCACAAACCTTGACCAGCTTGATACAGCAGATTACTTTTATATAAAAGTGATGGATGAGACCCTTGAATATCGCTTTGATTCAATAGAAACGGTATTGCCTCATGAAACGGAAAGTCTTGTGATAAAACAGGGCGAGGATTTGGTAACTTTAGTGACATGTACGCCGTACGGAGTTAATTCTCACAGGCTTCTTGTAACGGGACACAGGGTTTACTCTGTAGATGAAGAAGCGGAAAGCACTACTGAGCATATCGAAGAGGGCATAAGCGGCATGCTTAAAATAATATTTATAATTTCTATAATAGTATTGATTTTAGCGGGGAAGATTCTTCTTTTTCCCTGCCGTAAAAGGGAAAGGAGGAAACAATGAAAAGCAACTTCAAATTTAAAAAGTTGATATTTGCAGCTGTGTTGATTTTCTGTCAGCTTGTTTCCTTTGTAAGTGTCAGCGCCGCAGCAACCGGCGAAAAGGGCAGTATCCATGTGAATTTAAACGATCTGGGTACAGATTTTGAAGGGGTAGAGCTTACCTGCTATCAGGTTGGCGTGCCTCTTGGAAGCAATGCTGTTGAATGGACCTTGACTGAAGAGTTTAAGTCCTCAGGTGTGGTTTTTAACAAATTGGAAACTGCTCAGGACAATATAAACGCTGCGTCTAAACTCAGCGCAGTTGCAAAGGAAAACGGTGCTGCAGGAATTACTGCAGAGTCCGATAAAAACGGAGTGGTTAAATTTGATAATCTGGATATGGGAATATATCTGATTGTTCAGACAGACTCCGCAGATTACGGACTGGTAAATTCTTTCCTTGTATCTGTTCCGTATAAAAATGCGGAGGGCGACTGGGTGATGGATGTTGAAACCCAGACAAAAGGAGAAAGCTTTGAGCCTACTCCTCCGCCTCCTCAGACAGGACAGGAAAATAATAACAATATGCTGCTGATATTTATCTGCGGAATATCTGTTATTTTAATAGGTGTTATGTTGTTTGCAGGTAAAAGACAAAAGACAGAATAAAAACTTCGCCGGCAGTTTTCCTGCCGGCGTTCTTTGTAAATATAATTATTTGTATCTTACCGCTGTTCCGTATGCCATTATTTCTGCTGAACCCTGCATAATTTCAGAGCTTGTATATCTTACGCCTACTATAGCGTCAGCGCCAATTCTTGCGGCGTCGTCCATCATTCTCTGAGTTGCGATTTCTCTTGATTCTCTCATCATCTCGGTATATTCTGTAACTTCTCCGCCCACGATGTTTCTAAATGAAGCCACAAAATCTTTTCCCATGTGTTTTGCCCTTACGGTGCTTCCCGTAACAATTCCCAAAGCCTCAAACTGAACGCCGGGGATAAAATCTGTAGTAACCAATAACATATGTATGTCCTCCTTTGGTCAAAAAATTACAGTTTGATTATAACACTTATTTAATTTTTAGTCAATATTGCGGAGAAATATAGCTGTGTTTTTTAAAATAATATAAGTTTTGATTATATTTTATTTTTTATAAGTCATAAAAGAGGGAAACTTTGGTAAAAAACGGAAAATTAGGGTAAAATAAAACTGTAAATGCAGGATTTTGAGTTTATTTATTCATTTTTATTTTTAAAAACTTAGAAAATTCAAGTATTTGTAAAATATTTAATTTTAATTGAAAAATATATTGATTATTCCTGCATATGGTGGTAAAATAACAAATGGTAAAAACAAATTCATGGGAGTGATTGCAGTGCAGAACAGCTACAGCGATTTAATACCGGAAATTTTAGAATACAGTGAACTTTGTAAGAAAAACGGAAAGATTGACCCTGAGCTTTACAATAAATACGATGTAAAGAGAGGTCTTAGAGATAAAAATGGTAAAGGTGTTTTGACAGGCCTTACCGAGATTTCAGAAATTAACGCCTTTGAAGTTGTGGACGGCAAAAGAGTTCCTATTGACGGCCAGCTTTTTTACAGAGGCTATAATATAAGCGATTTGGTAAACGGCTTTATTAACGATAAGCATTTTGGCTTTGAAGAAATAACCTATTTGCTTCTTTTTGGTGAGCTTCCAAACAGGGAACAGCTTAAAAAGTTTAACGAGCTTTTGGGTTACTACAGAACTCTTCCAAACAGCTTTGTAAGAGATATAATCATGAAAGCTCCAAGCCGTGATATTATGAATGCCCTTTCAAGAGAGGTTTTGACACTTTATTCCTATGACCTTAAAGCCGACGACACTTCTATTGAAAACGTGTTAAGACAGTGCTTGCAGCTTATTGCACTTTTCCCTGTTTTGTCTGTTTACAGCTATCAGGCATACAACTACTACCACGACAATCAGAGCTTGTTCATACATTCTCCACAGCCTAATCTTTCAACTGCGGAAAACTTTCTCCACATGCTCAGACCTGACAGCTCTTATACAATGCTTGAAGCAAAGCTTCTTGATATGGCTTTGGTACTTCATGCAGAGCACGGCGGCGGTAACAACTCCACCTTTACAACACACGTTGTAACAAGTTCAGGCACAGACACATATTCAGCCATTGCGGCGGCTTTGGGTTCACTTAAAGGCCCTAAGCACGGCGGCGCAAATGTTAAGGTTGTTCAGATGTTTGATGAAATCAAGGAAAATGTCAAGGACTTCCACGACTACGACGAGGTTGAAGCCTTTGTTTCAAAAATTCTCGATAAGGAAGCATTTGACAAAACCGGTCTTGTTTACGGTATGGGTCACGCAATCTATACAAAGAGCGACCCACGTGCAATGGTATTCAAGGGTTATGTTGAGAGCCTTTCCAAGGAAAAGGGCAAAGAGGATGAGTTTGCTCTTTATCAGAATGTTGAAAAGGCAGCAGAAAAGCTTATTTCCCAGCGCAGACATACATTCAAGGGCGTTTCTGCAAATATCGATTTGTACAGCGGCTTTGTTTACAGTATGCTCAATCTGCCACTTAAGCTTTATACACCGCTTTTTGCAATCGCAAGAGTTACAGGCTGGAGCGCACATAGAATTGAAGAACTGGTAAATCCAAGCAAGATTATCAGACCTGCTTATGAAAATGTACAGCCAAGACATGAGTACAAGACAATGGACGAAAGATAATTGTTTTATCTTGTAATTTATAAATAAATATGTTATTATAAAAAGGTAAGGGGAATGAAGTTCTCCCCGGGATAAATCCCGAACCGCAATTATTGCTGATGACTTCTGCGAAATTTCCACGCAGAAGTTGTCGGCTTTTTTTGTTTTATAATAATGTATAAAGCAGAAAGCTTGCCTGGAGCGGTAAAGGGATTCCAAAGGGACCACCGTCCCTTTGGCAGGAGGTTTGGAGGACAGAGTCCTCCAAGGAGAGGAGTTAAAAATTTATGTTGAGAAGTTTGGCGTTAATTTTTCTTGTGGGTCTGCTTATGGGAAGTATTTTTAATAAATTGAAGCTTCCCTCACTGCTGGGCATGATAATAACCGGAATGATTTTAAGTCCCTATGCTTTAAATCTTCTTGACCCGTCAATTATGGGAATATCGGCTGATTTAAGGCAGGTGGCGCTGGTTGTAATTCTCACCAGAGCAGGTCTTTCGCTGAATATTGAGGATTTGAAAAAGGTGGGACGCCCGGCAATTTTGATGTGCTTTGTGCCTGCATGTTTCGAGATTGTAGGTGTAATTTTAATAGCCGTACCGCTGCTTGGGGTTTCTGTTACGGAAGCCGCAATAATGGGAAGCGTGCTGGCGGCGGTTTCTCCGGCGGTTGTAGTTCCCAGAATGTTAAGAATAATGGAAGAGGGCTACGGTGTGAAAAAAAGTATACCTCAGCTTATTTTGGCAGGCGCTTCCGTTGACGATGTTTTCGTAATAGTTTTGTTTACAGCCTTTACATCCATAGAAAGCGGCGGAGAGGTTTCTCCCGTGTCCTTTGTTCAAATTCCAATATCAATCCTTTTGGGCGTGGCTTTGGGTCTTGTATGCGGACTTGCCCTTATATGGTTTTTCAAAAAGTTCCACATGAGGGATTCGGTAAAGCTTTTGATTTTTTTGAGTATTTCCTTTTTGCTTATTGAACTGCAAAATGAACTTGAGGGAATAGTTCCTATATCGGGACTTTTGGCTATAATGAGCATGGGCGTTGCCCTTTATAAATGGTACAATGTGCTGGCGGTTCGACTTTCCTCAAAATACAACAAGCTGTGGGTAGCGGCTGAAATTCTGCTCTTTGTGCTGGTTGGCGCAACTGTTGATTTAAACTATGTGGCTACTGCGGGACTTTTGTCCGTGTGCGTTGTAGTTTTCGCCATGATGTTCAGAATGGCAGGGGTTTTCTGCTGTCTGCTTAAAACAAAGCTTGATAAAAAAGAGAGAGGCTTCTGCATGGTGGCTTATACACCAAAAGCCACAGTACAGGCGGCAATCGGCGGAGTGCCACTTTCAATGGGTCTTGCCTGCGGAAATCAGGTTTTAGCCCTTGCGGTAATAGCAATACTTATAACAGCACCTTTCGGAGCTATCTGCATTGATAAGCTTTATAAAAAGCTTTTGAAAAAAGAATAACAAAACAATAAACGCCATGCAGAAATAAAAACTGCATGGCGTTTGTTTTAAACATTTACCGGAATAAGGGTGACTGCGTTGTCTACTGTGTCTTTTATGAGCTTGTACTCTATTGACTCGGTGAGGGCAAGTCTTGAGGCGTCCACAACGTCGCCGGAAACTCCTATTGTTGTCCAGATACGCTTGCCGTCGGTGGAGGTTATCAAAACTCTTACCGGTGCGGCGGTTGCTTTTTTGCTCTCCATAACTCTAACCTTGTAGTCGATAAGCCGCATTTTCACAAGGCTTGGGTAAAATACCTCAAGGGCGAAACGCAGAGCCTTATCAAAGGCGTTGATAGGGCCGTTTCCCTCTGCCGCCATAAGCTGGGTTTTGTCGCCCACCTTTACCTTTACTGTGGCGGTGGCTGAACATCCCTCTTCGCAGGGTCTGCCTGTTACAATCTTATAATTGAGAAGCTCGAAAAAGTTCTTGTAAGCTCCAAGACAGCGGCGGATAAGCATTTCAAAGGAGCTGTCCGCACCCTCGAACTGATAGCCCTGAGCCTCAAGCTTTTTAAGCTCTTCCAAAACCTTGAGAGTTTCGGGACTGTCCTTTGTTATGTGAGGATTTATTTTTTTAATCTCCTGCAAAACTGCGCCACGTCCGGTTATTTCACTCATGAGAATTTTTCTTGTGTTTCCCACGGTTTCCGGACTTATATGCTCAAAGCTTCTGGGAAGCTTCAAAACTCCGTCGGCGTGCATACCTGCCTTGTGGGCAAAGGCGGCAGTTCCTGTATAAGGCTCGTTTCTCTTTATACTTATATTGCATATCTCCGCAATTTTTCTGGCGGAGGGAGTAATCTTGGAAAGCTTTCCCTCGGGTATGCAGGTTTTGTTAAGCTTTATGGTGAGATTTGGGATTATGGTGGAAAGGTTTGCGTTGCCGCATCTTTCGCCGAAGCCTAAATATGTTCCCTGAACGTGGGTAGCTCCGGCTTTTACCGCCATAACCGTGTTGGCAACAGCCATACCCCTGTCGTTGTGGGTGTGTATTCCTATTTTATCCGGGAAAAGGCTGTTCATTTCCTGACAGATTTCAAAGATTTCATCGGGGAAAGCTCCGCCGTTTGTGTCGCAGAGTACAAGGGCGTCTGCGCCTGCATCGTAGGCGGTCTGCAAAACCTTTACGGCGTATTCTTTGTTGTCCTTGTAGCCGTCGAAGAAATGCTCTGCGTCAAAGAAAACCTCTTTGCCTTTGTCTTTGAGATATTTTACCGTGTCGTATATCATACTGAGATTGGTTTCACCGTCTGTAGCAAGGATTTCTGTAACATGGAGAAGCCATGATTTTCCGAAAACCGCCACGGCTGAGGTTTCGGTATCCAAAAGGGCCTTTATGTTTTTGTCCTCTTCAACGGTTTTGTCCTTGCGCCTTGTGCTTCCGAATGCCACAAGGGTGGAATGTTTAAATTTTTTCTTGGTTTTAACCATTTCAAAAAATTCCATGTCCTTGGGATTTGAAAAAGGGTTTCCCGCTTCTATGTAATCTATTCCCAAATTGTCAAGGGCGGTGGCTATAGCAAGCTTGTCCTGCAATGAAAATGAAATGCCCTCTCCCTGAGCTCCGTCACGGAGAGTGGAATCAAGTATTACAACTTTGTCCATTTATCTCGCCTCTATCATTTTTATTTTTCCTCTAAAAGTTGTTTTTAGCAAATGTAATTAAATATTTGATATGTATTCTTCAATAACCGCTATGGATTTTTCTGCGGCGGATTTGCAAAATTCCATGTAGTCTGTTCCCTCGTTGGATTTCAGGTCGTCGGAAATGCTTCTCAGAATTGAGAAAGGAACTCCGTTTCTGTAGCAAACCTGTCCGACGGATGCGCCCTCCATCTCACATGCCATTGCTTCAAAGGTTTTGCCGATTTTAAGTCTTTCCTCAACATCGGAAATAAACTTGTCGCCGGAGGCTATGGCTCCTGTTAAAACAGTTGTGTTTTCAAGCTTTTTGCAGGCGGAAAGAAGTCTGTTTGTCACGTCTTTGTCGGAGGGAATGTAGATAAGCTGTTCATCGTTAAAGCTTATCTGTCCCAAAGGGTCGCCCAGGGCTGTTATGTCCATGTCGTGCTGTAAGACCCTGTCTGAGATAACAATGTCCCCTACGGAAAGCTTCTCGCTGAGAGAGCCTGCAACACCGCTGTTTACAATGGACTGGGGCTTGTATAAATCAATCATAATCTGGGTTGACATGGCGGCGTTTACCTTGCCTATGCCGCATTCAGCCACAACAACGTCCATGCCGTGGATTTTTCCCTTTGTAAACTCGATTTTTGCCACGGTTGTTTTTTCTATGTCGCTCATCATATTTTTAATGCCGTCGGCTTCAATAGCCATGGCGCAGATAATTCCTGTCATGTTAAAAATCCTTTCTCAATCCATATTTCCTGTTTCGTACATAATTATTGTTAGAGCCGCCAAAGGAGCTGTTTCCGCACGCAAAATTCTTTTTCCAAGGGTAGCGGTGGTTCCACCTGTTTTCAAAAACTCTGAAACCTCCTCAGGGTCGAAGCCGCCCTCGCTTCCTATGAAAATTCCCAGAGATTCAATGTCCTTAATTCCGGAGTCGGAAATTTTTTCTCCGCCCTTTTCATAGAACAATATGTTTTTGCTGTTTTCTTTGCATTGCTCCAAGGCTTTTTTAAAGTCCAGAGGTTCGCCGATTTCAGGTATAATTCCTCTGTGGGACTGCATTGCCGCCTGCTGGGCGATTTTCTGCCAGCGCCGGCACTTTTTCATAAGGCTTTTTTGGTCGGGTCGGGAAACACAGCGTTTTGTAATAACCGGCACAATTTTGTAAACTCCAAGTTCAACTGCCTTTTGGATTATGGTGTCCATTTTGTCGCCTTTTGTAAGAGCCTGATAAAGTGTGACCTTTATTGAAGCTTCGTTTTTGCAGGGCTGGCTGTAGAGGATTTCCGCAGTTACAACGCCGTTTTGAATTGATGTTATTTTGCAGAAATGCTCCTGTTCATTGGAGTCGCAGACGGCGATTTCTTCACCTGCCGCCATTCTCAGAGAACGCTCAATATGGCGTCCGTCCTCTCCGTCAATTATAATGTTTGTTTCTTCCCTGTCCACAGGGCGGTCTATAAAAAATCTGGGCATAAAACCTGCCTCTTTTCTTAGAAAATTCTAACATATATAATAACAAAATTGAGAGTAAATTGCAACCGAGCTTTCTTTCCCTTTTATCTCAAAAGGTGTATAATGTATAAAAGCAAAGGAGGTCGGCTTTATGAAAACCGAAAGAATAATAAACGAACAGTACGTTGATGAAAAATGCAGAGCCTACGGAATTTCACAGGATGAAATCCAGACAGAGCTTGTAAAAAAACTCATCCAAAAGGGAATAAAAATCTCAACAGCGGAAAGCTGTACAGGCGGCCTTGTTTCCAAGAAAATAACCGAGGTTTCGGGAGCTTCTGAAATATTTGAGTGCGGTGTTTGCTCCTACGCCAACGAGATAAAAAACAGGGTTTTGGGCGTTGAAAATTCTGTTTTGGAAAAATACGGTGCAGTGTCCTATGAAACCGCCTGCCAAATGGCACAGGGCGTGAAAAACCTTGCAAAGGCGCAGATTGGAATATCCACAACAGGAGTTGCAGGCCCTACAGGCGGAACACCTGAAAAACCGGTGGGACTTGTATACATGGGTGTGTGTGTAAATGACAGCGTTTTTGCGGTGAGAGGGGAGTTTTTCAAAACCTCAGGAAGAGAAAACATAAGGGAAGCTGCGGCAAAAACGGTTTTGCTGTTGGCTTTTGAAGAGGTTTCAAAGCTATAATTTTATAGGCATATTTTGGTTATATTGTAGAAAAAATACAAAAAGACTTGAATTTTATTTCATTATATGGTAAAATTAACAAGCTTTGATTTTTTCCTTTTCTGATTTTTTAAATTGAAAAGGGAAAAGTCTTTATTATATATTTTTTTGCAATAACCGAAACGGAGCTGATATAAATGGAAACTGTAAACAACAAAAGAGCGGCGGGAATACTGATGCCTATATCATCTCTGCCGTCACCCTATGGAATAGGAACAATGGGAAAGGAAGCAAGAAACTTTGCAGATTTTCTCAAAAAATCCGGACAGAAAATCTGGCAGATACTGCCTGTAGGCCCAACAAGCTACGGCGACTCACCTTACCAGTCCTTTTCCGCCTATGCGGGAAACCCATACTTTATCGACCTTGAAGCATTGTGGGAAGAGGGTCTTTTGAAAAAGAGCCTTATCGAATATTTTAACTGGGGCGGACACGAAAATTATGTTGATTACGAGAGAATTTACAAGTGCAGATTTGTTGTCCTTGAGGATGCCTGCGCAAGATTTTTCGGAAACAAAAACAATCCGGAAAAGGATGCCTATGAAAGCTTCTGCGAGAAGAACAAGGACTGGCTTGAGGACTACGCACTTTTCATGGCAGTAAAGGCAGAGTTTGAAAACAAGGCTTGGACAGAATGGGACGACGAGGAAATCCGTCTCAGAAAGCCTGAGGCTTTGGCAAAATACAGGGTTAAGTGCGCAGATAAAATTCTTTTCTGGAAATTTGTTCAGTTCAAATTTTATCAGCAGTGGGAAAAATTCAGAGGCTATGTAAACTATCTGGGAATAAAAATTCTGGGCGATATGCCGATTTATGTTGCTATGGACAGCGCAGACACCTGGGCAAACCCGGATGTGTTCTGGCTTGACGAAGAGGGCAAGCCGGTGCGTGTTGCAGGATGTCCGCCGGATTATTTTTCAGCTAAAGGTCAGCTTTGGGGAAATCCTCTCTATAACTGGGATTACCTGAAAGAAACCGGCTATGAATGGTGGATAAAGCGTGTAAAGGCGGCAACCGAGCTTTTCGACATAACAAGAATAGACCACTTCCGTGCTTTTGATACATACTATGCAATTCCGTATCCTGCCGAGGACGCAGTAAACGGCGAATGGCTCAACGGCCCCGGAATTGAGTTCTTTGAAAAGCTTAAAGCAGAGCTTGGTGACCCTGAGATTGTTGCAGAGGATTTGGGTTCACTTGCAGACAGCGTTTATGTGCTTTTGGAAAAAAGCGGTTATCCCGGCATGAGAGTTTTCGAGTTTGCTTTTGACGGCGACGACCAGAACGGATATCTGCCACACAACTACTGCGAAAACTGCGTTGCCTATACAGGAACCCACGACAACGATACACTTAGAGGCTGGTTTGAGAAAGAACCTGCTCTCACATTGGGCAGAATTTACAGCGAATGTTATCCCGACAAAGTTCCGGAAATAGAGGAAGAGCCGGAGGAAACCTCAGAGGAGAAAAAGCCGGAAGAGGAAAAGGAAGAAATCGACCTTGAAAAACTCACTGCCGAAGAGCTTGAAGAGTATAACAAAAAGCTTGAGGAAGAGGAAAAGAAAAAAGAGCGTGACCGCAGACTTACTATAAAATACAAGCAGGACGCAAAGCTTGCAGAGGATTTGAAGCTTTCCGACGAAGAAGTTCTTGACATGATTCTCACAGCCCTTTATAATTCAAAGGCAAACACAGTTATAATTCAGCTTCAGGATATTTTGTGGCTGGGAAGCGAAGCAAGAATGAATACACCTTCCACCTTGGGCGACAACTGGAAGTGGAGAGCAAGCAGAGAATATCTCACAGATGAAATAGCTGAGCGTTTAATGAACTATGCTAAAAACTCAAACAGAATATAACACTTCGATGTGTGGTTTGATTACTTTTGTGAGGTAATAAACAGGGTGAAATTGTGATGTATTCTGAAAATTTTATTAAAATTAGTTGACAATTATGAAAAAATATATTATAATTTAACACAGTTGAAGACATTTCAGGTGTTTTTAACACTGAACATTCTTTTCATCATTTTTTTCATTCTTCCTTGTTTTATTTTTATGTGCCCGTCCCGCAAATTGGCACATAATTACAGATTGTATTGTCGTGAAATACATCTGGTGAGAAACGGAGAAACCGCAGGCAGTAGGTCTGCGGTTTTCTTTTTATATAAAAAATTTATTTTAAACACCGAAAAATTGATTTTTTCTGCGTAATCTATTATTATAAGAGTGAATAATAAGTCAGGGGTGAGAAAATGGCGGATAAAAACAACGAATTGATGGAAATGATTTACAAAGCGAAAAACAATTCCCGTGAAGCGGACAACCTTGTGCGCCTTTACATGGGTTTTATAAAGTCTGAAACCACAAAGTTTTTAGGCAGAGAGGCGGTGCTGGGTCAGGACGATGAGCTGAGTATTGCCATGATTGCTTTTCATGAAGCGGTGCTTGACTACAGCCGTTTTAAAGGGCCTTTTATAAATTATGCCCGTTTGCACATTAAACACAGGCTTATAGATTTTTACAGAAAAGAGAAACGTCACCGTGGCTTGATTTCTCTTGATACGGAAACGGAATACGAGGACAGTCCCGCCCTTGTTGATACTTTGGAGGAAACAAAAAACGAGCTGGAGGAGTTTAAGGCTTTAAGCGATACAAAGGCGGAAATTAAGGAGTATTCCACCCAGCTTGAGAAATTTTCCGTTGATTTAACAGAAATCGCCGAAAACACCCCAAAGCAAAAAAGAACATTAAACGCTTGCTTTAAAGCTTTGGAATACATGGTAAACGACAGCCGCCTTATGGAAAACTTTCTTAAAACAAGAAAAATCCCCATAACGGAGATTTCAAAGAACACCAAGGTGGATAAAAAGACTTTGGAACGCCACAGAAAATACCTTGTGGCAATTACTCTTGCTTATACCAACGGATACGACATTATCAGAAACCACATTAAGGGAATAAACCCTAAAAAGGAGGGAGAAAATCCATGAAATATCTTGTAATGGAACGACACGAAAGCTATGTTATTGTCCTTGACGAAAACGGCAGATTTTTTAAGGTTGCAAATATGGATTATGCTCCCGGCCAGACTTTGACAAAGGTTGTGCCAATGGAGGATATAAAAGCTAAAAGAAAAAAACGAATGGGCTTTTTGGCTCTGTTTATAGCGTTGATTGCCATTGTGGGAATAGGGGCATGGTTTTTACTGTTTTCCGGGGTTATTTCCGGCGGCGGTGACTCAAGGGTCTACAGGTTCTATATGGGCGGAGATATTGCAGTCACATGCGACAGCGAAAATAAGGTAACGAAGATTGAAGGCCTTGACGAAACGGGAAAGGCAGTTTCTCAGGTTGATATAGAAAATAAAAATATTACGGATATATCTATCGAGCTTCTTGAAAAGGCTTACTCAATGAGTTATCTTAACGAGGACAGCGAGATTTTTGTGGCTATTGAGAATGAGTATAACGACGACAATCCTGCCCTTGAAAGAGCGGCGGACAGCCTTGAAAATTACGCCGAGGAGAAATACGATATAGAGGTTGAGAAATCATCTTGGGACGATTATCTTAAAGATACATCAAATCAAAAATATCAAATAGATGATTAAATAAAAAAATTTAAAAAAATTTTCATGAGACCCCGATTTTAGAAAATTTTCTGCGTATTCTTTTTATGAAAACAAAATAAAACAGTTTTTCAAATAAAGAAAGCGAGGAATTGATTATGAAAAAAACATTATTTAAAAAGACAGCGGTTTTGGCAGTGGTATTGACATTGGCGGTTTCTGTATTTGCAGGCTGCGCAGGTTCACCGGCGGCTACAGAACCACAGCCAACAACACAGAACCAGGTTGAAACAACAGCTGAAAGCACTTCAAATACACAGACAACAGGCGAAATCTCACTTGAAGAGGCAAAGACAATAGCTTTGGAATATGTGGGAATATCACCCTCAGACACAGATATCTACAAGGCTGAACTTGACGATGGAGTTTATGAAATCGAATTTATCTACGACGGCTTTGAACACGAGGTTGATGTAAGTAAAACCACAGGCGAGGTTGTAAGATATAAAAAGGATGCAAACTACATGGGCAACGGAGACAGCCAGACAGCTCAGAATGAGATTGACTTGGAAACAGCCAAAAAAATAGCCTATGAGTACGCAGGTGTTTCAGCGGAAAACGTGACAATGTATAAAGAACAGCTTGACGACGGAGATTACGAGATTGATTTTTCCGACGGAACCTATAAGTATGAGGTTGACGTGAGAAAAGCAACAGGCGAAGTTGTAAAGTTTGATAAAGAAACCATTAACAACATCCCTTCATCAACAAGTGCTGGCTCAATAAGCTTTGACGAGGCTCTGAACATTGCCTATAATCACGCAGGAATTTCAGCGGACGCAGTGACAAAAAAGGAAATAGAGCTTGACCACAACCGTTATGAAATTGAGTTTAAGGCAGACGGCTATGAGTACGAATACGAGGTTTCCCTGGACGGAACAATTTTAAAATCCGAAAAGGACAGAGATTTCTTTTAATAGTTAATTATAAAAATATAACCCATGATTATGTTTAAATCCATAATCATGGGTATTTTTATTGAGTGAAGTTTTTAATACTCATTGCAAACCTGGAAAATGTAGAATTTCAGATAATAGGACTCGTCAGCCGCCCAGAGTATTGGATGGTCTGGAGCCTGTGTTCTAAATTCAACCTGACGGAGTCTTTTGTGTACGTTTTTTGCCGCCTGACCGATTGTCTTTGTGAAAAGCTCGTAGGTCATAAAGTGGGAGCATGAGCAGGTGGCTAAAAATCCTCCGTCCTTAACAAGCTTCATGGCTCTTAAATTTATCTCTCTGTAGCCCTTTGTGGCGTTTTTTACGGAGTTCTGTGACTTTGCAAATGCCGGAGGGTCAAGGATAACCACGTCGAATTTTTCGCCCTTTTCCTCAAGCTCAGGAAGAAGCTCGAAAACATCACGGCAGATAAACTTAACCTTATCGGAAAGCCCGTTAAGCTCTGCATTTTTTGTTGCCTGTTCAACTGCAAGCTCGGAGGCGTCAACGCCTAAAACACTTTCAGCTCCCGCAATTCCTGCGTTGAGAGCAAAAGAACCTGTGTGGGTGAAGCAGTCCAAAACAGATGCGCCCTTGCAAAGCTTTTGAATTGCAAGACGGTTGTATTTCTGGTCAAGGAAAAATCCGGTTTTCTGACCGTTTTCAATGTCCACATGATATTTAACACCGTTTTCGGTTATGATAACGTCTGTGTCAAAGGGCTTGCCCAAAAATCCCTTGGTGCGTGGCATTCCCTCCAAAGACCTTACCTTTGCGTCGCTTCTCTCATAAACTCCACGGATTTCAATTCCGTCCTTTTTCATTTCTTCCACGAGAAGTGACATTATAAGTTTTTTGTGAATGTCAATTCCCAGAGCCAATGATTGAACCACCAAAACATCGGAAAACTTGTCAACAACAAGTCCGGGGAGAAAATCCGCCTCGCCGAAAATCACACGGCAGCAGGAGGTGTCCACAGTCTTTTTGCGGTACTCCCATGCGTTTCTAACTCTCTCACGGAAAAAGTTTTCGTCGATTTCAGCTTCAGGATTTCTTGTAAGCATTCTAACTCTGATTTTTGAATTTCCGTTTATAAAACCCTTGCCCATTGGGTAATCGTCAAAGTCCAGCACATTTACAATGTCGCCGTTTTTATAATCCCCTTTAACCTTGGAGATTTCGTTGTTAAAAATCCACATTCCGCCGGATTTTAAAAGTCTGCCTTCGCCTTTTTTTAATATTACGTTTGCCATAAAGCTCAATTCCTCTTCTTTTTTCTTTGTTCTGATTATAACATAAATTTCAATAAAATAACAAGGCGTACATTAAATATGATTTAATATAAATTTCTCGATTGCTAAAGCCACGCCGTTGTTATCGTTGGAAGCGGTTATGTAACCGGCGGCTTTTTTTACTTTTTCCGAGCCGTTTTCCATGGAAATCCCAAGACCTGCGTATTCAATCATTGCAAGGTCGTTGTCGCCGTCGCCTATTGCTATCATCTCTTCGACTTTAATGCCGTAAAGCTTGCCCAAAAATTCCATAGCCGCCGCCTTTGAAACACCACTGTTAAAAAACTCCAAAAACTCAGGCTTTGAGGTGCAGAATGTGACCTCATTAAAGCTCTCTTTTTGTAAAGTTTCCTGAAAACTTTTTATCTTTTCCGTATCGTCGTACCAGAGAATTTTTGTAACGCCCTTTTCCGCAAGAGCTTCTTTACTGTCAATCAAAATGGGTTCAACTCCGGAAAGCCTTTTGTATTTGTTTACCCTTTCGTCAATGCGGTTCACAAAAAGTTGGTTTTCGCACCAAAGACAGATTGTGACGGAGCGTTCCTCTCCTAACTTTAAGATTTTTAAAGCGTCATCTTTTTCCAACGCTTTGTGGAAAAGTATTTCATTGTTTTCGGGATTTACAATCATAGCCCCGTTGTAGGTGATTGCAGGAAAATTAAGGGGCAGAAATTCGCCGTATTTTAGTATACCCTGAATAGGTCTGCCTGAGGATACGGTAAAAACAACGCCCATGTCAACAGCCTTTTTTATGGCTTTTGAGGTTTTAGGACTTATTTTCCCCTCACTGTTTAAAAGAGTCCCGTCCATATCTGCGGCAATAAGTTTGTATTTCATATAATCACTTCATTTTCTTTTGTTGATATTTTCATTATACCATAAAATCAAAAAAAGTTTTAGTTGTACATTTTATATTTATATTTTATAGAAAATTTAAAATCCGCAGTGTGTTTTTGCAGACTGCGGATTTTTTGGTGGACCTGGAGGGGTTCGAACCCTTGACCTCTCGGATGCGAACCGAACGCTCTCCCAGCTGAGCTACAGGCCCATTGTTTTTTTATATTATATCACTAATTTAGAATTTGTAAATTCAAAAAATAAACCCCAATGTGAGCGAGCCATTCCAAAGACTAAATAAAAGGTTTCGCCCGCCTTGAAATGGGGTTGATTTTTAAAGAGAAGTTTTGCAAGGCGGAGTTAAAAGACGAAACATAATGTATGTGTCGGTGTATGTGTTGTCTGGGTTTTTGTATCCGCCGGGGACGGTTGCTAAAATCTTAAAGCCCAAACGCTGATAGAGCTTTATCGCCGCATAGTTTGTGCTTACAACTGCGTTGAACTGTATTCCTCTGAATCCCGCCTTTTGTCCCTCTGTTATGGAGTCCTCAACTAAAAGTCTGCCGAGGCCCTTGCCTCTTGCGCTTTTGGTGAGTCCGTAAGAGCAGTTTGCTATGTGTCCGCAGTTGCCTGCGTTGTTGGGGTGAAGAATGTATATTCCAACCATCTTGCCGTCCTCAAAAAGACAAGCGGTTCTTGTCTGGCTTTTGAAAAACTCGTCAGCTCCCGTTTCTGTAAAAGGTACATTCTGAGGAAAGCTGTTTTGCTCCTCAACAACCTCGTTCCAGATTGCGGCTGCGTCTTTCAGATATTTTTCTTCATAAGGAATGATTTTGTGATTTTCGTTTTGGGTCAACTTTAAGACTTCTTTCCTTTTTAATTTAATGTTATTTATCATCGCTGCTGCGAACTTTTTTAAAGTAGATGATTACACCTACAATCAAAAACAGCGCTATTATAACTCTGTATACAATGGCTGCCGTGCCGGAAAACAGGTCGGCGGTCATAAGCTGGTCGGCAAGACTCCATCCGAACATGAAAAATAACAGCAGACTTATATAATAACAAAACTTGTGTACCTTTTTACCCATATAGACAAGATAAATTCCTATAACTGCCCATACTGCGGTAAAAAGATAACCTGTAAATTGCTCCATGTAATTCCTCCGGATTTCTTATTATTTCCTGTATCTTCTGCCCCTTAATGTTTCTAAGTCATCATCGTCATCGTCAAAATCAACATAAAGGTCATCGTCGTCGTAATCGTCGGGGAGTTCTTCCTCTTCTTCCTCATCATCAAGCATATCGTCATCGAAGTCGTCGTACAAATCAACCTCTTCTTCGTCCTCGGTATCCTCGTCTGTATTATCATCGTCGTAATATTCCAAGTCCTCGTCGGTGATTTCTACGTTTTCCAGCTCGTCTGCTTTGTTCTCGTCCTCATCGTCGAACTCGCTGTAAAGCAGGTCCTCATCATCTATGCTGTATTTAGATGCGCCCTTACTGTTTTCTTCAAATCTGCTGCTCTTTTTAGGAGCGACAGGTTCATCGTCAATATAGGTTGATGTGATTTCCGGTTCTTCTGTTTTTTCGGTATAACGCTTTTTCTTTGTTGAAGCTATAACAGAATCGAAATCCTCGGAGTCATCCTTGTATCTTGGCTGACGTCGTTTCGGTTCAGCTTTCTTTTCTTTAACAGGAGTTGACTTTTTGGCTTTAACAGGTTTTTTGCCTGAGTTGCCTTTGTTTTTCTGAGAGGTGAAATAAATAAAGAGAAAATACAGACAGAAAACAAAGCTTCCAATGTAGTTCAAAACAGTCATAACCTGATTTGTAGGGAAAAGCTGATTTACAGGGTAGCTTAAAAGAGTCCAGATACCCTGATATGCCATATAAACACCGAAAGGCTTAAAAAACGGGTACTTTCTGAACTTTGGCATAAAAAGAATTATTGCGGAGATAAAATACATTACCGCACATATGATTGTAAATATTATCATAATGAAAATCTCCTTTGTCTGCGAATAATAGCTGTAGTTTAACAGACTACTAAATAAATACTTTATGTTAATTATATCTTTGTTTAACAGTGGTTGTCAATCGGTTTTTATTGTAATGTGTCAAAAAATATCATAAATCATTAAATATGGTGATATACAGCTTTTATCGGATTTACTTTTCCTTATATGAAAGAAAGGTGAATAGAAAATGAATATTAAAAAATTTAAAATAAACACTTGACTTTTGCTGACTTTAATGGTACATTATAGATGTAGTTAGCACTCGGGTTTATAGAGTGCTAATGAATAACGGCGATTGATTTGAGGTGAGTGAAATGCAGCTTACACAGAGAAAACAAAAAATCTTATCCGCCGTTGCAGAAAACTATCTGATGACCGGTGAACCGGTGGGCTCCAAGTTTCTTCAGACCGAAACGGATTTGAATGTATCCTCGGCAACAATAAGAAACGAGCTTGCGGACCTTTCCGCAATGGGTTATCTTGAACAGCCTCACACTTCCGCAGGAAGAATCCCCACTTTGATGGGACTTAGGTATTATATAGATAACCTCATGGAGATAAAGCCCATAAACCCCAGGGTTGCAGAGTATATCACAAGGTCGCTGGAGTCGCATTTTGAAGCTCCTGAAAGCATATTGTCCGAAGCCTCAAAGGTTGTGGCAACGGTCACGGGACTTACGGCGATAACCACAACGCCTCCTTCTGAGGACGTGAGAGTTCACAGACTCCACTTTGTACAGACAGGAAGGCACACGGGAATGACGGTGCTTGTGACCTCCTCGGGAATGATTAAGACCCAGCTTTTCAGAACAGAGTTTGTTTTGACACCTGAAATGCTCAGGGTGTTTGATGCGGCTTTAAACGAGTGCTTTGCGGGAATGCCTCTTGAGGACATCACCATTCCCTTTATCCAGACCACGGCGGCGTCATTCGGAAATCTTTCATTGTTTATGCCAAGCGTGCTGGTTTCGGTAAGCGAAGCGGCTCAGCAGGCGACAAAAACCCAGATGACAGTTTCCGGTATGACTAATCTTATGTTCTCCGGCGGAGAATATATGACAGATGTAAGGGCGGCAGTTAGTTTTTTAAACGACAGAGAAAGACTCTCTGAACTGCTCCATACAAAGGTTTCCGAAAACCGTATATTTATAGGTGAGGAAAGCGGAGAGCCGGAGCTTAAAAACTGCTCGCTGGTGGTATCGAGATACGATATTGCAGGCAGAACGGCGGGAGCCGTAGCAGCGGTAGGAATAGGAAGAATTGATTTTGCGGCGGTTATGTCGGTTGTAAAGTTTACAGCAGAGAAAGCCGGAAATCTTATAAATGAACTGGTTGAAGTTTAAAAGTTAACTATAATATATAAATAAAAATCCCTTTCATTTTAAGGAGATGAAAACATGGGTAAGAAAAAAGAAGAGAAGAACACCGAAGCTCAGGAAACCAAGGTTCAGACTGAGACTGAGGCAAATCAGGAGCCTGTGGAAGAAACACAGGACAAAAATGCAGAAGAGCTTAAAAAGGCTCAGGACGCATTGGCGGCTCAAAAGGACAGCTATTTAAGACTTGCCGCAGAGTACGACAACTACAGAAAGCGCACTCAGGCGGAAAAGCTTTCAATTTATGACGACGCTACCGCAAAGGCAGTTGAACAGCTTTTGCCTGTAGCAGACAGCCTTGATATGGCACTGATGAATATGGGCGACGCTCCGGATGAATTTAAAAAAGGACTTGAGCTTGTAAAAAATCAGCTTGTCGCATCACTTGCTAAATTAAAGGTTGAGGTTTTCGGAGAAATCGGAGAAGAGTTCAACCCGGAAATTCACAACGCAATTTCCACAGCGGAAAATGCAGAGCTTGGTAAAAACACAATCTCTCAGGTTTTCCAGAAAGGTTACAAAATAGGAAACAGAGTAATCAGACACGCAATGGTGCAGGTTGCCAACTGTGACTGATAAAAATTAAACAGACAACATACTAATTTATGATATAAGTATTATCGGGAGGAATTTATTATGGCAAAGACAATAGGTATAGATTTAGGTACAACAAACTCTTGTGTAGCAGTTATTGAAGGCGGCGAGCCTGTAGTTATCCCTAACGCTGAGGGTTCAAGAACAACTCCGTCAGTTGTAGCATTTAAGGGCGGCGAAAGACTTGTAGGTCAGGTTGCAAAGCGTCAGGCTATCACAAACCCTAACACAGTTTCTTCAATCAAAAGAGAGATGGGCTCCGACTACAAGGTAAATATCGAGGGCAAGAGCTACACACCACAGGAAATTTCCGCTATGATTCTTCAAAAGCTTAAGGCTGATGCAGAAGCATATCTGGGCGAGAAAGTAACACAGGCAGTTATCACAGTTCCTGCATACTTCACAGACGCACAGCGTCAGGCAACAAAGGACGCAGGTAAGATTGCAGGCCTTGACGTTAAGAGAATTATCAACGAGCCAACAGCTGCGGCTCTTTCATATGGCATAGATAAGGAAAAAGACCAGAAGGTTATGGTTTACGACTTGGGCGGCGGTACATTCGATGTATCCATCATTGAGATGGGCGACGGCGTTCAGGAAGTTTTGGCAACAGCAGGTAACAACCGTCTCGGCGGCGACGACTTTGACCAGAGAATTATCAACTGGATGATCCAGGGCTTTAAGTCAGAAACAGGTATCGACCTTTCAGGCGATAAGATGGCTATGCAGAGACTTAAAGAAGCTGCTGAAAAGGCAAAGATTGACCTTTCAGGTATCACAACAGCAAGCATTAACCTTCCATTTATCACAGCAGACGCAACAGGTCCTAAGCACCTTGACATGACTCTTACAAGAGCAAAGTTCAACGAGCTTACTTCAGACCTTGTTGAAAGCACAATGGGCCCGGTTAGACGTGCTCTCTCCGACAGCGGACTTCAGATCGGCGAAATCGATAAGGTTTTGATGGTTGGCGGTTCTTCAAGAATTCCGGCTGTTCAGGAAGCTGTTAAGAACTTTATCGGCAAAGAGCCATTCAAGGGCATCAACCCTGACGAGTGCGTTGCAGTAGGTGCTGCTATCCAGGGCGGCGTTCTCGGCGGCGAAGTTGAAGGACTTCTCCTTTTGGACGTTACTCCGCTTTCACTTGGTGTTGAAACAATGGGCGGCGTTATGACAAAGGTTATCGACAGAAACACAACAATCCCAACAAAGAAGAGCCAGATTTTCTCAACTGCTGCTGACAATCAGACACAGGTTGAAATCAACGTTCTCCAGGGTGAGCGTGAATTTGCAAGAGATAACAAGCAGCTGGGTCTCTTTACACTTTCCGGCATTGCTCCGGCAATGAGAGGTGTTCCTCAGATCGAAGTTACATTTGATATAGATGCTAACGGTATCGTTAACGTATCCGCTAAGGACCTTGGCACAGGCAAGGAGCAGAAGATTACAATCAGCTCTTCAACAAACATGTCCAAGGACGATATCGACAAAGCAGTTAGAGAAGCAGAGCAGTATGCAGCAGAGGATAAGAAGCGCCGTGAAGAGGTTGACGCTAAGAACGAAGCTGAGAACATGGCATATCAGGCTGAGAAGCTTGTAAACGAGAGCGGCGACAAGATGGACGCTGCCGACAAGGAAGCTCTCAAGACAAAGGCTGCTGCTGTTAAGGACGCTATCGCTAAGAACGATAAGACAATGATTGACGCTGCTAAGGAAGACCTCCAGAAGAAGCTCTATGAGGTTTCTTCAAAGATGTATCAGCAGGCTGCTCCACAGCAGAACCCACAGGGCGCACCTGACATGGGCAACATGGGCGGCAATCCTTACGGCCAGGCTCCAAACGGCGGCGCACAGCCAAACGGAAACGTTTATGACGCCGACTTTACAGATGTTGACGGTCAGAACTAATTGATTGAAAATACTAAAAGGCGGCGGCAGTAATGCTGTCGCCTTGACTTGTGATTTAAGATAAAATAAAAAATCTTTAAAAATACTTGACAGACAGCGGTGTTATTAAATATATTATTATAGGTCTGACATTGTCAGAGTCAAAACCTTGTTATGGTTTTACGGTGCAAAACGACTGCATTATTTTTTAAAAGTTAGGTGAGAAATTTGGCAGATAAAAGAGATTATTACGAGGTTCTGGGTATCAATAAGGATGCCTCAGAAGATGACATAAAAAAAGCTTTCCGTAAAATGGCTAAAAAATATCACCCTGACCTTAACCCCGGTGATAAAGAGGCGGAAGCTAAATTTAAAGAGGTAAACGAAGCCTACGAGGTTTTGTCGGATAAGGAGAAAAGGGCAAGATATGACCAGTTCGGTCATGCAGGAGTTGACCCCAACTTCGGTGCAGGCGGAGCAGGCGGCAGTCCTTTCGGTCAGGACATTGACCTTGGAGATATATTCAACAGCTTTTTCGGAGGTTTCGGCGGATTTGGCGGCAGAAGAAGCGCAAATCCTAACGCCCCTGTCCGTGGCACTGATGTTGAAACAACAATTTATATTTCTTTTGAAGAAGCGGCAAAGGGCGCTAAAAAACAGGTTAATTACAATCATATTACAACCTGTGACGAGTGTAACGGCACAGGTGCACAGAAAGGCACTTCACCGAAAACCTGTCCAACCTGCGGCGGCTCTGGTCATGTTACAATAAATCAGAGAACACCTTTCGGCGTTGTTCAGACCTCAAGAGTCTGCGACACCTGTAAGGGCAAGGGAAGAGTTGTTGATAACCCATGTAAGAAGTGCGGCGGCAACGGCAGAGTTAAGAGAAACGGAACAGTTGACGTTACTATTCCCGCAGGTATCAATGAGGGTCAGATTTTAAATGTAGCCGGCAGAGGCAACAGCGGTACAAACGGAGGCCCGGCAGGCGACCTTCATGTATATATAAATGTAAGACCTCACCCGATATTTGAGCGCCGTGGTGACGATGTATGGTGTGAAATCCCGATTACATTTGCTCAGGCGGCTTTGGGTGCAGAAATCACCGTTCCTACAATCGACGGAAAGATAAAGTACAGCGTTCACGAGGGAACACAGCCTAACGATATCTTTAAGCTTAAAGGCAAAGGTATTCCGCACCTTGGCGGAAGAGGCAGAGGCGACCAGTATGTTAAGGTCACAATCGAAGTTCCTAAGAACCTTACAAACGCTCAGAGAGAGCTTATTAAGAAGCTTGACAACTCAACGGGAGAGAAAAATTACGCCCGGAGAAAGGGCTTCTTTGAGAAGATAAAGAGAATGTTTGAAGAGAACTGATACATTTGCATAAACAGACGCCATGTAAGAGATTATAAAATAATTGTTTCACAACATGGCGTCAATTTTGTATATAATAAAATCGTTAAAACAGACAGAAAGGAAGAGAGGCATGGAGTGGACAGAGATAAATATTTCAGTTTTGCCCCAGGATGCGGATAAGGCTGGAGATATTGCCCAGATGGTTGTACCTTACGGAATTTATATTGAGGACTACACAGGACTCGAGGAGCAGGTTCAGGAGATTGCACATATTGATTTGATTGACGAGGAGCTTTTGCAAAAGGACAGAAGCCGTGCGATTATCCACGTTTATATAAGCCCTGAGGAAAATCCAGCAGAGGCTATTGCTTTTCTCAGCGAAAGATATACAGCAGAGGGTATCGACCATAAAATAGAAACAAAGGGCTGTGAGGAAGAGGACTGGCTCAATAACTGGAGACAGTATTTCCACCCCACACCAATAGGCGAGAAGCTGCTCATCCGTCCTACATGGAGAGATAACTACGACCCGGGCGAAAGAATTGTTTTGAATATTGACCCGGGTCTTGCTTTCGGTACAGGCAACCACGAAACAACAAGACTCTGCCTTGAAACCTTGGAAAAATATATCCACGGCGGAGAAAAAATGCTTGACGTTGGCTGCGGAAGCGGTATTCTGGCTATTGCAGGTCTGCTTTTGGGAGCTAAAGAGGCTCTCGGCGTAGATATCGACCAGATGGCAGTAAAGACAGCAGAGGAAAACGCCCAGATGAACGGAGTTGCCGACAGATTTAATGTTGTGTGCGGAAACCTTACAGATAAGGTAAGCGGAAAATACGATGTTATCGCCGCAAATATTGTGGCTGACGCCATTATCATGCTTTCATCAGGGGTTAAAAACTTTATGGATGAAAACACAGTGTATATTATGAGCGGTATAATCGACACAAGACGTGACGATGTGGTAAATGCAATTAAAAATGATTTTGAAATCGTTGAGGAAATCGCAGACAACGGCTGGGTATGCCTTGTGGCAAAGGCAAAATGATAGTTTTTAAGAAAATAAAAGGTGTTTGTATGTAAACGCACTGTTATTTTTGTACACCATTATAATTTTGTCAAACACTTATCACATTGATATAATAATATATACGTTGTTGAAGAAATTATAAAACGGTCGGAGGTTTCAAAAGTGAAGAAAAACAACAAAAGAGATACTATAAACCTGTTCTTTTCAGCGTTTCTTGTAACAGCTTATGTTATTTGTTCATTTTTCTTTTCTCAGCTGGCATCTACAATGAATCCAAATATGAGCGGAATTATAAATGTTTTGATTTATTCCGTTTTCGGTGTGATTCTTTTCTATGCCACAAGAGTGGGAGAGGGCAAACAGGTTTTGCGTTTCAGTCCAATGACCCTTGTATTTCTTGTTCTTCCAACATTCTACATAATTTTGGCTTATCTTATTCCGGCAATGCCTTTCGGAAGCGCTATTGCTGAAAATGCCCTGATTATGACTGTGGCTGCTGTGGCTTTCGGTTACGGCTTGCCTTATACTTTTGTCAGCGGATATGAAATCGCTCCGGAAGAGGAAGAGCAGCAGGAAGAAGAAAATGCTGTAGCACTTCTGGAGGATAAGACAGCTTCTGAGGATAGCACTGAGGAAACAGAGGAAACTCAGGTAAACGAAGAAGAAATGGCTGACTTGGAAAATACAGAATATTTTCCGGAAGAAGAACAGGAAATCCTCGGCGAGCAGGATATGCTGGACGCAGAGAACAATGCGGAAGAAGCAGCTTTCTATTACGGCGAAGAAGCTGAAAAAGAGGAAAGCTCTGAGGACAGCGATGAAGCAGAGGATGAAAAGTCAGAAAAAGTTGACTAAAATTCTCCTGTGTACTTGATATTTTAAATTATTGGTGTATTATTGTTAGAGTGGTAATACGACTGGTAATTTAATTTCTCTAAAACTTAATTAAGAGAAAATAAAACCATAGGGAGCGAATTGCCCGTATGGTTTTTATTTTCCCGTTTTGGAAATTTGATTATGTGTGTATTATAGGATATAATAAAGAAAAGTAAAAAAATTCGGAGGGATTAAAAATGGGTTGTACTCACGATTGCTCAAGCTGCGGAGAGAATTGCAGCGGAAAGACAAACAGCCCCGAAAGCCTTATTGAAAAGCTTAACGACCTCAGTTCCGTTAAAAAGGTAATTGCGGTTGTTTCAGGTAAGGGCGGAGTAGGCAAAAGCATGGTTACTTCCATGATGGCTGTTACATTTAACAGAAGAGGCTTCAAAACAGCGGTTTTGGACGCAGACGTAACAGGCCCGTCAATTCCAAAGGCTTTTGGTATTAAAGGCAAGTGCCTTGGAAACGAGTTCGGTATAATTCCAAGAACATCAAAGACAGGTATCGACGTTATGTCAGTAAACCTTTTGCTTGAAAACGAAACAGACCCGGTTATCTGGAGAGGTCCTGTTATTGCAAATACAGTAAAGCAGTTCTGGAAAGACGTTATCTGGAAGGATGTTGACTACATGTTTGTTGATATGCCTCCAGGAACAGGCGATGTTCCTCTTACAGTTTTCCAGAGCTTGCCTGTTGACGGAATTATCGTTGTTACATCACCGCAGGATTTGGTTTCCATGATTGTTGGAAAGGCTGTTAAGATGGCAGAAATGATGAACGTGCCGATTTTGGGTATCGTTGAAAACTACAGCTATTTCATGTGCCCTGACTGCGGCAAGAAATACAGCATCTTCGGCGAAAGCCACATTGACGAGATTGCCAAGGAGTACGGCACAGACGTTTTGGCAAAGCTTCCTATTGACCCTGATATGGCAAAATGCGCCGATACAGGTACAGTAGAGCTTTATCCGGGAAATCTTTTGGAAGAAGCAGCGGATATTATCGAGAATAAACTTAATAAATAAAACAGCTAAGCCGGCATCATTTAAGATGCCGGCTTCAGCCTGTCGAAAAAGCTCAGCTTTCGCTGGGCTTTTTTCGATAAAAGTGGTAAAATAGAAGCAGGTGATAAAAATGATAGAGAAAAACAGAAAAAACAGAGA
>NZ_NFKS01000017.1 GCF_002160515.1 Anaeromassilibacillus sp. An172 | reverse complement strand
GCTCTCTGTTTTTTCTGTTTTTCTCTATCATTTTTATCACCTGCTTCTATTTTACCACTTTTATCGAAAAAAGCCCAGCGAAAGCTGAGCTTTTTCGACAGGCTGAAACGCCCTGCTTTAACCGGCAGGGCGTTTATTTTTGCGATATAAAAAACAGGCAGAGTCTTTGCTCTGCCTGCCTACTGATTATGTATTATCTGAATTATTTGTATCTCTTGTTTTCGTTTCTTGAGTGTCTTGCCTTTGAAAATCTCTTTTTCTCTGCAAACACAACGAAAGCAAAGGATGCTGCCATAACAGCTGCGATAATTATAAACCATTTTACAAAATCACCGTTGTTCTTAACATCTGCGCCGATGCTTGCAACGCCTGCGTTTGTAACGCTCTGCATAGCTTCGTTAGAAGTCTTGGAAGCCTCTGTGATAACCTCTGTGGCAGCCTGTACTGTTGTAGGTGCCTCTGTAGGAGCTTCTGTTGTTACTTCTGTAGCCTCTGTTGTAGGTGCTTCTGTTGTTGCTTCGGTTGTCGGAGCCTCTGTTGTTGGTTCCTCAGTTGTTTCCGGCTCTGTTGGAGCTTCTGTTTCCTCTATAACCTCAGCCTGCTCAGCTTCGTTTCCTTCCATGTAAGTCTCTTCAGTAGATTCAATGTTAATCTTGAAGTTTTCTGCGGTCTCGCTGAAGAGCAGGTCGTATGTAGCCTGGTCAACCTCGCCTGTTACAGGGAGAGATGCAACATACTGGAATGTTGAAACAGCTTCCTCAGTTACTTCTCCGTAGAAAGTTGTAACCTCTCCTTCGAAGTATCCCAAATCTTTAAGTCTCTGCTGAATAGCAGTAACCTCTGTGCTGAAATCACCGTATCTGTATATGCCGTCGTCTACAACCTCAGGCTCTGTTGGAGCTTCTGTTGTAGGAGCTTCTGTTACCTCTTCGGTAGGAGCTTCTGTTGTTGGTTCCTCGGTTGTCGGCTCTTCTGTAGTCTCCTCTGTGGGAGCATACGGAGCGCTGTCGGAGAAGAGAATCTCCATATCTGTACCTGCGATACCGTCTACAGTAACGCCTGCAGCTGCCTGGAATGCTTTGTAAGCTGCTTCTGTTACGCTTCCGAAGTAACCTGTGATATCCTCATGGAAGTATCCAAGCTCTTTAAGTCTTTCCTGGATTTCAATAACCTTCTGACCGCTTGAACCCTTTGAGTAATACTCCTGTGTACTTCCTGAATTGCCGCCTGATGATGAACCGCCGTCAGCAACGCCTGACATGTTCTCAGGAACCTTATCAGATGCGCCGTCGCTTCCGAATGTGTAGGTAACGCCGTCAATTGTTCTCTGGGTGTTTGTTATGTACTCACCATTTTCATAGTAGTAATAACCACCGTTGAACTCTTCCCATCCTGTTGTAGGATAAGTAACGCCCGGAACTGTACACCACTTTGTCCAATTCATGCTGTAAGCGTTTGAATAACATACGCCGTATGCGGAACCTCTTGCGTCAACGGACATGTCATTACCAACATAAACGCCGATATGACCCGGTTTCCAAACTGCAAGGCCGTGAATATTAGGAATTCCGTCACTTACATAACCGATTTTGTCAGAGTTTTCAATAATGTCAACTCTGTATCCGCCCGCATATGAATAAATCAAACCGGAGCAGTCAACTGCACCCGGAGAAGCTCCACCCCAAACATAAGACCATCCGCTGTAATAAGCATTTAGAGCCCACTCTGCAAGGCCTACACCTGTGCCGCTGGCTCCCGCTGTGATGGAAGTGATTACAAGAGTAGAAGCAAGTACCGCCATAACGAGGATTACAGACACGGCTTTCTTAAGATGCGCCATCGGACTCAAACCTCCTTACTTATAGTAGATTTTTACTGTTCCAAGCTGTATTACCTAAGGGTTACATCAGATTACAACTTGTAACAATGTTGTAATTATTATAGCATGTCCACCTTTTCATTTCAATACCTTTCATCTAATTTTCACCTTTAGAACATAATTCAAATTGTGCTATTTATTGTTTTTACACTGCATTTTTTGCCCTAAATTTGACAATTAGCACAAAAAAAGTGGAATTTGTATTTATTTTTAGACCTTTTCACGATTTTTAAATGAAAAATTTTCAGATAAAAATATTTTCAAAACTTTAAATTATTTATAAAATTTTGAACGACTTACACTAAAAAGTAAATCACTTTTCCAAAATAAAACCGCCTGCCGAAAGACAGACGGTTTTGAGGTTTATCAAGGGCTTACTAAACTTTTTAAAATTTCTTTCATCTCTTCAATTATTTGTTAAGGAATAAACAATTATTAGGTCATTGCCTGTTATTTCATATATTCCCGGTTTAAGCTGTTTTGTTTTCTCATTTTGGAATATCATTTTTTCAATATCATTACTGTTCATAAAAAAGTAAAACTTTGTCACAATAGTTCCGTCAGAGAGTGTTTCCGCCTTTGAGTCAATATATGTTCCTTTGCAGGGAATATACCACAAAACAACACCGCTTCCGTTATCATTATAATAATCACAAAACCAGTATCCGGAAACAAGGTCAGGGAAATTGTTTAATTCAAGAGAGCCGTTCATCAACATATCACCGTTAAAAATATCGGTTAATTCTACTGTTGAAAAATTATTTATATTCGGGACAGCAATTTCACCTGCACCATCTATTACTATGATTACATTGTATATATCATTATAATAAGCTACGCCTCCGCCCATGTATGTGTCCTCGTCCAATCGGTTTTTTAAAGAAATCTCGACAGGTGCAGATGTGTATTTCTTTATTTCCTGATTATCTACTACCTGATATATATCATTTGAACTGTACTGTAAAAATACATTGCCGTTGACTACCGCTATCTCCTTTAAGTCATCATTGTAAGGCGCTGTATAGGTCATATTAACAACCGTTCTCGTTTCTGCCGTTTTTATATTGTATTCATATAATCTTACGGTGTTGGTTGTCTCTCCATTATTATTGTTAAAAACTGCTTCGTTATCTGAGTAATAAATGCAGTCCTTGTTGAAAATATCATAGGTAACAACATTATTCATAACTCTACGGTCTGTGTCTGTAAACTCATGTGAAATATCCGCAAGCATTTCATATTCATTGTTTTGTGTGTCAAAACACATAACTTCATTATAATTCAAATAATACAGCTTATTATCAAGCAATATATCAAGGCTTATTTGTTCATATTCATAATCGCCGATTCTTTTCATCGGAGAAACTGTAAGTTTGTCCTGCGGTATATTATAAGCCATTAAATCAACAGCTGCCCCGTGTTCGTCTGTTGAAGCATAAAACAGTACATAGTCATCTGCAAGACGATATTCCATATCGGTTTTAAAGTACTTGGCAATAAGCTTGTTTTCTTCCGTTTCAAAGTTATAGCAGTAAAGGCACACATCGTAAGCCGGGTCAAACAGAGTATAAACCATTGTATTTCCCGATACTCCTATAAACTCGTTAAGCTCTTTGTCCACCAGAGAATACCAGTCCATAACCAATGACTTTTCCATTTTTGAAATTACCTTATCAATTCCGTTAGGAGTAACTGCTTCTGCAAGAGATATGACAATTTCGTCAGTCTCTGTGTTTCCTTCATTTTCACTGTCGCTTATTATCTCGAATATAGGGTAATCTGCAGCTTCATACGGATATATCTCAAGAAGATTATAGCTTCCCTGCACCGTAAGCTCAACCTTTAAACCATCAAGTACGCAATAATAAGTACCGCTGTCCTGAGAATAAACCAAATCCTCGGATATTTCGGCCATACCCGAAATATCAAGCATTGATGCGGAAACCATATCGCAAAAATCATTGAAATCGGTAAGCAGACTGTTGTCGGCACAGTAAACCCAAGCTTTGACAATATGTCCTGTTTCCTCAGTGACATCGATGTTTATGCCCACGGTTTCATAAAGTCCGCCGCTGCTGAAATCTATAGTATATTCCTCAATTTGAGAATACCATAAATCAGAAACTATACGCACCGGGTTTCTGAACATATCTTCAACCGTAACTCCAAGCTTTGCCTTGCTTTCTGCGTCCAGATTTGTACCTGTGTATTTTTCCACATATTTTATATACTGCTGTTTCAGATTTCCCTGAAATTCAAACAGTGTTAAATCCGTGGTTGAGTAGCCTGTATAGCTGTCTGTAATTACCCTTTTTTCTGTATAGTATCTTTCCAATGGCTTTACCGAATATTCTGTACTTTTAAACTCAATTACAAAGCCCTCGTCCTCAGAGGTAAGCTTCAGCTGTTCTGTCCAGTAGGCTATGGCATTTTCGCTGATATCAGAAATGGTAATCTTCAGCAAATCCTCCAAACACTCATTTATATTATCCTCTGCAGAAAAATACAGACTCCAATCACCGTACTTTGCTTCGCATTTCAGCACTCTGTTTCCTGAAAGGTTAATTTGAAAATTATAATTAATATCCTCATCTATTAAAAATCCGTCGGTAAAATTATTTTCATCATTAACCGCAGTGTTCCATAATCTTACAAAATCAGAATATGATATATATGCATATTCTGACTGTACCTGTTCAGCCACACTTTCATGCTGATGAACATTATTTATACCATTTTCGCTGCCGTTACATCCCTTTACGAGAAATACAATCAATGCAATTAAAACAATAAAGGCAATGATTATAATTAAGCTTTTCTTTTTTACTTTTCTTTTTTCCTCTTCTTCTAATGAATTATAAGAAAAAAGTTTCTTAAAATAACCGTCTTTTTCTTTCTCTAAAACCACTCTTTCTCCGCAGTTTCCGCAGAAAAGAGCGTTTTCATCTAAAGTATATCCGCACTTTTTACAACTTTTCACAGATTTCACCCCTATTCCACTTTTACCACCGTGTTTTAATTTACCTTTGTTTTCAAAGAAACGCCTATGCAAAGGAATACAACAGCCAAAATTAAAAACACAAACACTAATGCTATAAAAATATTCGGAAGCATGAGCAAAAATCCGTCATATTTTGACGGAAAGATTTCGTAAACAGCCCTTGATGGTCTATTGCTTATTGCTATAGGAATACACATACCACATATTAAAGTCAAAACTATAAATACTCCGGACAAAACAAACCAAACTTTATGCTTCATAATAAATTTTCCTTTCCTTATTCCTTAGAAATTCGAAATTCCGAACACAGTCCTGTCTTAATTTCCTTAGGTTTTACCCAAATATTATGTTTGTCATATTTCGTAAAACTCACTCCTCTTTATTTAATAGTTTAATTTCATTATATCAGAAACGTTCTGTTTCTTCAATAGTTATTTTAGAAACTTATCGTTTTATTTGTGGCATTTACCAATAAATTATTTGTATAATGATTTTATACAGAGGTGGAAACAATGAAAAAAAGCCAGCATATATTGCCACAAAGATTAAAAGAACTCCGTAAAGAAAACAATTTAAGTCAGTATAAATTAGCTGAGGAACTTGGAGTGTCAAGAGGTCTATTAAGCAATTATGAACAGGGAAGCAGAGAACCCGACTTCAATACTCTTATGCTCATTGCTGATTATTACTGCGTTTCCCTTGATTATCTTATGGGGATAACCAACGTAAAACAAAGATTTTTAAGTACACAGGAACAAAATGAATATTATATGATTTTTGAGGACATCGCTGGTTTGGAAAAAGAAAGTCTTAATGAGCTAAAAAAATATATCGACCTTTTAAAAATCAGGGATGATTTGTACCGTACAGAGAATAAAAAATTATCCGAATCAACTTCAAAAAACAATATTGAAGCAGGCTGATTTTATTTATAAATTTATATCACATAACAAATAAATAAAAAGGTTTATAATATCACAAAAGGGTTGCCAATGTCAGCTTTTTACATTGGCAACCCTTTTTGTTGTTGCATAACTATACCGCTTGATAAAAATTAAATTAAACCAAAACCGCCTGCTGAAATCCGGCAGGCGGTAATTTTTGTTATTTAAAAGTTGAATTAGGCTTTTTATTTGTATAATTTTCCAAAAGACTGCGCATTTCCTCTATTCTTTCCGGGGAACATTCGCTGTATTTTCCAAAAGGAAATTCAATATTCAACGCTTTGTACTTGTCACTGCAAAGCTTTCTGAAAGGCAGAAGCTCTATTTTTTTAACACATTTAAAGTCCTTTACAAGCTCCCAAAGCTTCGATATATTTTCCTGACTATCATTAAATCCGGGAACTATAACCTGTCTTATCCATGTGTTTATTTTTTTGTTTTCCAGCACCTGAAGAAATGACATAACCTGCTCAAGAGTTGTGCCGACGTATTCTTTGTAGCTTTCAGTGTCAGTCATCTTTATATCAAGAAGCACAGTATCGGTAACGTCTAAAAGCTTCAAAACCTTTTCATTGAGAATACATCCGCTGGTGTCAAGACAGGTGGAAATGTTTTCCTCTTTGCACAGCTTAAAAAGTTCTGTGACAAACTCTGCCTGCAAAAGCACTTCTCCTCCGGAAACGGTCACTCCGCCCTTTTTTCCGAAATATGGTCTGCATCTTTTTATCTTTGCAAACACCTCTTCCGGTTGGGCGTAAATAGTTTCCTTTGTGTCAAACTCCCAGGTGTCGGGATTGTGGCAATAGGCGCATCTCAGAGGACAGCCCTGCATGAATACGACAAATCTCACGCCTGGGCCGTCCACCGTGCCCATAGATTGGAAGGAATGTATTTTTCCTAACATATTAAACCCTTTCGTGGAAAGTTCTGCTGATAACCTCTCTCTGCTGTTCCCTTGAAAGCTTGTGGAAGTTTACGGCATAGCCTGAAACTCTGATTGTAAGGTTAGGATATTTCTCAGGATTGTTATAAGCGTCGATAAGGGTATCACGGTTCATAACATTTACATTTATATGATGTGCAAGCTGGGCAAAATAGCCGTCGAGAATTGTCACAAGGTTCTGAGTTCTCGCCTCTTTGTCGTTGCCCAAAGCTGTAGGTGTTATGGAGAATGTATTTGAAATACCGTCACGGCAGTCCTCATAGGAAAGCTTTGCAACTGAGTTCAAGGAAGCCAAAGCACCGTTATGCTCTCTGTTGTGCATTGGGTTTGCGCCAGGTGCAAAAGGCTCGCCGGCTTTTCTTCCGTCAGGTGTTGCGCCTGTTTTCTTTCCGTACATTACGTTTGAAGTGATTGTGAGAACTGAAAGTGTTGTGATGGCGTTTCTGTAGGTCTTTGTCTTTTTAAGCTCTGTTGATACAGAATGGAGAATATCCTTTGCGATGCTGTCAACTCTCTCGTCGTCGTTGCCGTATTTCGGGAAATCTCCTGTTGTTTCAAAGTCCACAATATAGCCGTTTTCGTCACGGATTGCCTTTACCTTGGCGTATTTGATTGCGCTCAGGGAGTCGGCAATAACTGAAAGTCCTGCAACGCCGCATGCCATAAAGCGTGTTACGTTTGTATCGTGCAAAGCCATCTGAGTTTTCTCATAGGCGTACTTGTCGTGCATGTAGTGGATTACATTCAATGTGTTGATGTAAAGTCTGCAAATCCACTTTTCATAGTGGTTAAATCTCTCCATTACCTTGTCGTAATCGAGAATATCGTCCTCATAAACGCTCATTTCCGGAGCTGCCTGTGTCTTTGAATATGTGTCGTAACCGCCGTTGAGAGCCAAAAGGAGAAGCTTTGCAAGGTTGCAGCGTGCGCCGAAGAACTGCATCTGCTTGCCAACCTTCATAGCTGAAACACAGCAGGCGATTGCATAGTCGTCGCCGTAAATTGGGCGCATAAGGTCGTCGTTTTCATACTGGATTGAGTCTGTGTCAATTGAAACCTGTGCGCAGAAATCCTTAAATCCTTTCGGAAGCTTTTCAGACCACAAAACTGTGAGGTTTGGCTCAGGAGCCGGTCCCAGGTTGTAAAGGGTGTTGAGGAAACGGAAGGTGTTCTTTGTTACCAAGGTTCTGCCGTCCTCGCCCATGCCGCCGAGGGATTCTGTAATCCACATTGGGTCGCCGCCGAAAAGCTCGTTGTATTCAGGAGTTCTCAGATGTCTTGCCATTCTCAGCTTCATAACGAAATCATCAACAAGCTCCTGAGCTGAGCTCTCGTCCAAAACTCCGTTTTTAATATCTCTTTCTATATAAATGTCGATAAAGCTGCTTACTCTGCCCAGTGACATTGCGGCGCCGTTCTGTTCCTTGTTGGCTGCAAGATATGCAAAATATGTCCACTGGATAGCTTCACGGGCGTTCTTTGCCGGCTCTGAAATATCATAACCGTACATTGAAGCCATTTCTTTAAGCTTACCCAGGAAGTTTATCTGCTGGAAAAGCTCTTCGCTGAGGCGGATTGAATCTGTGTCAAAGTCGCCCATTGCGATTTCTCTCTTGTCGTTCTGCTTTTCTTCAATAAGAAGGTCAATGCCGTAAAGGGCAACACGGCGGTAGTCACCGATTATTCTTCCTCTGCCGTAAGCGTCAGGCAAACCTGTCAAAATACCTGCATGACGAACCTTTCTCATCTCGTCGCTGTAAACTCTGAATACGCCGTCGTTGTGGGTGGTTCTGTACTGGAACTCATCCTCGATTTTGTCGGAAAGCTTATAGCCGTAAGCTTCGCAGGCTTTTCTTGCCATTTTAATTCCGCCGAATGGGTTTACGCCTCTTTTCAAAGGTCTGTTTGTCTGCAAGCCCACGATAAGCTCGTTTTCTTTGTCAAGATATCCCGGCTTGTAGGCTGTAAGTGATGATACTGTTGTTGTGTCTATATCAAGCACACCGTTAAAGTGCTGTTCTATTGTCAAAAGCTGGTTGAGCTTATCCATGAGATGTTTGGTTCTCTCTGTTGCAGGCTGCAAAAACTCTGAGCCGCCCTCGTATGGAGTTACGTTCTGCTGGATAAAATCTCTGAGGTTGATTTCTTTCTGCCAATCTCCGCCTTTAAAACCGTTCCACTGTTCAAAATTTTTTGTAAACATAGAAAATCAATTCCTTTCACCGCAATAATGTTTTTTCTCAAACCTGTTTTCCCTTTTTTATTTCTTATTCTACCGTATCAGATGAATTTTTTCAGTAACTCAGTAACCTTTCCGCCAAAGTAGCGAGATTTCCTTGGAATCCCATTTCTGCTCACATAAAAGTTTTATGAGAAAATAGCCATTGTCACTGTTAAATAAAACATAAAACCGCCGTATGGCGTGAGTTTTCTGCCAGCTGAACCTCTCTAAGGCGGAAATAAAATAAATGCCAAAGACGGGAATAGCCATTCCAACTAACGAGTGAAACCCCAACCCGCCGCATGGCGTGAGTTTTCTACCAATTGAACCTTTCCAAGGCGGAAATAAAAAAAATAAAAAAGAGCAATCCACGGTTTGAGGATTGCCCAGACGGTCGGCTTTTGCCGTTTCTGCTCCACTGTGGTCAATCCACTGTTCCGTCAGTCACAGAAACGAAGAAACTTTTTATTTCTGAAATCAGTATAGTTTATATTTTATGCTTTGTCAAGCAATTACATAAAAATCGTAACAATTATCAAAAACACGAATAATTATCATTTGTTTCCTGTATCTATTGATAAATATTCAGATATGCACAAAAGTACATATCTGAATAAAGTGGGTTTTTAAACAAAAAGGGATTCTATGTACTGCTTTGCACAGCGTGGGGAACGTCCTCCACGCTCAAGAGCAAATCTTTCTGCACCCTTTTCAAGCTCAGTAACATCCATGTCAACACCATTTTGAGCAGCCAGGGCACGGACAATTTTAAGGAAGTTATCCTTTGACGGTGAGCTGAAACATACGGAAAGTCCGAAACGGTCGGAAAGGGACAAGCTTTCCTCCATGTTGTCACGGCGGTTCAAATCGTCTGTGTCACGGTCGGAAACGCTTTCCTTGACAATGTGGCGGCGGTTGGAGGTTGCGTAAATAAGAGCGTTTTTAGGTGTTGCCGCCAAACCGCCCTCCAAAACAGCTTTAAGTGAAGCATAGCTTTCGTCCTGCTTGTTAAAGGAAAGGTCATCGATAAATATGATAAACTTGAGAGGTACTGCGGCGATAGAGTCCACCAAAAGCGGGAAATCCATAAGTCTTTCCTTAGGAATTTCAACAATGCGCAAGCCCTGTTTTCTCATGGAATTAACAACAGCTTTGACAGTTGAGGACTTGCCGGTACCCTTGTCGCCGTAAAGCAGACAGTTGTTGCAGGTCTTGCCCTGTAAAAATGCCTTTGTGTTTTCGATAACAGCGTTTCTCTGGATTTCATATCCCTTGAGGTTTTCCAAAGTCACAACATCAGGATACATAACAGGCCTTATGCCGCCTGTTCTCCAGATAAAGGCTTTGTATCGGGCAAACATGCCACAGCCGTTTTCCCTGTGGAAATTGAGAAGCTCGTCCATAGACTCTTTAATATGCTCAAGCTCTTTCGGGAAGCTTCCCTGCTCCCATTTTGGCAGGGTTGGAATAATGTCCTCAATTTCAGATTTAAAAGCACAGCTGTTTATTATGTCCTCAGGTGTAAGGGCTGTGCTTTCCATAAGGCTTATGCAGTCACGCTTGGCGGCAAAAAGCACGTTTTCAGGGAGATTTTCCGCTGAACCGCTGGTTGCCGCTCTTGTAAAGCAGTTTTCGTCAAACATTATGGCTTCGCCCATGGACTTTGCAAATGTGTCGCTGTAGCCTCTTTCGCTGAGAAGAGCAAAAAACTCGCCGTAAGACTGCAAAAAGCTTTCCGGGTTTTCCTTTGAGGCTTTCAAAAGACTGTAAAAAGCTTTCGGAACGCTTCTGCCTAATACTCCTTTGTATATTGATAAGGAAGAAAGGCTCATCAAAACCTTTTCTGTGTTGTTCATCATAATAATCACTACCGTAAATTTATTTTTTGATTTCATCTATTTTACAACCTTTTGACATCTTCGTCAAATATAAATTGACTTTTTACATTTATCTGATTTTTATAAAAAAATTTTCAAAAAAAACTTGATTTTTTCTTGTGTATGTGATAATATAATGAAGTCCTCAAGAGACAGTTGGTGTTGATGACGCTGAGGGTCCACCCGTTCCCATACCGAACACGGAAGTTAAGCTCAGTGGTGCCGAAGATACTTGGCTGGCGACGGCCCGGGAAAATAGGGAGATGCCAACATCAAAGTGTCCACCCAATAGGGTGGGCATTTTTTCGTAATATATCTTATTTAGCTTACAAGCATTTTATTATGTGTGATAAACTATTTATGTCATCCTGTAAAGCGAAACTGCCGTGGTAATCCTCACGGCAGTTTCGCTTTTTTACCATTCAATACCGTAGTAATTGCAAATACCTTTTGCAATGGCTTCGGCAATTTTATCTGTGTTGTTTATAATAAAATTCGCACCTTCCACGGTGTCGTGATGTTCACACTCCACATATACCGACATAGCCTCAATATCGCTCAGTTCATGTAAATCCTTTCTTTGTTTCAGCGGATAATCAGAACCGGGAGTTATGGGTGCAAGACTGTCTAAAATATTTCTCGCCGCCTTTACATTTTCTGTATCTGCAAAATTGTAAATCATAATCAATGTTCCGCCGGTTAAACTTCCGTCAAATGCATTTGTATGTATAGGTACATGAAGGTCTGCTCCCCAATAGTTTGATTCATCTATTGTAACATACATATCCTGATTCATCGGGGCTCTTTTTACATTAAATCCATGTTCAAGAAGATATTCTTCCACAGCTTCAGCAATTATATTGCACTGTATCATTTCATTAGTATTTCCAATTGCATAAATATTTGCGTCTTGATTTGAGGGCGACAGATAAATTTTTATACCGTTGGGCTGTACCTCGTCTTTGCTGAGATATGATTCATAAAAAATACTGTTCAGACTTATATCTCTTGTGTCCACATTGTCTTTTAAAGTTTCAAAAGCTTCCGAGTTTTCCAGTGTGTCAGTACCTGCCATAAAGCCCTGCAACTTTGTCACTTTATCAACGCCAAGGGGATTGTCGCCGCTTAAGCCTAACTTTAAAGCCAGCATAGGCGTCATAGGCTCTAATCCTGCAATACACTTTTGCAGCTGGGTACAGTCGGAAATATCGCAGATGCCGTCGCCGTTTAAATCGCCGGTAACATCTGTATAAACGCAGGCTTGATTAAATGCTTTGTAAAGATTCCAATATGCTTCCTCACCCTGCTGCTGACTGTAATTTTCTAAAACATCTTTGGTGTTATCAAGCGCCTGCTGATAAGCTGACAAAAATTCCTGAGAATAATAATTATCATCGACAAAGGCTTCACTGCAAAATTCATACAGGAAATTCAGTTCACTTTGGTCAACCTGAAAATCACTGTCCGATATTTCAGAAGCGCTTACAGCCCAGCCCAGCATTGTCAAAGACAATAAAACCGCCGCACAGATTTTAATTACCCTTTTCATTAACATACACTTCTTTCAATATTATTTTTTACTGTCCGGTAAACACTCTTTTACCAGTTTATCCCCGGACAATTTCTTACTATCCCAAAAATTAAAAATAATATAATAAGCATTAAATATATTATATTCTCTGCTTTGGAAATTTTCCTTGAACCTGTTTTTATATATCTAAAAAAATACACAAAAAGAAGGGACGCTATAACCGGCAAAGTCACAAGCAGAAGTCTGTTGGCTTCAAATGCGCTTTTGAAATCCAATTTCATAAGTGAAATAAACATTCTGGAAACACCACAGCCGGGACATTTAAAGCCTGTAAAATAATGAACCGGACAGGGGATTCCAAATCCCAGCCATCCGGTGATAAGTCCGTAGAGGACGCCTGCCACAGCTAAAACAGCAAACGCCCTCAATACTTTATTTCTTCTTTCTTTCATTACTCTCTGAACTCTGCGTACTTGTTAAGCTCGTTCTGAGCGATTGCAAGAGGAACTATGTAGGTTGTAAAGATAGACAAAATAAGATAGAGTGCGCCGAGGCTTGACTCTGCATAAGGGTCGCCCATCATTCTCTTAATTCTTGAAATCTTATTTCCCAGAGAATAAGCCCATACAAATCCGTAAATACCGCAGGTAACGATTGTGAGAAGCACAACCATTCCGCCTGACATATCGTTTTCTCCCAGGGAATTATTTACGTCCTCGTTTACGCAGTACATCCAGTAAAATCCGAAAATTCCGCAGGTCACTATAGAAAGCAAAATATACATGATAATGCTTCTGTTCTGAATAGGCAAACGTCCGTTAGGGCGGTTTGGATAGCCGCCGTTTGGATAACCATTATATCCGTTATTCTGATAACCTCCGTTTGGCGGTGTATATCCGTTATTAGGCGGTGTGTAGCCGTTTCCCGGATTACCGTTGTAGTTTTGGTTGTAATTTGGATTGTAATTTGGATTTTGGTTAGGATTATAATTTTGATTATAATTCTGACCGTTTGTATTCTGCTGATTATTATTGTTAATCGGCTCTCCTGTCATAGGGTCGAAATTGTTCATACTCACTTCTCCTTTACGTTGTTTATTGTCTACAACATTAAGGATATATTATCATAATTAACAATATCCGTCAACATATTTTTAAAAACTTTAAAAAATATAATAATTTTATAAAAAATACAGACGCCGAAAGGACGTCTGTATCGTATAGAAATATTTTACAATCAGCTTGAATAAGAATAGTTTGGAGCTTCCTTAGTGATCTGAATGTCGTGAGGATGGCTCTCTTTAAGACCTGCGCCTGTAATTCTGATGAACTTTGCCTTCTGGTGAAGCTCTTCGATTGTAGCACAGCCTGTGTAACCCATACCTGCTCTAAGTCCGCCGAGCATCTGATAAATTGTATCTGAAAGCGGGCCCTTGTAAGGAACACGTCCTTCAACGCCTTCCGGAACAAGCTTTTTGTTATTGCTCTGGAAGTATCTGTCTGAGCTGCCCTTACCCATAGCGCCAAGGCTTCCCATACCACGGTAAACCTTGAACTGTCTGCCCTGATAGATTTCTGTATCTCCCGGGCTTTCCTCACATCCTGCAACAAGTGAGCCAACCATAACAACGCTGCCGCCTGCTGCGAGAGCCTTAACGATATCGCCGCTGTACTTAACACCGCCGTCAGCGATAATCGGAATACCGTGCTTTGAAGCTGCATTTGCTGCGTCGAAAATAGCTGTAATCTGAGGAACACCGATACCTGCAACAACACGTGTTGTACAGATAGAACCAGGGCCGATACCAACCTTTACGCAGTCTGCGCCTGCGGCGATAAGAGCTTCTGTAGCCTCAGCAGTTGCAACGTTACCGGCGATGAGCTGTACGTTTGGATAAGCAGCCTTAACCTTTGCAACTGACTTTATAATGTTGCTGTTGTGACCGTGTGCAGAGTCCAAAACAAGAACGTCAACACCTGCTTTAACAAGAGCGTCAACTCTCTCCAATACGTCAGGAGTTGCACCGATAGCTGCACCGCAGAGAAGTCTGCCGTTTTCATCTCTTGCGGAGTTTGGATACTGAACTGATTTTTCAATATCCTTGATTGTGATAAGACCCTTAAGCTCTCCTCTTTCGTTTACGATAGGGAGCTTTTCAATCTTATGCTTTCTGAGGATTTCCTGAGCCTGAAGCAAGGTTGTGCCTACAGGAGCAGTAACAAGCTGTTCCTTAGTCATAACACTTGCGATTGTCTGGCTGTAGTCCTGCTCTGTCATAAAGCGGAGGTCTCTGTTTGTAAGAATACCAACGAGCTTGCCGTTTTCGCAGATTGGCACACCGGAAATCTTATATTTTGCCATAAGGTTATTGGCCTCGTTAACTGTGTTATAAGGAGCAAGATAGAAGGGATTTACGATGACGCCGTTTTCACTTCTCTTAACTCTGTCAACCTGGTCTGCCTGCTGTTCAATGCTCATATTCTTATGGATGATACCGATACCGCCTTCACGGGCAATGGCAATAGCCATTCTTGTTTCGGTAACTGTGTCCATAGCCGCTGTCATAAGCGGGGTGTTCAGCTTGATTTTCTTTGTGAGATGAGTGGAAACATCAACCATTTTAGGTTCAACGTCGGATTCACCGGGAATCAGCAGAACATCGTCAAATGTTAATCCTTCTTTAATAAACTTTTCTTCGTAACTTGCGTTTATCAAATTTCTTCCCCCTTTTGAAATATTTAAATATTATTTTACCAAAACCATCATTGAATATCAATAGTTTTTTTCAATTACAAAAAAATTCAGTATATTCAATAAAACAAATAAAAATGCAAGATACCCATTAAGATAAATTGCATTTTTACGCTTTAAATCAATTATTGTTTTTGCTCTGCTTATAGCGGTAGAGAATGTTTTCTGACCACTCTCTATCAATTTTTAAAAAGCCTTTAAGCTTTCTGTCCTTTGCGGCAAACTCCTCTGTGATTTTCATGGACTTTCCGTAGATTTCAAGGCGCACGCTCTGAATATACGGCTCTCTGTCCTCGCCCACAAAGAAAGTAAATCCCATTGTATTTGACTCTCTGTCATACATGGAAAGATATCCGTCCTCAACCTTTTCCAAGTCAAATTTCTTGGCAACAGCATTGCTTATGGCAAGCTTTGTAATCTCAACCGCCATATCGTCAAGACCACATTCAAAGATATATATTTTCTCCAAAAAGCTGTTGAAATCCGGAACAATGCGCTTTCTCACATTGTCAACGCCGCCGTCAAAGTCCTTTTCAATATCCTTATCGGCAATCTGAAATCTGTCAACATCGGGAATAAGGTAAACCATAAATTTATTTTTTGGGTCGTTGTAAAGCACAGGATAAAACAGTTTTCCGGTATATCCGCAGGCAGAACATTTAAAGGAAAAAAGTCTGCCGGAGAGCAGTTCTCTTCTCATGTTTAAATCCTCAGCGGCGTTTATACTTGTTGAAAGCTTTACCTCTGTGGTTTTACCGCATTTAAGACATACAACTTTCTTGATTTCCGTTTTTGGCATTAAAAACACTCCCCTTTACAACATTATACCAACAGCTTTGAAATTCATCAAGCAATTTTTTAAATTATTATTGATTTTGGACGAAATTTCTGCCATAATAGTATTATTGGGAACGAAAGTTATTGCCCAATCGTTATTATTTTTTAAAAACAATGCACGAAAGCAAATTTACATACAGGAGGAACATACAATGAGTATTATTGACAATGTAAAATCAGGTGTATCAAACGCTGTGGAAACTTTGTCCGACACAGCTCAGGCTTTGGTTGAAAAGAACCGAGTTCACGCACAGAAAAACCGTATCAAGGCGGTAATCCAGTGTGAAAACCGTGTTATCGACAAGGCTTTCATCGAGCTTGGCAAGTATTACATGAAGAATCTTCGTGACCCGGAAAATGAAAAAAACGAAGAGCTTTGCCATACAATAGAAGAATCCATAGAGAAAATCAAGCTGGCTAAAGAGCGTTACGACAAGCTCACCGCCTATGAAGAAAGCATCTGCGTATGCCCATGCTGCGGCGACAATGCTTCCTATGAAGAAGCCGAAGATGATTCCGACGATATCGAGGACATCACTCTTGCCTGCTCCAACGAGGACGACTACGACGTAAATCCTTTTGACGAAGCGGCAGCCGCCCGTGCAGAAAAGCTTAAAGCTGTTCTCAAGGACGAATCTGAAAAGGAAGCCGCCGAAAAAGAAACAGAGGATTTAATTCTCGAGGACGCAGAAGAGGCAGCAACCGCCGAGCCTGAGCCAACAATAACAAGAGACTTATCCCCCGACGACGAAGAAACCGCCGACGACCTCTCCTTTTAACTCTTTTATTTCCACCGTGCCAAGGCTTTCGTAGGAGGTTAACGACAGCACACGGTGGGCGAGACCTTTTCTTTAATCTTTGGAATGGTTCGCTCTCGGTTAGGTTTATATTTACCAACTTTACAGCAAAGGTTATTTTAGGAAATTAACGTCGTTACAGGTCGGGCGAGACGTTTATTTTATTTCCGACCTGCATAGGTTTAATCTAATCTTTATGTACTGCACAGGTCGGGCGAGACGTTTTTCTTAATCTTTGGAGTGGTTCGCCCTATTTTGACTTTGTTTTTTCTTAATATCTAAGATGCATGGGTTTAGTCTAAATCTTATGCCTTGCACAGGTCGGGCGAAACGTTTATTTTATTTCCGACCTGCAAAGGTTAGTTTAGGAAATTAACGTTGTTACAGGTCGGGCGAGACGTTCTGTTTAGTCTTTAGAATGGCTCGCTCTCACTTAGGTTTTATTTCAATTATAATTTTACCGCCGAGGTTTTATTTTGCTGCGGCGGTTTTTTCTTTTTGAACATGATTTTATAAATAGGAAGCCACGGCTTTATAAAAAAGCCGTGGCTGATTTATTATTCTTTTAATTCCAAAATCCGGAATGAAACCTCTTTTCAGTATATTTCATGTTCATAATTATAAATGAACCACACGTTGGCAAGCTCCGTTTCGCTTAAAACGCCGTAATCGAAATCCTCCGGAGCTATGGTTCCGCTGTACCATTTTTGGTTTTCAAAATGTTCCCTGATATAATCCGTTACAAACATTCTGCCGTGTCTTGCATAAATCTCATTTCTTGCAAATTCAAGCTCGGTTTCGTTAAAATACTTGATATCGTCCACGGTTATCAGTCGTGTATCCGAATCGGGAATCATATAGTAATCGTTATGCTCATAGTAATAGATAAACCACACGTTGGCAAGCTCGGTTTCACTTAAAACGTCATAATCGAAATCCTCCGGCGCTATGGTTCCATCATACCACTTCTGATTGCTGAAATATTCTTGTATATAGTCCGTGTCAAACAATCTGCCATGTCTTGCATATATTTCATTTCTCGCAAGCTCCAGTTCCTCCGCTGACAAATCCCTTATATCGCTCATGTTCAAAAGCCTTATGTCGGATTCCGGAAGAATATAATAATCGTTTTCCGGCTCGGTTGATTCAGTTGGCTCTGTCGGTTCAGTCGGCTCTGTCGGCTCTGTTGTTTCAACCGGCTCTGTTGGTTCGGTTGTCTCAACCGGGTCTGTTGCTTCCTCGGTTGTCTCCACCGGGTCTGTTGTTTCCTCGGTTGTTTCTGCCGGGTCAGTCGGCTCGGTTGTTTCTGTCGGGTCGCTTGGTGAACTATATGATATTTCTATCTGAAGAATTGTTGCGTCTGTGATTGAAATTTCTCCGTTGCCGTCAATATCCGCAGTGGAAAAATCATAGTTTTCGTCATCTAAAGATATAAGCGTTGCACAATACTTTTGCAGCAAGGTTATATCCTCAACAGAGACAACATTATCCATATTGAAATCGCCTTTTAACTTTTCCTCATCGGATGTTTCATCGGCAAAAGTCACTGTATTCATTGAAACCAACAAAAAAAGCGACAACAAAACGCTTACCGATTTACTGATTTTACCTTTCATCTTTTTTACCTCCTTTGTTTTATGTTTAAATTCCAAAATTTTAAACATATATATCGACAAATATAATTATACAGCTTTTCCCAAAAAAATCAATATTTATCACTTATCTTTATAAACTCATTTTCAGACAAATTGATTTTATCGGACTGACAGTCAAACAACCGCGGTTCCAAATTCCCAAAACCGCGGTTGTCGTTATAATAATATATTTTTTAATAAAAAAAGTTCAATCTAAATGCGGGCGAACCATTCCAAAAACTAAACATAACGTCTCGCCCAACCTGTGCTGTTGTTAACTTTCTACTAAAGCCTTGGCACGGCGGAACCAAAAAATCATTTTTTCTTGAAGCCGTCTTTAAGGGATACGCTGCGGTTAAATACAAGATTACCCGGCTTGGAGTCTTTGTTGTCTACACAGAAGTAACCGAGACGCATAAACTGGAAGCTCATTGGAGCCTCAACATTTTCAACTGACTTTTCAATTTTGCAGTTTTCTATTACTTTCAATGAGTTCTCGCTTAGGTAGTCAAGGAAGTTCTTGTCCCCTGTGTCCGGGTCAGGAACTGTGAAAAGGCTGTCGTAAAGTCTTACTTCTGCCTCGGCGCAGTTGTTGGCGTCTACCCAGTGGATTGTGCCACGTACTTTTCTGCCGTCAGGTGTGTTGCCGCCTCTTGTTGCCGGGTCGTACTCGGCGTAAACCTCAACAACCTTGTTATTCTCGTCCTTCTTGCAGCCTGTGCATCTTACAATGTAGGTTGATTTAAGACGAACTTCGTTGCCCGGGTACAATCTCTGATAGCCTTTGATTGGCTCTTCCATAAAGTCCTCGGCTTCGATATAGCATTCACGGGAGAATGTTATTGTTCTCTCGCCGTCCTCAGGGCGGTTAGGGTTGTTTTCAACCTTAAATTCCTCTGTCATGCCCTCAGGATAGTTTGTGATAACAAGCTTTACAGGGTTGATAACAGCCATAACACGGCGTGCGCTTTCGTTTAAGTCCTCACGGAGGCAGTGCTCCAAAAAGCTGTATTCAACAATGGAATTAACCTTTGAAACGCCTATTCTGTCGCAGAAATTGCGGATTGACTTAGGTGTATAACCTCTTCTTCTAAGTCCGCAGAGTGTTGGCATTCTCGGGTCGTCCCAGCCGCTTACATAGTTCTGCTCAACAAGAGTTCTGAGCTTTCTCTTGCTCATTACTGTGTTGTTGATACCAAGTCTTGCAAACTCAATCTGACGTGGCTTTGACGGAACAGATGTGTTATTTACAACCCAGTCATAGAGAGGTCTGTGGTCCTCAAATTCAAGGGAACAAAGGCTGTGGGTGATGCCCTCCATTGCGTCCTCGATTGGGTGAGCAAAGTCGTACATAGGATATATGCACCACTTGTCCCCTGTTCTGTGGTGCTTCAAACGGTTAATTCTGTAGATAACCGGGTCACGCATGTTGAAGTTACCGGAAGCCAAGTCAATTTTTGCACGGAGTGTCATTTTTCCGTCCTCAAACTCGCCGTTCTTCATTCTTTCAAAAAGGTCAAGGCTTTCCTCAATAGGTCTGTCACGGTATGGTGACTTTGCAGGTGTGGAAAGATCGCCACGGTTCTCTCTCATTTGCTCAGGTGTAAGCTCGCACACATATGCAAGGCCCTTCTTTATAAGCTCAACGGCATAGTTGTACATGTCGTCGAAATACTCGGAAGCATAGTAAAATCTGTCTTCCCAGTCAAATCCCAGCCAGTGAATATCTTCCTTTATGGCGTCAACATACTCTACATCCTCTTTTGTAGGGTTTGTGTCGTCCATTCTCAGGTTGCAGATACCCTTGTACTTTTCCGCTGTACCAAAGTCAATGCAGATAGCCTTTGCGTGGCCTATGTGGAGATAACCGTTAGGCTCCGGAGGGAAACGTGTGTGAACCTTTTTTCCCTCACATCTGCCGCCCTCGGCGATTTCCTCTTCAATAATATCGTGAATAAAGTTGCCTGCCATTACCGGCTCTTCGGCAACTGGTTTTTTATTTTCCGGCATAATCTTTCCTCCGTCCCTCATTATTCAAACTTTGCAAGTCCGGCTTCCATTCTCTTCAAGGACTCTTCTCTGCCCAAAATGTCGAGAATTTCCACTGCGCCGCCCGGTGTTACTGTTTTTCCGGCAACTGAAATTCTTGCCGGCCACATAACTGTTCCGTTCTTAACTCCAAGCTCTGTTGCAAGGGAGATAAGAGCGTCGTGGATAGCTTCCTGAGTCCAGCTTTCAAGGGAAGAAAGCTTATCGTATACTGCCTTGAGCATAACAGGAGCGTTTTCCATATTTGTTTTGCTCTTCTTATTTACAAACATAGAAACGTCGTACTCCGGAATCTCCTTGAAGAAATCAACCATTTCCGGAATCTGTGTAAACTTTGTAACACGCTGGTGCAAAATTGCGCTGAGCTTCTCCCATGGCATTTCCTTGTCACCGAAAAACTCCTTGTAATAAGGCATGCAATGCTCTGTGAACTCCTCAAGGGACATCCTTCTGATGTACTCGCCGTTAAACCATGTAAGCTTGTCATAGTCGAATACTGACGGTGACTTGCTTATTCTGTCCGCAGAGAAAACCTGCTCAAGCTCTTTAAGGGAGAAAATCTCCTGATTATCAGCAGGACACCAGCCCAGAAGTGCTATATAGTTTATGATAGCCTCAGGGAGATAGCCCTCTCTAAGCAAATCCTCAAAGCCTGTTGCGCCGTGTCTTTTTGAAAGCTTGGAAACAGAGCCGTCCTCGTTTTTACCCATAATAAGAGGAAGATGCACGTAAGTCGGAACCTCCCAGCCGAATGCTTCATAGAGGAGATTATATTTAGGAGCGGAGCTTAAATACTCGCAGCCTCTTACAACGTGTGTGATACCCATTGTGTGGTCGTCGATAACATTGGCGAAATTATATGTCGGGTATCCGTCTGTCTTAATAAGAATCTGGTCCTGAAGCTCGCTGTTGTCAACTGTGATTTCACCGAAAACTGCGTCAACAAAGGTTGTGCTTCCCTCTGTAGGCATTTTCTGTCTTATAACATAAGGAACGCCCTCGGCAAGAAGTATGTCGATTTCCTCCTGAGGCAAATCACGGCAGTGTCTGTCGTAGCCGCCGCCCACGTTCTCGTTCTGGATTTTCTCAAGTCTTTCCTTGGAGCAGAAGCATCTATAAGCCTTGCCCTCCTCGATAAGCTTCATAGCGTAAGGAAGATACATATCCTTTCTTTCGCTCTGAACATAAGGACCGTAATCGCCGCCGATATCCGGACCCTCATCGTGCTTTAAGCCTGCAATCTTCAATGTATTATATATAACGTCAACTGCGCCCTCAACAAGTCTTTCTCTATCTGTATCCTCAATTCTCAATACAAAAGAACCGCCCTGAGATTTAGCGATAAGATACTCATACAATGCAGTTCTAAGATTTCCAACATGCATAAATCCTGTTGGGCTTGGGGCATATCTTGTCCTAACTTTCATTTTTTCCTCCACCCTTTTTATTTTATATCCGACCTGCAAATGTTTCATCTAACCTTTATGTTCTACACAGGTCGGGCGAGTTTTTTATATCCGACATACAAAGGTTTTATTTTTCAATTAACATCATCACATGTCGGGCGTATTTTTTATATCCGCCTTGCAGAACTTCACTTTAAAAATAAGCGTCGTTTCAAGGCGGACGAAACCTTTATTTTTTATATCCGACCTGCAAATGTTCATCTAATCTTTATGTTCTACACAGGTCGGGCTAAACCTTTTCTCTATTCTTTGGAATGGCTCGCTCTTATTTAACTTTTATTTTCTTTATTCTGGATACTGTGGGCGCACAGATATGTGCGCCCATAATTTTTTAATTATTAAAGGTCTTTTCCGCAGCACTTCTTGTACTTCTTGCCGCTTCCGCATGGGCATGGGTCGTTTCTGCCAACCTTCTTGCCCTTAACAACTGTCTTTCTTGAAGTGTCTGTGCCGTCGCCGGAAGTTGCAGTGGGCTTTGCCACCTGCTCTCTCTTGAGAGATGCCTGAACCGCCGCCGGAACTGTAACAGGCTTAGGCTGTTGCTGTTCCTGATTGATAACCACCTGATGAGCCGCTGCGGCTTTCTTTGCTGCCTCTTCTCTGAGTCTTGCAAGCTCTGCCTGCTTCTCCATAATCTTTACATAACGCTTTGGAGCTACCAGCATTGCTCTTGAGGTGTCCTCTCTTATCATGGCAATCATTTCATCGAACATGTCGAAGCCCTCGAGACGGTATTCAACAACCGGGTCACGCTGACCGTAAGCTCTAAGTCTGATACCCTGCTTTAGCTGTTCCATGTTGTCGATGTGATCCATCCAGTGAACGTCAACGCTCTTCAAGAGGTAAACTCTCTCCATCTCTCTGATAACCTCAGCAGGAAGCATTGCTTCATTTTCCTTATAGATAGCCATTGCGTCCTCGGTTATCATTTCTGTGAGCTTTTCAGGCTTCAAGTCCTCAAGCTGTTCCTCTGTAAAGGTGTACTTTTCCTCGTCTGTGATTACCCAGCCTCTAAAGAAATCTTTAAGACCTGTAAGGTTCCAGTCCTCCCAGTGGCTGTCCTTGTGAGCATATCTGGAAACAGCGTCGGAAATAGTTTCCTCTATCATCTTTATAATTGTATCGTGGAGATCCTCTCCGTCGAGAACCTGATTTCTCTGTCCGTAGATTATCTCACGCTGTTTGTTCATAACGTCGTCGTACTGCAATACGTTCTTTCTTATTGCAAAGTTACGGCTTTCAACCTTTTCCTGTGAGCTTTCGATAATTCCTGAAAGCATCTTGTTTTCGATAGGTGTATTCTCGTCAACATTGAGGCGCTGCATCATGGCTTTCATTCTGTCGCCGCCGAACAAACGCATAAGGTCGTCCTCGGTGCTGAGATAGAAACGGCTGGTACCCGGGTCGCCCTGACGTCCTGAACGTCCACGGAGCTGGTTATCAATACGTCTTGACTCGTGACGCTCTGTACCCATGATATAAAGTCCGCCGGCTGCTCTTACCTTTTCAGCCTCTTCCTTTATCTCGTCCTTAAAGCTGTCGTAATATTCCTTGTAAATTCTTCTTGCCTCAAGGATTTCCTCGTTATCTGTATCAGCAAAACCTGTTGCCTCGGCAATAAGCTCTTCCGGAATGTTCTGCTTTCTCATTTTGGCTTTAGCCATGTACTCAGCATTACCGCCCAGCATAATATCGGTACCACGTCCTGCCATGTTGGTGGCGATTGTAACTGCACCGAACTTACCTGCCTGAGCAACAATCTCAGCTTCACGGTCGTGCTGTTTTGCGTTGAGCACGTTATGTTCAATTCCTCTGCGCTTGAGCATCTTGCTGAGGATTTCTGATTTTTCAATGGAAATTGTACCAACCAGGACAGGCTGTCCCTTTTCGTGGCACTTGATTATATCTTCAATAACATTGTTGAACTTTCCTGTTTCGGTACGGAAAACAAGGTCAGGCAAATCCTTTCTTGCCAAAGGCTTGTTTGTTGGTATCTCCACAACGTCCAGCATGTAGATTTCACGGAACTCGGCTTCCTCTGTTGCCGCTGTACCGGTCATACCGGAAAGCTTTTTGTAAAGACGGAAGAAGTTCTGGAATGTGATTGTTGCAAGGGTTTTGCTTTCGCTTTCAATCTTAACGCCCTCTTTTGCCTCAATAGCCTGATGAAGTCCCTCGTTGTATCTTCTTCCGTACATAAGACGTCCGGTGAACTCGTCAACGATTATAACTTCGCCGTCCTTAACAACGTAGTCGATATCCCTTTTCATAATTCCACGGGCCTTTATAGCCTGGTTTATGTGGTGCTGGATTGTAAGGTTTTCAGGGTCTGTAAGGTTTTCAAGCTGGAAATATTCCTCCGCTTTCTTAACACCAAGCTGGGTAAGTGTTGCGGTCTTTGCCTTTTCGTCAACTATAAAGTCGATTTTGTTTTCCTTATAATAATCCTCCATGTCCTCTTTAGCGTCTATCTCTGTAAACTTGTGACATGTAAGGGTCTGAGCGAATTTATCTGCTCTTTCGTAAAGGTCGCTGGACTTGTCGCCTTTACCGGAAATAATGAGAGGTGTTCTGGCTTCATCGATGAGGATTGAGTCAACCTCGTCCACGATAGCGAACACATGCTCTCTCTGAACCTTTTTCTCCTTGTAAACAACCATGTTGTCACGGAGGTAGTCAAAGCCCAATTCGTTGTTTGTACCGTAGGTGATGTCCGCATCATAAGCGGCTTTTCTCTTATCGTTATCCAGGTCGTGAACTATAAGTCCAACGGTAAGTCCCAAAAATCTGTAAAGCTTACCCATCCATTCGGAGTCACGGCGTGCAAGGTAATCGTTGACGGTTACTATATGTACGCCTCTTCCGGTAAGACCGTTGAGGTATGCAGGAAGTGTAGCCACAAGTGTTTTACCTTCACCGGTTTTCATTTCTGCAATTCTTCCCTGGTGAAGAACAATACCGCCGATAATCTGTACAGGGAAGTGCTTCATTCCAAGCACACGCCAGGAAGCCTCACGGCAAACGGCAAAAGCCTCAGGCAGAATATCGTCCAAAGACTCGCCCTTTTCAAATCTTTCTCTAAACAAAGGTGTCTGGGCCTTTAATTCTTTATCGGTCATCGCCGCATACTTATCCTCCAAGGCAAGAACCTTGTCGCAGATGGGCTGAATTCTTTTAAGCTCCTTTTTACTGTAATTGCCGAACAATGTTTTAAGAAGACTCATAAACTGTTCATCCTTTCATCTATCCCGAGGGATTTCTTTCTATTAAGACCTGCTGTTTTCATTTTTAATAGGAAAAACAACAGCATTTTTTTCGTTACATGAATCTGTGACTGTCATTTTAAACGTGCAAAAACCTCTGTCTGAAAATAGGCATACTACACATTATAAATAATCTTTAATATTATATCATGTAACTATGAAAAAATAAACCCTTTTTTGAAAGTGCCGGCAGATTTATAAATTGATTTTCACACAATAAGAAAAATAAAACTCTCAAATATTACCTTAATTTACTTTTTTACGTTCAAAAAACACAAATTCCGCTATAAATAACCGCCTTATTTTTACTTTGTGATAAGAACTGAAAAAATAATTGAAAAGAAATTGTATTTTATTTTTTATGTGCTATAATATATCCTAAGCTTTCACATGTGTATTTTTGAAGGCTTATTTTCAAATAAAAAAATTTTGTTCGGGAGATGATTTTTTGAGCGATATAGGAAAGATTTCTGTTATGAAAAAAATCAGAAATATTTCAACTATGAAAAAGATACTCTTGGGCTATTGTGTTATAATCCTTTTGGGAACTTTGCTTTTGATGCTTCCCATATCTTCAAAGGAAAGGATATTCACATCCCCTGTAGATTCACTTTTTACCGCAACCTCAGCCACCTGTGTTACCGGACTTATAAGGTTTGATACATATCAATACTGGTCCATGTTCGGACAGATTGTTATTTTGGCGCTGATACAGATAGGCGGTATAGGATTTATGACCTTGGCAATTTCTCTTATTACCCTTACTAAGCGAAAAATCGGCTTATCCCAGCGTGTTCTCATGCAGGAATCCGTTGCGATGCCTCAGCTTGGAGGAATAGTCAAGATCACAAAGTTCATCTTTATGGGCTCTATGCTTATTGAAGCAATCGGAGCGTTTCTGCTGTCCTTTTACTTTATACCACAGCTTGGAATCGGTATGGGTATTTTTTATTCTATATTCCATTCCATTTCCGCATTCTGCAACGCAGGTTTTGACCTTATGGGATACAGACAGGCTTTCTCTTCCCTTACAAGCGTACAGGCAGACTGGTATTTTAATCTGATTATCATGCTTCTTATTATAGTGGGCGGTCTCGGATTTTTTGTTTGGAACGATATTGTTACAAACAAGGGACGCTTTAAATATTTAAGGCTTCACAGTAAAATTGTTCTCACCTTTACCGCATTTCTCATAATCTCCGGTGCTTTGATTATTTTCCTCTGCGAGATTAAGGGAACTGAGTTTCAGGGCAAGTCAATAAGTGAAAAGATTTTAAATTCCCTGTTCCAGTCTGTAACCGCCAGAACCGCAGGATTTAACACGGTAAACCTTGCAAATCTCACCCATGCCAGCCAGTTTTTGATAATCTGTCTTATGATTGTGGGCGGTTCCCCGGGTTCTACCGCCGGCGGTATTAAAACAACCACATTTGTGGTTTTTCTTTTAAGTATTATTTCCACATTTAAAAGAAAGAAGTCAATCGAATGTTTCAGAAGAAGAATTGACGACGATGTAGCAAAAAGAGCTTTCACCGTTGTGGCAATGTACCTTGTGCTTTCCGTAGCAGCAACAATGGCGGTTTCAGCCATTGAAGGTGTTACACTTAACGCCGCCATGTTTGAATGTGTTTCGGCAATTGCTACCGTAGGACTTACCTTGGGAATAACCCCGGGACTTTCCGTTGTTTCGGAAATAATTCTTGTTCTTCTTATGATATTCGGAAGAGTTGGTTCTCTCACAATTCTTTTCGCATTCTCAGCGGAACATCTTTCACCGCTTTCAAGACTTCCACAGGAAAAAATTCAAATCGGCTGATTTAGAATAAATTTTACCACTTAGAAAAACATAAAAGAAAACAGACCTTTTACGGAGGAAACAAAAATGAAAAGCGTTCTTATTATTGGTCTTGGCAGATTCGGAATATTCATGTCAAAAAAGCTCATCGAAGAGGGCAACGAAGTTCTTGCCATTGACAAAGATGAAGTGCGTGCCGAAAGCGCGTTAAAATATGTGAGAAATGTCGAAATAGGCAACTGCACGAATGAAGAGTTTATCCGTTCTCTCGGAGTTGCAAACTTTGACATCTGCGTTGTGGCAATCGGCGACAACTTCCCAAGTGCTTTGGAAATCACAGTTCTTTTGAAGGATTTCGGAGCAAAATTCGTAATCGCCAGAGCCGATACAGAGGTTCACAAAAAGCTCCTTTTGAGAAACGGCGCAGACTATGTAATCTATGCCGAAAAGGAAACAGCAGAGCGTCTTGCCATGAAATTCGGCGCAAAGAATGTTTTTGACTACATCGAGCTTACACCTGAGTATGCAATATACGAAATATCCGTGCCAACACCTTGGGTAGGAAAGAGTATTATTGAAAAATCAATACGTTCAAAATACAATATAAGCATTTTGGCAACAAAGATGGGCGACGTTATAAGCCCTCTCCCAAGTCCTGACCACGTTTTCAGACGTGACGAAACACTTATAATAATGGGACACAGCACAGACGTTGCTCCGCTTTTAAAATAATATAATTCTTTATAACAAAAACCGTGGTTCATTGAAAACCACGGTTTTTCTGTTTAATTATTTATTTAAAAACATTTTTTCTGCGTTTTCTTTGGTTATGTCCAGAAGCTTCTGGGTGGGCAGGCCTCTCAGCTCGGCGATTTTTTTTGCACAGTAGATAATCATTGAACTGTCGCATCTTTTGCCACGGAAAGGCACAGGAGCCATGTAGGGAGCGTCTGTTTCCAGCATAAGGCGGTCAAGGGGAATTTCGCTTGCCACGTTTACACTGTGTTTGGCGTTTTTAAAAGTTACAACTCCGCCCAGGCTGATACTCATGCCCAGCTTTACAACCTCACGCATCATTTCAACGCTTCCGGAAAAGCAATGCAGAATTCCTTTAGGCTTGTATTTTCTGAGCATTTCCAGTGTGTCGCCGTGAGCCTCTCTGTCGTGGACAATAACAGGAATGTCCAGCTCTTTTGCCAGAATAAGCTGTTCTTCAAAAACCTTTTTCTGCTTATCCTTTGGAATATCCCAGTAATAGTCAAGTCCTATTTCGCCAAGAGCCACACACTTTTTGTGGGAAAGATAGGGCTTTATTCTTTCGAGATAATCCTCAGGCAGGTTTTCAAGATTTTCCGGATGAAAGCCTGCTGCAAAATAAAAATAGTCCACCTTTTCACTGTAGTTTTTTATTGTTTCAGCGGTTTCCAAATCAACGGCGGCGTTTATAACATTGCAAACGCCCTTTTGCGGCAAAAGCTCGAAAAGGCTTTCTCTATCCTCGTCAAACCATTCATCATAATAATGGGCGTGGACGTCAAATATATTGTGAAAATTAGGTTCCATAGCTTTTTAACCTCTCTTTTTTTATTTCCGCCTTGCAAAGGTTTGACTAAGAAATAAACATCGTTTCAAGGCGGGCGAAACCTTTCCTTTTTTATTTGGAATGGCTCGCTCTCGGTTAGGGTTGATTATTTTTATTGTTTAAAAATAGGGGCGGATTTTATCCGCCCGCTATCTGTTTATTGTTTAATTAAAAATTCTGCTTCTGCGTTAACATTTTTATAATTGTGGAATCGGTTCATCTGTTAATTAAATTCAGCTTTATAAACTGACTTATTTTTAACAGAAACCCTACTGCTACCGGGCGGATATGTTAATCCGCCCCTACGTGAAGTGATAAAATAACTCCACTCAGAGAATAGGAACTCTCACCACTAAAAAGAAGTTTTACCCGCCGCATGCACAACGGCAACCTCCAGTTTAAACCCTTCCAAGGCGGAATTAAAATAGACGGAATCAAAACAATTCCTATCTGCGAGAATAGGAATTTCTACCGCCAAAAGGAAGTTTTACCCGCCGCATGCACAACGGTAACCTCCAGTTTAAACCCTTCCAAGGCGGAATTAAAATAGACGGAATCAAAACAAATCCTATCTGTGAGAATAGGAATTTCTACCGCCAAAAGGAAGTATTACCCGCCGCATGCACAACGGCAACCTCCAGCTAAAACCTTTCCAAGGCGGAATCAAAATAAGCGGAACTAAAATTAACTGATTTTGGAGCCGGGGGTCATGTCATCTACGAAGATTACTTTTACTTCTTCGCCGCAGGTTGCAGCAAGAATCATGCCGCAGCTTTCAACACCGCAGAGCTTTGCAGGCTTCAGGTTTGAAACGAGAACAACTCTGTGTCCGATAAGGTCTTCCGGCTTGTAGAACTTTGCAATTCCGCTGGCTACAGTTCTTTCACCTGCGCCGTCGTCAAGGGTGAGCTTCAAAAGCTTTTTGGCTTTCTTTACAGGCTCGCAGGCTTTGATTTCTGCAACACGCAAATCAACCTTGCAGAAGTCCTCTATGCCTATCTGTGCGATACCCTCAAGCTCTGCTTTCTTTTCTTCTCTGTCGGATTTCGGGTCGGCTTTCTTTGCAGCCTCTTCCTGCTTCTCGGCAATTTCCTTGAGCATCTTTTCAGTGTCAATTCTTGAGAAGAGAGGAACAGGAGTTCCAACCTTGCCGCCAACCTTTGTGCCGCCGAAGGTTTTAAGGCTTTCGTAATCGGTTACGTCGCAGTTGAGCTGTTCAAAAATCTTCTTTGAAGTGTCCGGCATAAACGGAGCCAAAAGCACTGCGGTAAAGCGAATACCCTCCAAAAGATTGTAAAGTACAGTTCCAAGACGGCCTTTCTTCTCCGGGTCTTTTGCAAGAACCCAAGGTGCTGTTTCGTCGATGTACTTGTTGCAGCGGCGTGCAAGATTGAAGAGAGCGTCAAGAGCGTCGCTCATTCTGTATTGCTTAATAAGATTATCTATTGTTTCAACTGTTGTGAGAGCTGTATTTATCAGGTCATCGTCCACAGGCTCCTTAACATCGCCGGGGAGAATTTCGCCGTCGAAATACTTGTTGCTCATGGCGATAGTTCTGTTTACCAGGTTGCCCAAAGTGTTGGCAAGGTCTGAATTGTATCTTTCGATAATTGTTTCATAGGTTATTGAACCGTCGCTTGTATATGGCATTTCAGACAGGAGATAGTATCTAACTGCGTCAACACCAAGGAGATTGATAAGGTCGTCAGCATAGATAACATTTCCACGGGATTTGCTCATCTTGTCTGTTCCGAACAAAAGCCATGGATGACCGAATACCTGCTTAGGCAAAGGCTCGCCCAAAGCCATAAGCATAATAGGCCAGTAGATTGTGTGGAATCTCAAAATGTCCTTGCCGATAATGTGAACGTCGGCAGGCCAGTATTTTTTATAAAGATCTGAGCTTCCGTCCGGGTCGTAACCCAAAGCAGTGATGTAGTTTGAAAGGGCGTCAATCCAAACATAGATAACATGCTTGTCGTCAAAGTCAACGGGAACACCCCATTTGAAACTGGTTCTTGAAACGCAGAGGTCCTGAAGTCCCGGCTTTATAAAGTTGTTGAGCATCTCTTTCTTTCTGCTCTCAGGGAAAATAAAGTCAGGGTTGTTTTCGATAAACTCTTCAAGCTGTTTCTGGTATTTTGACATTTTAAGGAAGTAAGCCTCTTCCTTTGCCTTTTTAACCTCTCTGCCGCAGTCAGGGCATTTTCCGTCTACAAGCTGAGCCTCTGTCCAGAAGCTCTCGCAAGGTGTGCAGTAAAGACCCTCGTACTCACTCTTGTAAATATCGCCCTGTTCGTAAAGCTTTTTAAATATTTTCTGTACCACTTTTTCGTGATAATCGTCTGTAGTTCTGATAAACTTGTCGTAGGATACGTTGAGCATATCGCAGATTTCACGAATCTGACCTGCAACCTTGTCCACATACTCCTTTGGAGAAACACCTGCGGCGGCTGCGTACTCCTCTATTTTTTGACCGTGTTCGTCAGTACCGGTAAGGAAAAACACGTCGTATCCCTGCATTCGCTTGTACCTCGCAATAGCGTCTGTCAATACAATCTCGTAGCTGTTGCCGATGTGTGGCTTGCGGGATGTGTAAGCGATAGCGGTCGTAATGTAATACGGTGTTTTCTGACACATGTTGAACACTCCTCTTTCTTTGTAAATTTAGTGCCGCTTAACGGCTTTCATATTATTATACCAATAAACCCATCGAAATGCAATTTATTTCCATAGAAAAATAGCAATGCAAAATACATTTTTCAGTATATTTTTATAAAGAATAAAAATAATAAAAAATTTTTAAAAAAGTATTGACAAACGCCTTTCCAATTGATATAATAAAATACGCTGAAACGATGAAGCGCACGAAAGTGCTTCATATATATCGCGGAGTGGAGCAGCTCGGTAGCTCGTCGGGCTCATAACCCGAAGGTCGTAGGTTCAAATCCTGCCTCCGCAACCAAATTACACAGACACAACGTAAATGCGTTGTGTCTGTTTTTTTATTTCCTTTTCTATAAAATCACACTTTGATTTTTCTATCAGCATCGAATATAGAATCTCTAATTAAAACTTCATTGCAAACAACCTCAAAGTATGTGTTATCTATAAAAACTATCTTTAATAAACACAAGTTGTCGCAAAGCTTTTTATTATAATTTAAAGATTCTTTTCCGTACAGTTTAACAGCTTTATCCGCCAAATAATGGTCTGTATTTCCGATTTTCTTTAAGTCAATAAAGTCGATAATATTTTCATTCCATATTACGATTTCCTAATTACTCTCTATTTTTCTGGTACATCTATAGTTCTGGATGCGCCGTTTATTTTTATTTCTATTTTTTCGTTTTCACAGTCCAACACATCATAAAAGAATGTTGGAATTGTTTCATCCTTTTCTATGTCTTCTTTTGTAAAAATCGGTTCAAAGGACACGTCGTTTTTATCGGTGACGCTTTCCATAAATTTAAGTTTATCATTTCTGTTTTCAGCCAAAACAAAACACTTATCTGTTTCCGGCATATACTTACAGAAAATTAAAGTGTTCATCAACAGAGATTCACTGTCCAGCTGTTTCTCCACGGAATTCTCCACCATGAAAAGCATACTCCATTTTCCGGTCTTTAAATCTTTTTGCGAATAGTACAACGGGTATATTCCGCTGGATACATCACTTTTTGCATCTACTACAAAGCAATAGTTTCCTTCATTGATAACTGTATAATCTTCAAAAACATGCTGTCCTACTGAGTATTCGATAGCCTGTTCCGGAGTATCAAAGCTTTTTATATTGCTTTCAATTATAAAAATACCTTTTGCCGCTAAGACTGATATTACTAAACTGAGAATAATACAAATGGCTGTTTTTCCCCTTTTTATGGGAATACGTTCTCTGAGGAAAAACTGAAATATAATAAACAACATTAAAAATACAGATATCAATATCAAGCGAAGCATATTTATAAAATTTATATTGTTTACATAAGAGTATACAATGGAGCCGCACAAAATAAACGCTGCTGCCAGTTCAAAAGCCACAGTTAAAACTAACGCTTTCTTTCTCTTTCCCACAGATAAGAATTTTGCCAAAAAGATTTGATAAAAAAGAAACAGCACACATTCTAAGAATGATAAAATAGTAAACCCATTCATACATATTACCCCACAAATAAAAAAAGAAACGGCAACCCATAAAGGTTACCGTTTCTCCCTCTGCAAAGAGAATATTGTTTTGAAAAATTTCAGATATTAAAATTAGTCCCAATTAAGAGTGTCACGGTAAACATTGATATAGTCATCTGCGGAACGTGACCAGCTGTTGTCGCTCTTCATAGCTCTTTCAACAAGCTGCTGCCAGCCGTCGTGATCTCTGTAACCCTGGAGAGAACGTCTTACTGCGTTCTGCATGTCTGCTGTATCGTAGTTTCTGAATGTAAATCCATTACCGAAACCGTCCATACTGTCGTGAACAGAGTCTCTAAGTCCGCCTACCTCACGAACTACAGGAATTGTACCATAGCGCAAAGCTATCATCTGTGAAAGTCCGCATGGCTCTGCCTTTGAAGGCATAAGGAATATATCTGCACCGGAATAAATCTTTCTTGCAAGCTCTGGGATAAAGCCGATGCAAGCGCAAATTCTGCCCGGATACTTATTCTGCATGTATCTGAAGTAATCTTCGTACTCTGCGTCGCCTGAACCGAGGATTACAAACTGCATATCCTCTGTGTTCATGAGATGCTCAAGCCCCATTCTTACAAGGTCAAGACCCTTATGGGAAACAAGACGTGTTACCATTGCAACCATAGGAACGTCTGCTCTCTGCTCGAGAGAAAGTCTTTCCTGGAGCTTACGCTTACACTCTGCCTTGCCTGCCATGTTGTTCAAAGAATAGTTTGCATAAACATTCGGGTCTGTTTCAGGATTGTAGTTGTCAACGTCGATACCGTTGAGGATACCGCAAAGCTTATAGTAACGGAGATTGAGCTCAGGGTCAAGACCGTGGCTGAACCATGGGTCTCTGATTTCTGAAACATAGCTTGGAGAAACTGTTGTAACTCTTACTGCTGTTTCGATTGCGCCCTTGAGGAAATTCAGGTTTCCGTTCATCTCCAAAAGATACTCGTCGCTCTTTGGAATACCAACGCACTCTGTGTTAACTTCCCAGCCATACTCGCCCTGGTACTGAATATTATGAATTGTGATAATATTCTTGATGTTTGCATACCATGGATTCTTTGAATAGAAAAGATAGTAGTATGTAGGAACAAGAGCTGTCTGCCAGTCGTTGGCATTGATGATATCCGGATGGAAATCGATATATGGGAGCATTTCAAGAATAGCTCTTGAGAAGAATGCAAATCTCTCGGCGTCATCATAGAAGCCGTAAAGAGCGTTTCTCTTGAAATAGTATTCGTTGTCTATGAAATAGTATGTGCAGTCATTCCAGCGAGCCCAGAAAAGTCCGCAGTACTGATGACGCCATGCAACAGGAACTGTAAAGTTTGTGATAAAGTTCAAAGTGTTTCTGAGTTCCTGAGAAATTGTGCCGTAAAGAGGCATTACTATTCTGCAATCCTCACCTTTTTTGCACAATGTATGTGGAAGACTTCCTGCTACGTCGGCAAGACCGCCGCTGCCGGCATATGGGAGTGCTTCTGAAGAACAATATAAAATTCTCAACTGTAATTCCTCCTTGAGATGTTCTCAATATATTCTTTATGACAAATCAGCCGGCATCTTTTTCAATCCGACTTTTATTTTATCGGGCAATGCGTTTTACCGCATTGCCCATATTTATTAAATTAAACGATTGACTGCTTTGGAATATATGTTGGGCAGGTTACAAATCCCATAAGATTTCTGCCTTCCTTAACCTCTACGTCCTTATCAATGATAACATAGTTGAGGTTTGTGTTAGGGCCAATCTTTGAATCCTGCATGATTACGCAGTTCTTAATCTTTGCGCCCTTAGCAATGTAAACGCCCTTGGAAATAATGCAGTTTTCAACTTCACCGTCGATAACGCAGCCCTGAGCTACCAAGGAGTTCTTAACGTGGCTTCCAAGACCATAGCGGCTTGGCATATCGTCTCTAACCTTTGTGTAGATTGGACGGTCGCTGTTGAAGAGCTGTGCTCTTACGTTTGCGTCCATAAGGCTCATGTTTACATCAAAGTAATCTGCTGTTGAGTTGATGAAACGGCAGTAGCCTTCGATTTCATATCCGCAGATTTTGAGCTTATCAACATTTACCTGAAGAACGTCTCTGTTGAAGTTCAATCTGTTGGAGCTTACGCAGCCCTCGATAAGCTGAAGAAGAAGGTCCTTCTTGATGATGATTGTACCGGTTGCCATGTTGTAGTAGTTGTCATCTGCGCCCGGCTTAATCAAAAGCTCTGTGATTCTCTTGTTAACGTCGAAGGAAAGAACTACAGGATTTGTACGCTTTGCAGGAATCTGCATGTATTTATACATAATTGTAATGTCAGCGCCTGTCTTCATGTGCTCATAGAATGCCTTCTGATAGTCAACATTTGCAACGAAGTCGCTGGAGCACATCAAAACATACTCTTCCTGACAGTGATTTATGTAGCCTCTGATGCTGTAGATTGTTTCAACCTTGTTGAGGGAACTGTTTGTTCCAACAGGAGGCAAAACTGTCAAACCTGAATGACGCTTGGAAAGGTCCCAAGCAGCGCCTGTACCAACGTGATCCATAAGGGAGAGGTAGTTGTTTCTTGCAACGATACCTACGTTGTTGATACCTGAATTTGTCATGTTTGAAAGAGGAAAATCTATCATTCTGTACTTGCCGCCTACAGGCACGCTGCCCATAGTTCTTTTAGCGGTAAGCTCAGGAATTTTATCGTCATTTATGTTGGAAAAAATAAGACCTAAAATATTATTGCTTCTCATGATTCTTATACCTCCATGTCATGATCTATCATAGCTTTAGGAGGAACAACAACACCCTCGCCGATTTTAAGATTATCGCCGATAACAGCAATTCCCCAGTCAGCTCTGTTTTCTACATCCTCAGGATTTGCACCTACAACAGCGTTCTTTCCGATTACAGAGTTTTCGGAAACTATTGCATACTGAACAACTGCGCCTTCCTCAATAACTGCGCCAGGCATGATGATTGAAGAATTAACAACTGCACCCTTGCCAACCTTTACGCCTGCAAACAATACAGAGAACTCGAGCTTTCCGTCTACGTTACATCCGTCAGCTATAAGAGAATTCTGGATTTCTGCTTCTTCGCCGATATGGTGAGGAGGCATCATTGGGTTGCGGGAATAGATGTTTTTAAGATCCAATGTTGTATTAGGGTCGAGAAGATCCATGTTGGACTCCCAAAGGCTGTCGATTGTTCCAACGTCCTTCCAGTAACCCTCGAATGGATAAGCAAACATTCTCTCGCCTGCGTTAAGCATTGCAGGAAGAACGTTCTTACCGAAGTCGTTGCTGGAATTAGGATCAGCTTCATCCTCGATGAGGTACTTTTTAAGTGCGCCCCAGCTGAATACATAGATACCCATGGAAGCGTTTGTGCTCTTAGGAACAGCAGGCTTCTCGTCGAACTCATAGATTGAGCCGTCCGGATTTGTGTTGAGGATACCGAAACGAGATGCCTCTGAAAGAGGTACGTCAATAACTGCGATTGTGCAAGCTGCTTCTTTTTCCTTATGATAAGCTATCATCTTAGAATAGTCCATCTTGTAGATGTGGTCACCGGAAAGGATAACAACATACTCAGGATTGTATCTGTCGATGTAGGAAATGTTCTGATAGATGGCGTTTGCAGTACCTGAATACCAGTCTGCGCCCTCAACTGCCTGATATGGGCTGAGGCATGTAACGCCTGAGTGCATACCGTCAAGGTCCCATGGTGCGCCGCTGCCGATGTACTCGTTGAGTACCAATGGCTGATACTGTGTCAAAACGCCGACAGCTTCGATGCCGGAATTAACGCAGTTGGACAGCGGAAAGTCAATAATTCTGTATTTACCGCCGAATGGAACAGCGGGCTTTGCCAATTTCTTTGTAAGCACACCAAGACGTGAGCCTTGACCGCCTGCAAGCAACATTGCTACAACTTCTTGCTTAGGAATCATAATAGCTACCTCCAAACAATATTTATGCTGATTTAAATTTATATTCAACTTGCCGTAAAGACATCTTCGGCAGGCTACAATATTATTGTTTAATAATTATTTTTTGTCTGCTTTTGATGCTTTGGCAGATTTTGAAATCTTTTCTTTGTCTGCGGTTTTTGATGTGGATTTTTTCACCGTAGCCTTTTTCTTTTCAGGCTTCTTTGTTTCCTTTACACACTTGAGGTACATAACGCTCATAGGAGGAATATCAAGGCTTATTGACTGCTCGTAGCCGTGCATTGCCTCGTCAACGGTTTTAATGTTCTTTCCGTTTGTAATTCCCATGCCGCCGTACTTCTTTGCGTCGGTATTGAATACCTCTGCGTATACGCCGTATTTCGGAACGCCTATGCAGTAGTTCTGTCTTTCCAAAGGCTGGAAGTTGCATACGGAGATAATCTCGTCGCCGCTCTTATCCATTCTTCTGAAAGCTATGATGCTCTGTGTATAGTCGTCGTGGTGAATCCAGTTAAAGCCTTCCCAAGAGAAATCAATCTCGTGAAGGGGCTTGTTTTCAAGATAGAATTTGTTTATGTCTCTGAAGAAATCCTGAATCTGCTTGTGCTGTTTCTTGTCAAGCAATTCCCACTCAATCTGAGCATTGAAGTTCCATTCGTTGAACTGGCCTATTTCAGAACCCATAAAGGAAAGCTTCTTTCCAGGATGGCTCATCATATAGCCCATAAATGTTCTCACGTTTGCAAACTTAAGAATTTCGTCTCCCGGCATTTTGTTTATCAAAGAACCCTTTCCATACACAACCTCGTCGTGAGAAATAGGAAGAATAAAGTTTTCTGAAAATGCATAGAAGAAGCTGAATGTAAGGTTGTCGTGGTTGAAAGGTCTCCAAAGGGGATCAAGGGTCATGTAATGAAGCATATCGTTCATCCAGCCCATGTTCCATTTATAGTCAAAGCCCAAACCGCCGTCGGCAACAGGACGTGAAACCAAAGGCCATGAGGTGCTTTCTTCTGCAATCATCATAACGTCAGGATGATACAGGTGAGTAGCTGTGTTGAGTCTCTGCAAAAATTCAATAGCTTCAAGGTTTTCCTTGCCGCCGTATTTGTTTGCAACCCACTCGCCGTCTCTTCTGTTGTAATCAAGGTAAAGCATTGAAGCAACAGCGTCAACACGAATACCGTCTATGTGGTACATATCGAGCCAGAACATTGCACTGGAAATCAGGAAGCTGATAACCTCATAACGGGTATAGTCAAAAACATATGTACCCCACTCTTTGTGCTCGCCTTTTCTTGTATCGGCATATTCATAGCAGCATGTGCCGTCAAATTTACCCAAGCTGTGGGCGTCTCTTGGGAAGTGGGCAGGAACCCAGTCCAAAATAACGCCTATGCCCTCCTGGTGACATTTATCAATAAAATACATAAAATCCTTAGGATTTCCGTATCTAACTGTCGGTGCGAAGTAACCTGTAACCTGATAACCCCATGAACCGTCATAAGGGTACTCAGTGAGAGGCATAAACTCAATATGAGTAAAGCCCATTTCCTTAACATAAGGAATAAGCTTGTCGGCAAGCTCTATGTAGCTCAAAGAGGAGCCGTCCTCTTTTCTCATCCATGAACCTGCATGAACTTCATAGATATTCAAAGGGCAGTCCCTGTGATTTGTTTCGCTTTTGTGTTTTACCCAAGCATTGTCGTTCCAATTATAACCGTCTATATCATAAACTACGGTAGCATTGTCGGGGCGCATCTGGAAGCAGAATCCGTAAGGGTCTGATTTAAGCACTTTTTCATGTGTTGGAGTTTCCACACAATATTTGTATATTTCACCCTGCTGTATACCCTCAATAAAAAGCTCCCATACTCCCGGCTCGCTTATTTTGTACATGAAGTTTGCGGTTTTGTCCCATCCGTTAAAATCGCCTACAACGGACACGGAAAGAGCATTAGGTGCCCAAACACGGAAAACAACTCCGTCACGGTCATTCCATTTTACAAAATGGGAACCCAAAAGTTCATAAGCTCTTACGGCGTCACCGTCGTGAAAAAGATCCAACGGATATCTCGAATCATTTAATGAGTAGTTCATTTCTGACACTCCCTTTCGCAGAATATGCCTCTATACAATAATAAATTAAACCTTATTCATACACATATATAATAACAAATTATACAGTCAATTTCAAGTAAATTCACGAAAAAAATATTAAAATTTCGTGTATATTTTCTAAAAAGAACGGTATGACAAAAAAACACTACAAAAAACGCAATAACATTCTCTTTTTTTTAAAACATTTTTCCGATTTGGAATTAAATTTTTCGAAGATTTTTTTCTTTTCTTTCACACAAGCTCACAAAACCCAACATTTGTATATGATTTATTATTCAATTTTACCAGTTATTTTTCCACAAAAGAAAAAAGGTTCTCAATTTAAGAACCTTTTCTCCGGATAATACTTGATGGTATTTTCTGTATATTTTTATATTTTTTCAGGTTGAAAAGTGTTGGCGTTTTTTCACTAATTCTAAATTTTTACATCACTGAGCACATATAAGTTCAACTATCGAGTCAACTGTTGTGTCGCCCTCGTCTTTCATGGTCAAAAGGCTTGCGCAGACATTTTTTTCATCCATATTATTTTTAACTGCTGTGAAAATTTCAAGCTTTTTATCGTACCCGATACTTGCCATATTGAGGATTTTTTCAGTCATGTCCAAAACAGGATTTTCTGCAAGTTCGTTGTTGCCAAAGACAATTTCAAGCTTTGTATCGGATTTCATATAAGGCAGAGTAATTGTATAAGAGGATTTTTCCTTTTGTGAAACCTCATAGTCCACAGGTTTTCCATCTGCCAAAACAGAAGCATTTTCAAAGCTCTGTCCGTAAACCTTAACGCTGTAGCGGCGGTTCTCCGGAACGCTTTCAAAACATCCGGAAGCGGAAATTGTAAGCTTAGGAGCATCTCCCCAGCTGTAGACAAATTCTGTTTCAAGCCTTGTTTCAGCCTTCTCATCTTTGTCCTCAATCATCTTAAAGCTTCCGCTGTCGCCGGCGAAAACAAGAACCTCAAAGCTTTCAGGATTTTTTGCAGAGTTTTCAACCTCTGCGCTTAACGGAAGCACGGTTCCGGCTTTTGCAAAAACAGGAATACTCTCATTGTTTCTGTAAAAGTCCTTAGTCATGCCGCCCTTATATCTTGTGCCTGTGAAAATATCGTACCAGTAGCCGGAAGGAAGCCATCCTGTGACTTTGCCGAGACAGGATTTTTTATTTGAAGGAGAGGTTATAGGACAAACAATCATGTCTTTTCCGAAATAATACTGATTTTTAAAATTATAGGCTTCCTTTGCTTCCGGATACTCATAATACATTGGCAGAATAAGAGGTCTGCCCTCCTCTCTCAGACAAACATTCATTGTATAGAGATAAGGAACCAGCTTATGACGGAGTCTTAAAAACTTTGTCATAACGATTTCTGTGCCTATATCGTAGTTCCAAGGCTCTTTTCCGCAGAAAATGTTATCTGAGCAGTGCAGTCTGTTTATTGGCGAGAACACACCGTACTGTATCCAGCGGAGCTGTAACTCACTGTCACGATAACCATGCATGTGCCCGCCGATATCGTGACTCCACCAGCCGTAGCCCACATTGCTCGCAGTTGATGTAAAATAGGGCTGAAAATCAAGGCTGTCCCAAGTTATATATGTATCTCCTGAAAATCCTATGGGGTATCTGTGGCTTCCGATGCCCGCATATCTGGAGAAAGTAAGAGGAGTTTTGCCTTCTCTTCCGCTGTCTAAATAATGAAAGTGGTTAAGCATCCACAATGGGTCAAGGCCCTCGGTTTTTGTATGGGACTGCTGCTGCCAATCTATCCACCAAAAATCCACACCCATTTCCTCATTAGGATGATGCAGGTATTTAAAATACGCATCGAGAAATTTTTTATCTGAAATATCAAACTCTATTGTTTCTTCCTTCTCCCAGTCAACGCCCAGTTCCTGAGCCATTTCCTTGTAGTTATCCTCAAAGGCTCTTGCACCTGCGGCAGGATGAACGTTAAGTGTGATTTTAAGTCCCTTTTCATGAAGCCAGGTCATAAAGGCTTTCGGGTCTGGGAACAGCTCTCTGTTCCAGGTATAACCAGTCCAGCCGCTTCCGTACTTAGGGTCAATATCCACAAGATGCCAGTCCATATCAAGAACGGACACTGAAAAAGGAATACCCTTATTTTCAAATTTTTCAATAAGTTCCATATAGGACTGCTGGGTGTATTTATAGTATCTGCTCCACCAGTTGCCCAGCGCAAATCTCGGGAGCAGAGGCTGACTTCCGCAGAGGTGATAAAAATCTTTTATACAGCTCTTGTAGTCATGTCCGTAACCGAAAAAGTAAATATCGGTAACCTGATTTTCACGTGGTTTAACAAACCCGTCGTCGGTCATCACAAGGGACTTGCTGTCGTCGTATACTGAAAAACCGTTTTTTGAAATAAGTCCCTTGGAAAGGGGGACGCTGCCGTTGGCTTTGTCCAAAGTTCTGGCAGTGCCTCCCAAATCCATAAAGTCGTCTCCGTAGTACCATGTACTGCGGTAATTGCTGCAATTTCCCAAAACCTTTATGCTTAAACCGTTGTTGGAAAATTCTTTTTTATTGTATGTAAGCTTCAGGTACGGAGTTTCTATTATCAGTTCACCGTTTTTCTCTTCCGCTGTAAATTCTGTTTTTCCGAAATCCCTGTTGATTACCGCCTGAGTAGGTCTGTCCTCAAAAACTCCGTTTTCGCTGTACTCAAGTCTTACAAGACGCTGGGTAAGCATTGTGATACGGTATTTTTTACCACTGATAATATTGTTTTCCATACTTTCACTCCCATATAATTATCTGTATTTGATTATAATTTAATTATTCGGCCTTTGTAAAGAACCATGTAGCTGCAAATGTCAATGCGAATGTGAAGATTGCAACGCCTATGTAGCAAAGGAGCTGATAAGGTGAATATACGAAGAGCAAGAGTCCCGGAACTGTGCTGATACCGTTACCTGTACCCTGGAGTCCCAAAAGTGAGGAAGCCATTCCGGCAAATCCGCTGCAAAGACACATTATCATAAACGGTCTGATACTGTTTTTAAGAATTACACCGAAAAGAGCAGGCTCACCGATACCCAAAAGTGAAGAAACTGTTGCGCTCTTTCCCAAAAGCTTTGTAGGCTTATCCTTGCTCTTTAATGTAAGTGCAAGACAGCAAGCTGCATTTGCAAATCCGCCAAAGGTGTAAATTGCGTTAACAGGGTTGAAGCCTGTCTGTGTGAGAATTGAGATTTCCAAAATATTTGAAAGGTGATGTATACCTGTCAAAACTATAATTGACCAGAAGAAACCGATGAGGAATCCGCCGATACCGAAAGGCAAGCCCATAAACATTGTAAGTGTATTCAAAACGAACTGTTCTACAACGTGGAGGATTGGTCCGATAACGATGAGAGCAAGGCACATCATAACAACCAAAACCACAAAAGGAGTTATGAGCAAATCAAAAGTTGCAGGAACCTTTTTGTGAAGGAATTTTTCAAACTTTGCACCGATAAGACCAACTGCAAAAGCAGGAAGCACGCTGCCCTGATAGCCTACAATCGGGATAAAGTTGAACAGGTAAAGAGGTGTAACTCCGCTTGACGGGTCTGCAACGGAATATGCGTTTGGCAATGAGGTTGAAACCAGCATAAGTCCCAAAACAATACCCAAAACCGGATTACCGCCGAATGTCTTAAATGCTGACCAGCAAACAAGAGCAGGCATAAATGAGAAGGTTGTACCTGACAAAACGTCCAAAAGAACCAAAACATTCTGAGGAATATCGGCAGAGCTTGCGCCGAAAAGTCCCAGGAAGTTATCATTGAGCAATGCGCCCTTTAAACCAAGGATAAGACCTGTTGCAACTATAACAGGAATAATAGGAACGAACACGTCGCCCAGTGTACGAACAGCTTTCTGAAGCTTATTTTTATTGGTTTCTTTAAGTTCTTTGATTTCTTCTTTTGTTGAAACGGAAATATCCATTGCGCAGCATTCGTCATAAACACGGTTTACTACGCCTGTTCCCAAAATTATCTGATACTGACCGGCGTTATAAAACACGCCCTTAACGCCCTCAATTTCAGTAACCTTTCCGTCGTCGATAATGTCTCTGTTTTTAACGATGAGTCTGAGTCTTGTGGCACAGTGAGTAACGGATGAGATATTTTCTTTTCCGCCTACTTTTTCGATGATTTCTCTTGCCATCTTCCCATAATCCAGCTTCACATTAAACACCCTTTCTTTGTATATAATTTATTTCGATGTATCACGTTTCATTGATACATCTTTGTTACATGAATATAGTAATACATAATTAGTCTTTTGTCAATACCTTATTGAAAAAATTTTAATAATTTAAATAATATATACAATTATACCATTTAATGCCTGTTTTTAATTCACTTTACATTCATATAAAGGCATTTTAAGACCCATTAAAATCCTGCTGTTATGCATAGCAAATGAAACGCAATGATACATTATGCATAAAAACCGCCCTTATTCTGTTGCAAATGCAACAGAATTTTAAAATAATTCTTGCTTAAAAGTCAATGTTATGCTATGATATTCTTATGTAAACCGTTTTTTCTATTGTTTTAAGCATGTATCGTTTTTGTATTTTTTGCAGAGCATTTCATAACATTATACATTCATTCATACATGAGAATAATATTATATTAAACTGAAAGGAAAAGCCGGCAGTTATTTTGCCGGCATAAACACTAAATATGGCAAGTATGAGAGAAATCGCAGAAAAGGCGGGTGTTTCCCAGGCTACCGTTTCAAGAGTGCTGTCCAATCACCCGTCAATAAAACCGGAAACAAAGCAAAATGTGCTTTACTGGGTAAAAAAGCTCAATTACCAGACCGGTGAAGGAAAAGGCGCTGTGGTAAAAAGCAAGTCAAACCTTATAGGCGTTATTTTGCCCGACCTTATAAACCCCTTTTTTACTGAAATCCTTGCGGCTGTAGAATCAACCGCAAACTACGAGGGCTACAGTATAGTTGTAATGTGCACTAACAAAAATCTGGATAGGGAGAAAAATCTCATCAATGAAATGAGAGCTATAGGAGTTGACGGAATAATAACCGTCCCTGTTTCCTCCTCCAAAAGCGTTAAAACCTACACGGGAATAAACATTCCTGTTGTAGCCATTACAAAGGAGCTTAAAGGCTTTAACTCCATAAGCATATCCCACTATAACGGAGGACGAAAAATCGCAGTTCACCTGCTTTCTTTAGGCTTTACAAAAATCGGCTATGTAGGTCCCACAAACGTGTCCACATCAGCTTCAAAGTTCAACGGCTTCAGAGACGCTCTGAAAGAGGAGGGCTATGAGCTGTGCGATATAATTGAACTTCCGGTTGTTGAATCAATCGAAAGTCTTCTTCCCTTTAATCACATTAAAAATTATCTCAACAGCAACGAGATTAAAAGTCAGGCGCTTTTTGCCCACGATGACTCCACCGCCTGCGACCTTATAAAGGCTCTTTACGAGCACGGATATAAAGTTCCTCAGGATATAGCTGTTATTGGATTTGATAATTCAATCCTTTCAAAGAAATGTCATCCAAGCATTTCAACCTTATCCCAGCCTTTAAAGGAAATGGGCGACAAGGCTGTTGGCATGATAATCGGTCTTATAAATGAAGAGATTATTTCCATATCCTCTTATGAGCTGGATTCAAGAATAATTTCCCGTGACACAACCACCGCCCAAAAGCTTAAAAACATGTAAAACAAAACCGTGGCTTCAAACCACGGTTTCTTTTTGCCTTTTTTCACTGTAAGCTTTTATTAAAGTGTCGTAAACGTGCATGTTTGGCACTCCTGTTTTTAAATAATGGGAATTATCTCCGCCCAGCATTTTCACCGCAAAAGCTCCCACCGCCCTTGAGCGGGACTGGCCTCCGTAGCAATGCACAAGGAGAGTTTCTTCCTTTTTATGTTCCTCAATAAAAGCGATGATTTTTTCAGCCATTTCCTCATTAAACAAAACTGCACCCTCAACCTCTTTTACAATATCGTCAAAATACAAAGTAAGGACACCTTTGCAGAACTGATTTTCCGAAAAAGTGAAACCGAAACCCTTTGTATGTGTGTCCTGAATTGAAATAACAGCATAGGCGTCGGACTTTTCCGCAAACTCTTTAAACCCTGCCGGGTAGTAGTGCTGCATAACATACTCAAAGGCATCATAAACAGATTTAACAATAACCCTCTTCATAAAACCTCCTGTTTTTAACCTATATAAGCGAAAGGAGAGATACAAGCGCATCTCTCCTTTTATGTTTTTATATTTTATAAATTACAGGTCAGTGCAATCGCCGATTTTTCTGAATCGGTTATATCTTGCCTCCAAAAGCTCTTCAACAGGCATTGCAAGATTTTTTTCAAAGGTTCTTGCAATGAGCATTTTAAGGCTTTCAAAAATCTTCTTGTCCTCAACCTTTGGTTCTCTTAAAATTCTCTCGATAACACCAAGCTTGAACAAATCCTGTGCTGTAAGCTTCAGGCACTGTGCGGCGTCTGCTGCACGGCTTTCGTCTTTCCAGAGAATACTTGCGCAGCCCTCAGGAGAAATTACTGAATAAACTGAATTTTCCAGCATCCAAACCTCATCTGCAACAGCCAAAGCCAAAGCGCCGCCGCTTCCGCCTTCGCCTATGAGAATTGAGAGAACAGGGGTTTTCAAAGTCATCATTTCCATTATGTTTTCGGCAATAGCCTGTCCCTGACCTCTTTCCTCAGCGCCGATTCCGCAGAATGCGCCGCTGGTATCAACAAAGCAAAGTACAGGTCTGTGGAACTTTTCCGCCTGCTTCATAAGGCGGAGAGCTTTTCTATAGCCCTCAGGATGAGCTGAACCGAAGTTTCTCTCCATACGTTCCTTTGTGTTTCTGCCCTTTTCAAGTCCGATTACTGTTACAGGCATACCGTTAAGGCTTGCAAGTCCGCCGATAACCGCCTTGTCGTCGCCGAATCTTCTGTCGCCGTGGAGTTCAAAGAAGCTGTCGCCGAACATATTCTCAATAAAATCTACCGTAGTAGGCTTTTTGGCGTCTCTTGCCGCCATTACTTTATCAAATGCTGACATCAGTTCTCCACCTCCCCTGCTTTGTTTGTACTATGAAGTCCCAAAAGTCTTACCAAAGTAACCTTAAGGTCTTTTCTGTTTACAACCGCATCAATAAAGCCCTTTTCCAGAACAAACTCTGAGGTCTGGAAGCCCTTTGGAAGCTTCTGTCTTATAGTCTGCTCGATAACTCTCGGGCCTGCAAAGGCGATAAGAGCGTTAGGCTCGGAAAGGATAATATCTCCCTCCATTGCAAAAGATGCTGTAACACCGCCGGTTGTAGGGTCTGTAAGAACTGTTATGTACAAAAGTCCTGCGTCGCTGTGACGCTTTACAGCTCCCGAGGTCTTTGCCATCTGCATAAGGGACATGATACCCTCGTGCATTCTTGCGCCGCCGGAAACTGTGCATACAACAACCGGAAGCATATTTTCTGTGGCATACTCAAAAGCTCTTGTAATTTTTTCGCCGGTGACGGTTCCCATACTGCCCATCATAAAGCCCGGCTCCATAACGCACAGAACGGTATCATAGCCGCCCATTGTGCATCTTCCTGTTACAACAGACTCGTTTTCGCCGCTTTTAAGCTTTGCGCTTTTGAGCTTTCTGTTGTAGTCCGGGAAATCAATTATATTTTTGCTTTTCAGGTCTGCGTCAAATTCCTTAAAGCTGTCCTTATCCGCAAGGAGAGCTATTCTCTCTCTGGCGGTAAGACGGAAATGGTAACCGCATTTTGTGCAGATTTTATCGTTTTCTTCGATGTCCGACATAAGAAGCATGGCTCCGCATCCGGGACACTTGACCCACATTGAGTCAGGCACAAAGGGGCGGTTAAGCTCGGTATCGGCAGAAGCGCCTTCAAGCTCGTTTTTTGGCTTTAAAAAAGTAAACAAATCCATGCCTTATTTCTTCCTCGCTTTTTTCTTTTCTTCAAAATCTATCATAAAATCAGTTGTATAGCTTCCGTCCAAAAATCTCGGGTCGCTTAAAATTTCAATCTGCAAATCCCTATTATGGTCAATTCCTATTACATTCAATTCAGAAAGAGCCATCTTCATTTTTCTTATGGCATGCTCTCTTGTTCTTGCCTGAACAATGAGCTTTCCAACCATTGAATCATAGAAAGGAGGAATTGTGTAGTCCTGATATATAGCTGTGTCAAATCTTACGAAAGAACCGCCGGGAACATGAAGTCTCTGAATTGTTCCGCAGCTTGGACGGTAGTTCTCGTCAGGATTTTCAGCATTTATTCTGCACTCGATGGCGTGGCCGTGGATAAATACCTCGCTCTGCTTTTTGTTAAGCTCTGCGCCTGCGGCAATTCTTATCTGCCACTGAACGATATCCATGCCTGTTACCATCTCTGTAACGCCGTGTTCAACCTGGAGTCTTGTGTTCATCTCCATAAAGTAGAAGTTGTTGTCCTTATCCAAAAGGAACTCAACTGTTCCGGCGTTTACATAGTCAACAGCCTTTGCAGCCTTTACGGAAGCTTCCATCATGCCCTTGCGGATTTCATCTGTAATTGCAGGGCTTGGACTTTCCTCAATAAGCTTCTGGTTCTTTCTCTGAACGGAACATTCTCTTTCTCCGAGGCAGAGAACATTGCCGTACTTGTCACAGAGAATCTGCATTTCGATATGCTTAACAGGATGCAAAAACTTTTCAATATAAACTGCGCCGTCGCCGAATGCGCTGGCAGCCTCGCTCTGGGCGGAATTGTAAGCGTTATCGAACTCGTCCATTGAGTCAACACGTCTGATACCACGTCCGCCGCCGCCTGATCTTGCCTTTATAAGGAGAGGGAAACCGATTCTTTCGGCTTCTTCTCTTGCCTGCTCAAGGCTTTCGCATACGTCACAGCCGGGAGTTACAGGAACTCCGGCGTTACGCATTGTCTTTCTTGCCATGTCCTTGTCTCCCAAAAGGGAAATCATCCGGGAGGAAGGGCCTATAAATTCTATGTTGCACTGTTCGCACAGGGAAACAAATTTTGCATTTTCTGATAAAAGTCCGTAGCCGGGGTGAATAGCCTGAGCGCCTGTTTCAATGGCAACAGTGAGAATAGCCGCCATGTTAAGGTAGCTGTCTGTAACAAGAGGGCCTCCTACGCAGTAGCTTTCGTCAGCAAGTTCAACATGAAGAGCGTCCTTGTCTGCTTCTGAATAGATTGCCACTGTACTTATGCCCATTTCACGGCAGGCTCTGATAATTCTTACCGCTATTTCGCCACGGTTTGCAATAAGTATCTTAGAAAACAACTTTACTCACTTCCATTACTCTTCATTTTTAATAAGGGCAAATGACAGCTCTGCTTCAACACAAAGCTTGCCGTTAACATAACCCTTTGTATTTACAAAATAGAAAGGACCTCTGCTTTTTACAAGCTCGCAAACGCTCTCCAGAGTATCTCCCGGAAGAACCTTATTTTTAAATTTTACGTTGTTCATCTTTGTGAAATACGGTGTGCAGTTTTCTGCTTTTCCGGCAAGGAGCACACAGCTTGCCTGTGCCATCATTTCGCAGAGAATAACTCCCGGCACTACCGGATTTCCGGGGAAGTGACCTCTAAGGAAAAACTCGTCGCCTTTAATGGTGATTTTTCCCTTTGAGGTTTTCTCGTCTATAACTTCAGCCTCTTCTACAAGAAGCATGTTATCTCTGTGGGGTATAATCTTCTTAATTTCTTCCTGATTCATGGCTTTCTGCCCCCTTCTTTATACTTATCCTCTACACCTGAGGTTTATTATTTAATTTTGAACAAAGGCTGACCAAACTGAACCAGGTCACCGTTTTTAACACAGATTTCTGTGATAACTCCGCTTTCCTCTGCGTTAATCTCATTCATAAGCTTCATAGCTTCGATAATGCAGAGTGTGTCGCCCTTCTTAACTGCCTGACCAACCTGAACATATGGGTCGCTGTCAGGGGAAGCTGCTGCATAGAATACGCCTACCATCGGGGACTTGATTTCCTTGCCCTCAGCAACAGGAGCAGCCTCAGCAGCAGGTACAGCAGGAGCTGTAGGAGCCGCAGGAGCAGCCGGAATAACCATAGGAGCGGCAGGAACCTCTATAGGCTCTGCTGCAACTACCTTAACTTCACTTTTCTTTTTAAGCTTTATTTTCTCGCCGTTTCCGCAGGTAAGCTCAACTTCTGTTACGGAAGAATTATCCAAAGCGTTGATTATTTCCTTAATTTCGTCGATTGTATACATCATTGTTCCTCCACCTTTCTGAATACGATACATGCATTGTGACCGCCGAAGCCAAGGCTTGTGGAAGCCGCAACTGTGATATCTTTTTTCTCTGCCTTGTTTGGTGTGTAGTTCAGGTCACATTCCTCGTCCGGAACTTCATAGCCGATTGTTGGAGGAATAATTCCCTCTTTAATTGCCAATGCTGCAACAACGCCTTCAACACCGCCGGCAGCTCCAAGCATATGACCTGTCATGGATTTTGTGGAACTGATATTGATTTCTCTTGCTCTCTCCTCGCCCAATGCAAGCTTAATTGCCTTTGTTTCTGTCTTATCATTGAGCGGTGTGCTTGTACCATGAGCGTTGATGTAAATAACATCGCTGTCGGTAACCTGAGCTTCCTCGAAAGCAAGCTTTATAGCTCTTGAAGGGCCCTCTGCCTCCGGGTCGGGAGCTGTGATGTGGTGAGCGTCGCAGGTATTGCCGTAGCCGCAGATTTCTGCATAAATCTTTGCGCCTCTTGCCTTTGCGTGCTCGTACTCCTCAAGGATGAGAATGCCTGCGCCCTCGCCTATTACAAAGCCGTCTCTTCTCTTGTCAAAAGGAACAGAAGCTGTTTTTGGGTCAGGATTTGTGGTCAGTGCCTTGCAGTTGCTGAATCCTGCGATTGAAAGAGGAGTAACAGCAGCCTCTGCGCCGCCTGCGATAATTGCGTCTGCATAGCCGTTTTTGATTGCGTGGAAAGCCTCGCCGATAGAGTGAGAACCTGTTGCGCAGGCTGTAACTATCGGAACGCAAACGCCCTTTGCCTTAAATCTAATAGCAACTGTACCTGCTGCGATATTTGCAATCATCATTGGTACGAAGTAAGGGGAAACCTTTCTTGCGCCGCCCTTATCCATTGCAAGCACGTTGTCTGTAAATGCGTGCATACCGCCGATTCCTGCGCCTACATAAACGCCGAATCTGTCCTCTGCTATTGCTCCCATAATGCCGCTGTCGTCAATAGCCTGCTGAGCTGCTGCAACTGCATACTGGGTATAAAGGTCTGTTTTTCTTATTTCTTTTTTCTCTATGTACTTTGTCGCATCGAAGTCTTTAACCTGAGCGGCAATCTTTACTTTAAGGTCGGAAGTATCAAAATTTGTGATTACATCTACTCCGCTGATACCGTTAATCAGGGAATTCCACATGGTTTCTACGTCGTTTCCAACCGGTGTTACTGCACCCAAACCTGTGACTACTACTCTTCTCATATGCACACTCCTTACTTTTTTTACTATGCTGAATTACATTGCCATACCGCCGTCTACTCTGAGAACCTCACCTGTGATGTATGAAGCCTCATCGGAAGCCAAAAATGCAACTGCATTTGCGATATCCTCCGGCTTGCCACGCTTCTTCATTGGAATTGAAGCTGCAACCTGCTCTTTAACCTTATCGCTCAAAGCATTTGTCATGTCTGTTTCAATATATCCCGGAGCAATAGCGTTGCAGGTAACGCCTCTGCCTGCAAGCTCCTTTGCAACTGACTTGGTCATGCCTACAATTCCAGCCTTTGAAGCGGAATAGTTAGCCTGTCCTGCGTTGCCGTTAAGTCCTACTACGGAAGAAATGCTGATGATTCTTCCCTTTCTCTTTCTCATAAAGTGAGAATATGTGTGCTTTATCATGTTGAAAGCGCCCTTGAGGTTTACATTGATAACGCTGTCAAAATCTGACTCTTTCATTGAAAGCACAAGGCAGTCTCTTACAATACCTGCATTGTTTACAAGAATGTCAATGCCGCCGAAATCTTCAATGATTTTCTTTACGGTTTCCTCGCTTGCTGCAAAATCGGAAACATCGCAGTAGTAAAGCTCTACCTTAACGCCCTGCTCCAAAACCTTTGCCTTGGCATTCTGAGCTTCTTCCTCACTGCCTACATAAACTATAGCGATATCTGCGCCAAGTCCTGCAAGCTTTACCGCAATAGCCTCGCCGATTCCTCTTGAACCGCCTGTTACAACCGCTGTTTTGCCTTTCAAATTAAGCATATCTCTATTCTCCTTTTTCTTTTAATCCTTAATAATACTTTTTATATATAAACAATCTCAGACAGAAATTTCTGTCATGGGATTAGATTGCAAGATTGTCCAAATCTGCCTTGTTTTCAACCTTATAAACCTTTACATCCGGATTTATCTTTCCGATAAGGCCTGAAAGTGTTTTGCCTACACCCACTTCGATAAAGGTATCAACTCCGTTTGCAATCATGTTTTCAACTATTGAAATCCACTTAACAGGACTTTCAACCTGAGCCGCTGTAAGCTTCTTGTATTCGCCCTCGTAAGGCTGTGCTGTTACGTTTGCGTAAACAGGAACCTTAGGCTCTGCAAATTCAATGTTCTCCATATATTCTGCAAGGCCAACCGCTGCGTCGTGCATAAACGGTGAGTGGAAAGCTCCGCTTACTGCAAGCTTCTTTGCTCTGCCCTTCTGAGCCTTTACCTCGTCGCAGAGAGGGTCTATATCCTCTTCGGATGCGGCAACAACTATCTGTGCAGGGCTGTTGTAGTTTACAGGCCATGCTTTTTCAAACTTTGCGCAAATCTCCTCTACCTTTTCAGGAGAAAGCTTCATAACCGCAGCCATTGCGCCCTTGTTTTCCTTTGCAGCCTTGTCCATAAGCTCTGCTCTCTTGCATACAAGCTTGAAAGCCTCTTCATATGAAAGCATTCCTGAATATCCCAGTGCGGCGATTTCTCCCAGTGAGAAACCTGATATGTAGTCAGGCTTTATGCCCTTTTCCTCAACTGCGCAGGCTGCTGCCAAATCGCAGGCGAAAACGCAGGGCTGTGTGTTTGCTGTTACCGCCAGTGTCTGAGCGTCTGCTGTAAAGCACTGCTCTGATGTTCCCGGTCTTATGGAATCTGCCATATCAAAAACGGCTTTTGCTGCCGGTGAGCACTCGTAAAGCTCCTTGCCCATTCCTGTGTACTGGGCTCCCTGTCCTGAAAAAACAAATGCTATTTTACCCATTTCATTGCACCGCCCAATACTTTTTCTGCGCCCTCAAAGAGCTCCTCTATGATTTCCTTTGCAGGCTGTTCTTTCTTAACCATTGAAGCAACCTGACCTGCCAATACGCAGCCCTTGGAAACTTCGCCTTCTCTTGCAGCCATTCTCAAAACGCCCAAGCCCATCTTTTCAAGCTCTTCGTCAGAAACGTTGCTGCTGTCGTACTCAGCCTTTGTATACTCTCTTGTAAATGAGTTCTTAATTGAACGTACAGGGTGACCGAGTCTTTTACCTGTAACAACTGTGTCTATGTCCTTAGCCTTTAAGATTTTGTTTTTGTACTCCTGAGAAATTGTACATTCCTCTGCAACCAAAAATCTTGTTCCAACCTGAATACCTACTGCACCCAGCATAAATGCAGCTGCAACCTGTCTGCCGTCTGCAATACCGCCTGCTGCGATTACAGGGATTGAAACTGCGTCAACTACCTGAGGAACCAAAGCCATTGTGGTAAGGTCGCCAACGTGGCCGCCGCTTTCGCCGCCCTCTGCGATAACCGCAAATGCGCCGTTTCTCTCTGCCATCTTTGCAAGGGCAGTTGAAGGAACAACAGGGATAACCTTGATACCTGCTTCGTTCCATGCTTTCATGTATTTACCCGGGTTTCCTGCTCCTGTTGTAACAACCGGAACTTTCTCTTCTACTACTACCTGAGCTACTTCCTGTACAAATGGGCTCATAAGCATGATGTTTACGCCGAAAGGCTTGTCTGTAAGCTCTCTTGCTTTTCTGATTTCAGCTCTGAGCTGTTCTCCGTTTGAATTCATAGCGGCAATTATTCCAAGTCCGCCTGCGTTTGAAACACCGGCAGCCAGAGAAGCGTCGGCAACCCATGCCATACCGCCCTGGAAAATTGGATATTTAATTCCCAGCTGTTCATTTATAACTGTAGATATCATAATAAACTACTCTCCATTCCTACAAAAACTTAATTTTTGTTTTCGCATATTTTGGGACAATATATTTTTCCGCCGGATAATTCCGTAAATGCGGTAAAAATCTTAATTATCAGACAATCAGTCCATAGCCCATCTTACTACGCAGCTTCCTGACGTAAGTCCTCCTCCAAAAGCGCAGAACACAATGATGTCGCCCTTTTTGAACTTGCCTTCTCTTCTTGCTACGTCCAAAGCTATTGGCATACAGCCGGCTGATGTGTTGCCGTATTCCCCGATAGTACATATGTACTTTTCTCTCGGAATACCCAGCTTGTCCGCCGCAGCTTCGATTATTCTCATATTTGCCTGATGAGGAATTACATAGTCGATATCGTCCATTGTAAGACCTGCATCCTTAACCGCTTTTCTTACGCCTTTTACCAAAGATGTAACCGCAAATTTATACACCTCGTGGCCATTCATAAAAATAGCAGGCTTGCGCTGTTCCTTTGCAAAAGGAGAAAGGTTCTCTCCCCTTGGAGCATAGAGAACATCGGGGTTACCCTTTGCTGTAATGTGGATTGAAAGAAGGTCGTCGCCCTTTCCTAAAACAACTGCGCCGCCGCCGTCGCCGAAAAGAACGCAGGTGGAACGGTCTGTCCAGTCCATTGTGTTTGAAAGGTTGTCGTATCCGATTACAAGAACCTTTTCAACACGGTTTCTTGCAAAAAATCCGTCCGCAACGTCAAATGCGTAAACAAAGCCGGAACAAGCTGCGTTTACGTCAAATGCCGGACATTTTGCGCCTATCTCTCTCTGTACAACACATGCCTGTGACGGTGTGATATATTCGCCTCTCAAGGTTGCGCAGATTATAAGATCAAGGTCTTCCGCTGTGATACCGGCGTCCTCCAGCGCTTCCTTTGCAGCTTTTACGCACATATCCGTCATGGTTTCTTCTTTACAGATGTGTCTCGTTTTTATGCCTGTTCTCTGAACAATCCACTCGTCGCTTGTGTCAACCATTGTGGACAGTTCGTCGTTGGTCATGGCATAAGCCGGAACCCCTCTGCCGGTTCCGAGAATCGAAAAGCTCATTATCTCTACCTCCGTTTTCTTTTGGAATTTTTTGGGAATATTTCTGAAAAGCCATAAAAGATTTATGACTTTTTCATTTGTGTTTTATCTTCCCCGAGAAACTTTCGCTTGTTTAAAGACATAATAAAATACATCTTTAAAATAATATATAAAAACCTCTTCTTGTGAAAAAACGCACAAAACATTTTCCCGTCCTAATAAACTTTGAAAACAACAGTTATTAAGCCAGGGCACAGATACCCACAATAGTATATTCTGGCATAATAATTTTACACCCAGACAATGTTTCTGTCAACAAAAAATATACTTTCTTTGTTTTTGTACATTGTAAAAAACCGGTTCTCAGCTGCAAAAATCCATAAGAATTTCCCTAAGCTTTTCCTCACCCTCAACGGCTATTCCCTCTGTAAGCTTTTGAGCGTCATAGGGCGGAAGAGTATCAACTCTTGTCTGGGTTATTTTTATAGGTACCTCCCCACCCTCTTTAAACACCGCAACCAGCCCCTTGTATTCTTTCAAAACATAAATCTCCTTTGTATCTGCGTCAGCGTAGCTTTTTTCTGCCAATACAGTGTCAGCGCCGTTATCCAGGCTTGACACAGTTATGGAAATAATTGCGCACACAAAAACTGCGGCTGCGGATATAAGCAGTATTTTTCTCATTATTTTACACCTCCGTTGTTATTTTTTCAGATAATATCGTTAATATACATAATTTTTGATACAAAACACAAAATAAAATTTAAAATATAAATTTCAAAAAACATTTATTTCCTTTTGAATAAATGGTATAATACTAATTAGCTGTATACAAATGCAGACTGCGGAAAGCCTTTTGCCGACCCTGAATAATCGTACCTTTAAAATTTCATATTATTAAATTTTTACACGTTCTCATGTCAAACAAGCGCTTGCAACACTGTCGTAACAATAACAAGAATTGTTCTTAAAGGAATACGGAGGACATGAAATGAAAAAGAACCAACAGAACCGGAACAATTCCGGAAATATGACCGCTGAAAAAACATCGGGAGTAAAGACATTTTTTACAATGCTGAGAAAACTGCTTGTTACGGTGATTATGGTTTGTATCTTTGCAGGTATTATCCTGACTGTTTCCGCTGTTTCATATGTTATAGGAATAGCCAACGAACCTTTGGGAATTGACCTTGAGGCAAAATCCTTGAACCTTACAAGCTTTATTTACTGCGAAAATCCGGAAACGGGTAAATTTGAGGAATATCAGACCCTTTACGACACGGAAAACCGTGTATGGGTTGATTTCGACGAAATACCCAAAGCCATGAAAGATGCAATTATTGCAATTGAGGACAAGCGCTTTAAAGAACACAACGGTGTTGACTGGATAAGAACAGGCGGCGCTGTTTTAAACCTTTTCACAGGTCAGGACAGCTACGGCGGCTCCACCATTACCCAGCAGCTTATCAAGAATGTTACCCTTGACAATGACGTTAGCCTTACACGTAAGATAAGAGAAATTTTCCGTGCTTTAAAGCTTGAGGACGAGTACAACAAAGACCAGATCCTTGAGGCTTACTTAAATGTTGTAAACTTCGGAAACAACTGTCAGGGAGTTCAGGCAGCGGCAAAGCTTTATTTTGACAAGGATATTTCAGATTGTTCAATAGCCGAGTGTGCCGCCATTGCGGGAATAACCCAAAACCCTTCTCTGTGGAATCCGCTTGTTTATCCTGAAAACAACAAGGAACGCCGTGAGGACGTTTTATATGAAATGTATAACCAGGGAAAGATTACCGAAGTCGAATATAACGATGCTTTGGAAGAATCTGAAAATATGGAATTTGTAGGTTTCCGGTATTCAGATGAAGATGAAGACGATGATACCGATACACAGGAATGGAACTGGTATATAGATGTAATGTTCCGTGATCTGCGCAGAGACCTTGCAGAGAAATACAACATCACCGAGGATGCAGCCGAGGAGAAAATTTACACAGAGGGTCTCAAGATATACTGTGCCATGGATATAGAGATGCAGGAGTTTATGGAAGATACTGCTCTTTCCGTAAGCAGCTTTGCTTCAGACGAGGATTTGCAGACAGCTTTTACACTTATTGAATCCGACGGAAGAATTGTCGGAACAGTAGGAAGCTCAGACGAGCGTGAAGGAAAGCTTCTTTTCGACAGATCAAACACACCTTTGCAGCCCGGTTCATCAATAAAGCCGGTTTTGCCTTATCCATCGGCTATTGAGCAGGAAAAACTGAATTATTCAAGCTTGGTAGAAGACCAGCCATATGACAAATGGGCATATTATAACGGTCAGTGGCACTCAGGACCAAACAACGTATACGGATATTACAACGACTACATGACTGTAGCCGACGCCATTGAATGGTCATCTAACGCCGTTGCCGTAAGAGTTCTTGATTTGGCAGGAGTTTCTTACTGCTATGACAAAGCCACAAACGGCTTCGGATTTGAAAACCTTGACCCTGAGCAGGACAGCGTAAATCTGGGCGGTCTTTCTCTTGGCGGTCTTTCCGGAGGCGTTACCGTAAGAGAAATGGCTTCCGCTTACAATTACCTTATTACAGGCGGCAAGTATTACGAACCTTACACCTATTACTACGTTACAGACCAGAATGACAATATTATTTTGGACAACAGAAGCAACGACGGCGTACAGGTTTATTCCGAGGAAACCGCCGGCATTATGAACAGACTTCTTCACTACAATGTTACAACAGCTCAGCACACTCAGGCTTGGAGAGCAAGAGTAAGCGGCTGGGATATTATCGGTAAGACAGGTACAACAGACTCAGGAAAAGACTCTTGGTTCTGCGGATGCTCACCTTATGCTTCACTGGCTGTTTGGACAGGTTATGACGAGCCTCAGACAATCACAGGAAACGGCTCTATAAACTCCCTTACCATATTCCAAAAGGTTATGGCGGAGTACCTTTCAGACAAGAAAAACATAAACTATGAGCTGCCGGATACACTTATCTCCGCAAGGTATTGCAAAGACACCGGACTTCTGGCTTCATCCTCATGTTCCAATACAGACATAGGATATTATGCAGAGGATAATTTACCGTCCTATTGTTCTGAAACCGCTCACAATACCGAACCGACTTCTTCCGAGAATGAAAACAAAACCGACAATACTGAAGAACGGACAACCGAGGGCCACAACTCTAACACAGAGCCAACCACGGAACCAACGGAACCGCCTTCATCTTCAGAAGATCACACTTCACCGACCTCACCATCTTCGTCTGATGCCGGTCACACTTGATTGACAGTTTAACCTAAAATATGGTGACGCCGATATTAGATTAAATCCGGATACCGGTGTCACCGGAATACTGTTTGTCTTTTCAGAAAAACCGAAAGAGAGGCGCAAATATGATTTCTATCGCAATTATGGGACACGGAGTCGTAGGCTCCGGCGTTTCAGAAATTATCACAACACACAAAAACAAACTTTTCACCGCTTTAGGTGAAGAAATCGACATAAAATACATATTGGATCTCAGAGATTTTCCGGACCACCCACTTGCCGACAGATTTACAAAGGATTTTGAAACCATAGTAAACGACGTTGACATAAGGGTTGTTGCCGAGGTTATGGGCGGAGTCCACCCCTCTTACGAATATGTAAAGCGTTGTCTTGAGGCAGGAAAGAGCGTTGTCACATCAAATAAAGAGCTTGTTGCCGCACACGGCGCAGAGCTTTTGGCTATTGCCAAGGAAAACAACGCAAACTTCCTTTTTGAAGCCAGCGTAGGCGGCGGTATCCCGATTATCAGACCTATGGACCAGTGCCTTGTGGCTAACAATGTTGACGAGGTTGCAGGTATTCTCAACGGCACAACAAACTACATCCTCACAAAGATGATTAACGACGGCATGCAGTTTGAGGACGCATTAAAGCTTGCACAGGAGCTGGGATATGCAGAGAGAAACCCTGCCGCAGACATCGAAGGACACGACGCATGCCGCAAAATATGTATTTTGGCTTCTCTCGCCTTCGGCAAACATGTTTATCCCCAGTACGTTCACACAGAGGGTATCACAGCCATAACCCTCGAGGACGTAAAATATGCAGAAAAATGGGGCGGCGTAATAAAGCTTATCGGACAGGTTAAGCTTTTGGAAAACAAGAAGCTTGATATCTTTGTAGCTCCTATGTTTGTTCCAAACAAGAGCCAGCTTTCCGATATTGACGACGTATTCAACGGAATTATGGTAAGAGGCGACTGCACAGGAGACGTTGTTTTCTACGGAAGAGGAGCAGGAAAGCTTCCAACCGCCAGCGCAGTGGTTGCCGACATTGTGGACTGCTGCAAGCACTTAAAAGCCAGAAAGAGAATTTTCTGGACAGACGGCGGCGAGGATCTTGTTATTCCTTACGATGAGTCAGTTACAGCTATGTATCTCCGTCTTAAATCCAAAGACGAACATTGTGCATATGATATTGCAAAAGAAGTATTCGACGGAAATGTCGAGCCTCTTGTTCTTGAGGAAGCTCAGGAAAGCGAAATCGCTGTTATCACCAACCCCATGCCTTACGGCATGATTAAAAATAAAATCTCCGACCTTGAAGCAAAGGACGTTTGCGTCCTCTCAGCTTTGAGAATCGGTGATCTATAATAAGCAAAAAAGGAGTACTATAATATGAGTCTTATTGTCCAGAAATTCGGCGGAAGCTCTGTTGCCAACGCCGAGCGTGTGATGAATGTTGCAGGTATCGTTACAGACACATATAACAAAGGAAACGATGTTATAGTTGTTGTTTCGGCACAGGGCGACACAACAGACGACCTTATAGAAAAGGCAAAGGAGATAAATCCCCACGCTTCAAAAAGAGAAACAGACATGCTCTTGTCAGCCGGCGAGCAGATTTCAATTTCCTTGCTTGCAATGGCTATTGAAAAGCTGGGTTATCCTGTTGTTTCCCTTTTGGGATGGCAGGCAGGCTTCCAGACAACTTCCGCTCACACCAGCGCAAGAATTAAGAGAGTTGTTCCTGACAGAATTAAAAAAGAACTTGACCAGAGACGCATCGTAATCGTTGCAGGCTTCCAGGGTCTTAACAGATATGACGATATAACCACTCTCGGCAGAGGCGGTTCAGACACAAGCGCAGTTGCAATCGCTACAGCTCTTCACGCTGACCTTTGTCAGATTTACACAGACGTTGAAGGCGTTTACACAGCTGACCCGAGAAAGGTTAAAAAAGCTATTAAGCTTAAAGAAATTTCCTATGACGAAATGCTTGAGCTCGCTACACTTGGTGCTCAGGTTCTCAACAACCGTTCAGTTGAAATGGCTAAGAAATATAATATTGAACTCGAGGTTCTCTCCAGTCTTACAAAAGCCCCGGGTACATTGGTAAAGGAGAATGCAAAAATGGAGAAAATGTTAATCAGCGGCGTAGCAAAAGACACAGATGTAGCAAGAATTTCTGTAACAGGTATTCCTGACAGACCAGGCCTTGCATTCAAGATGTTTGCAAAGCTTTCTGCAAAGGACATAAACGTTGACATTATCCTCCAGTCAATCGGACGCAACGATACAAAGGACATCTCCTTTACTGTTGCTAAGTCAAAGGGTGAAGAGGCTGTTGCAATCCTCAAGGACTACATCAACGTAATCGGCGCTAAGGAAGTTCTTTACGATGACAACATTGCAAAGGTTTCCATCGTAGGCGCAGGTATGGAAAGCCACGCAGGCGTTGCTTCCAAGATGTTCGAGGCTCTCTATGACTCACACATCAACATTCAGATGATCAGCACCAGCGAAATCAAGGTTTCCGTTCTCATCGACAAGAACGACGCCGACACAGCTGTTGCAGCCATCCACTCCAAATTCTTCGAGTGATTTTTATATCCGACTTTTTTATATCCGACCTGCAAAGGGAGGATATAAAAATTGACTTCCGTTTCAGGTCGGGCGAGTCTTTTGTTTCCGCCTTGTAAAACTTTCTTTAAGAAATCAGCACCGTTTCAAGGCGGGCGAAACCTTTTTCTTATTCTTTGGAATGGTTCGCCCTCGGTAGGGTTTGATTTTAAAATTATAAATTTACAGCCATGGTTTTATTTTTGAACCATGGCTGTTTCTTTATTTTCTTTTATAGAACTATACATCGTAGGGGCGGATTGTATATCCGTCCGGTAACACAACGGTAAATGATAAAAAATATGTCTTTTTACGGAGATTGTGTTAAATAATACACCGACCAAAAACATATTTTTATAAATGTGAACTCAGTTTATCTGCAAGCCTTATAAATCCTCCATAAGCTTCTCCACATCGCTCTGACCGTAATCTAAATTTTTGGTTATAAGTACCGTTCCGTCCCTTTTAAGTCCTAACGTATATTTGTTGCCTGCGGAAACAGCCACTATATCGTTCCAGTCCTCTACATCGCACTGGCCGTGGTGGTTATCCCCCACAGCTTCTACAGTACCGTCTTTTCTAAGTCCAACTGTGTGATTCATACCTGCTGAAACAGAAACCATATTTTCCCAGCCCTTTAAATTACATTGACCGTATGTGTTTCCTCCTACAGCAACAGCTGTTCCGTCGCTTTTTAATCCTGCTGTGTGGTGCCAGCCTGCCGATGCAGACACGATATTTTTCCATTTACTAACATCACACTGACCATTGACGTTATTTCCTGTAGACACAACACTGCCGTCGTTTTTCACGCCTACTATAAACCTAAATCCTGCCGAAATGTCCTTAATATTTTTCCAGAAGTTCACATAACTTTTATAATAATTATTATTGCCTGCTGCCACAACCGTGCCGTCTTCTTTAAGACCTGCGGTACAATCATACCCGGCGGCAACAGCTTTTATATTTTTCCAATCGCCAACATCACAGCGTTTATCGTAATCAGCCCCTACAGCCACAACCGTGCCGCCTTTTTTAAGTCCCACTGTGTGTTCCCACCCTATGGAAATACCGGCAATATTTTTCCAGTTTGCAGCATCGGTTTTTTGGCTTATACCGCACTCTTCTGCCA
>NZ_NFKS01000016.1 GCF_002160515.1 Anaeromassilibacillus sp. An172 | reverse complement strand
TTGATAATTACTTAAAAGAAAAATAAAAACAGCCACGGTTAAAAAATAACCATGGCTGTGAAATTATAATTCAAAACTAAACCTTACCAAGAGCGAGCCATTCCAAAGATTGCGGAAAAGGTCTCGCCCGCCTTGAAATAATGTTTATTTTTAAAGTAAAGTCCTGCAAGGCGGAAATAAAAGACTCGCCCGCCATGTGCAGAACCTAACCGTCATATGAAAGTTAAGCATGGCGGAACTAAAAAAAGCGGAATTAAAATTAGTAGATGCCTTGGACGGTTACTTCGCCGGAATTTATTAGGAAAGATTGGTGGTTTTCTGTTTCCACAACAAGTTCCCCGTCGCCGGTTATGGCAACCGCTGTGCCTGACATCTGATTTCCGTCACGGTAAAATTGCACCTGCCTGCCTATGGTGGCGCAAAGAGATGTGTATTCCTCTATTAAAGGGCGGTCAAAGGCGAAACCGGTGGTTAAAAGAATTTTTTCAGTTTCGTTTAGTATCTCGGCAACAATAAGATTTTTGTCGGGATGCTCCCCTGTTTCAAGATAGATTGATGTCGCTTTGTGGGCGATTTCCTCTGGGAAGCTTTCCTGGTCACAGTTTATTCCTATTCCGGGGATTATGTAGTTCACCCTGTCCAGCTCTGCGGACATTTCGCAGAGTATACCGCATAGCTTTTTGTTTTTGCAGATAATGTCGTTGGGCCATTTTATTTCACAGCCAATGTTGTAAAGACGGTTGAGGGTTCTGCACACCGCAAGTCCTACAACCTGGGTTACGGCGGCTATATCCTTTGGTGAGATCTCAGGCATTAAGATATAGGACATAATGGCGGAGGAGTCCTTTTCTGTTTTCCACACTCTGCCAAGCCTGCCCTTTCCGGCGGTTTGCAGATGAGTTACAGCCAGTGCGCCGTCGGGACAGCCCTCCAGTGACGCCTGCTTTAAATATGTGTTTGTGGAGGGAGTTTCCTCGGTTTCGTAAATGGTTCTGCCCAGGGTTTTTGTTTTCAGATTTCTTTCTATCAGAACGGCGTTTATGTTTTTGGTTTTCTGGGTTATTTTGTAGCCTTTGTTTGTGACTGACTCAACCTCAAAACCTGCTTTTCTGATTTCCTTTATGTTGTTGCATATGGTGGTGCGTGTGACCCCCAGCTTGTCGGAAAGCTCCTGACCGGACACGAAGTCATTAGCATCCAAAAGTGTATTTAAAATATCCTTGTTCATAAGTTTTCACCGTTTATTTTTTGTCTTTTTCGGAGACTTCTTCCTTTACCTTGTTTCGGTTTTTGAATTTTAAAATTAAAGTGCTGATACCTGTTGTCAAAACCACAGAAGCCAAAAGCTCATAAAGCAAATTCATTCCGCCCAAAGCAAAATAAAAGCCTATTCCTGAAGCGTTCATTTGTGTCTGTAAATTTAAAAGATAAGGGGTTTGACCGAACAGCAGTGAAAGTCCCAGCATAAAAAGAATAAAATTAAAAATAGGACATACAACAGCGGCGGCAATCTGAGGAACAAAACCTGTCTTGTCGATTTTGCTTAAAAGGTCATAGAAAACACCTGCCATCCAGCCGCATATAACTCTTGGAATTACGCAGAGCAAAAAAGTGTTTACTGCGCTTACTCCGAAAAGAGCCGAACCCATGTCGCTTGCTCCGAAGCACTGGGCAAAGGAAACAACACCCATAACAAGTCCCAGCACTGCACCATAAGTTGGTCCCAGTAAAATTGCGCCAATTGCCACAGGAACAACCAGGAAAGAGGCCTCAAGGTTTCCGGTTTTCAAAAATCCTGCCGGAGTGAAAGCCATAACAACAATTATCAGGGCAAATACAGCCAAACCGATAACCGACTTTAAAGGTATTTGCTTTTCTTTTTTTGACATGTTAATCACCAATCCTTAATTTAATTTTTTGTTCTTCTCATATATAATTCTAAGACCCTGCATTATAAGGTCGTCCTTTACAATGATTTTTCGCTTGCAGTGGCTTACAATAACCGGAGAAAGGTCGCCGGACGCCACAATGGTGCAGTCGCTTTTGCTTTCCTCTTCGATTTTTTCAATCATTCCGTCAAGCATGCACACGGCTCCCCACACAACTCCCGACTTTATACAGTCGTTTGTGTTTTTGCCGATAACGCTTTTTGTAGCGTCAAGGGAAACGCTGGGCAAAAGTGCACTGGTTGTAGTTAAAGCGTTTAAAGAAAGTGACACGCCCGGCATTATAGCTCCGCCGCACATGGCTTTATTTTTATCCATATAGCATATGGTGGTGGCTGTTCCCATGCAGATAACAATGCATGGGCAGGGGTACAGCTCTGCCGCCGCAACACAGCCCACAACTAAATCAGCGCCCAAGGTTTCCGGCGAATCTATCTTAATATTAAGTCCTGTTTTAATGCCTGCGCCCACAATCAAAGGAGTGCATCCGAAAAGATTTTTCAAAGCTTCTTTAAGCTGTGAAGTGACCTGAGGCACAACACTGCCTATAATACAGCCGTCAACATCGGAAAGCTCTATGCTGTACACCCTAAACATAGTGAAAATCTCTATGGCGTATTCGTCCGCCGTTTTTCCCTTATCAGTGGAAATCTTTGTTTTAAGCACAAGCTTTTTATCTTTAAATATTCCCATAGTTATATTGGTATTTCCCACATCAACACAAAGTATCATTTATTTTTATCCCACCTTTATTTTTTATATCCGCCTTGCAGAACTTCCTCTTGGAAATTAACATCATTACAAGGCGGGCGAGACGTTTTCTTTAATCTTTGGAATGGCTCGCTCTCAGTTAACTTTTTCTTTTTATTCTTTTAAAGAACTATCATCGTAGGGGCGCACTATCATGTGCGCCCGGTAAAGCAACACCGGATAACAAAAATATACCTGTTTACGGAGAATATGCTAAATAATAAAACCGACCCAAAACATATTTTAAAATGTGGATTTGGTTCATCTAACGGTGAAAATCATCGTTATAAAATAACTTGCTTTTATCATAAAACCTACTGCGACCGGGCGGATATGTTAATCCGCCCCTACGGTGTGGGGTTTTATCTTTTATTTAACTTTATCACACAACAAAAGTGACTTATTGATAATTTTAATTCTTAATTATTCATTCTTAATTTTTAATTCTATAACTCCTCCGGCACGCAATAAATATTTGTATCCCAAAAGGGTACGTATTTATGGTGGCGCATGTAGAATTTATAATGGGGATTTACCGAATGTATCAAAAGGGGAAGTCTGAAAAAATCCTCGGTTCTATGGTAAACGGCAATGTTCCACTTTGCTTTTCCTTTTTTCAAGGTTTCAAGGCTTCCCATAAGCATTTCTTTTTCTGCGCCCTCCACGTCGGCTTTTATATATGTGAAATCAAATTCCCTGTCCAAAGCGTCAACGGTGGTCACTTCCACGGGCAGAGCTTTTTTCCCCTTTATTTCTCCGGAAAGTGAAGAACCTCTGGCACAGCGGTTTTCAAAATAAAGAACCTCTTCCCTGTTCCATATGCCTTTATTTAAAAGGCAGGCGTTTTCAAGGTTTTCACCGTAGCCTAAAAGCTTTGTAAATGTCTTTTTGTCCGGCTCCAGTGCGGTTATGTGATTGTATTTTCCTTTGGAATATTTTAAAAATTCCTCTATTGTGTCGCCACGGTATGCACCTAAATCAAGATAGCTTTCGTTATTTTCAAGCTTTAAAATATTTTCAAAAACCTCATCCTTTTCGCTTTCGCAGTCAAAAAGATAAAAAAGCTTTCCGAAAATATAGAAATTTAAACAGCAGTCAAAGGCTTTTAAAGAGGGCTCGTCTTTAAAAAGATTTCTGGCTTTTATAATATCATCAATATTCTCTAAAAGAAAAATTTCTGTCATTATATTTTCGCCGAAAACAGGAACATACGCCACATAGGTTTTGTGCTTTCGGGCGATTGATTTGATGTTTTCTATTACCGAGTCGATTTGAGTTCCGAAGCATATAAGGACTATAAAATCACCAAGCTCCTCTTCCACCTGACTTAATTTTTTCACCTTATAACCGTGAAAAAGCTGACCACGGACAAAATCGTCGCTGGCGATTATTTCCGAGGGCTTTCTTCCGATTTTCTCAAGCTGTGAAATTACAATATCCGCCCCGTTACCCATGCCGTAAAGCACAAGTGGTGTGGCGTCGTTTTTTAAAAAATCCCATATTGTTGTTTTTTCCCTTATGAAGTCAGGCAAAGCCAAAATATTGTCCCCCAATACTCAAATATAATGTAATTTTACCACATTCCATTAAGCTTTACAATCGGATTGATCATCCTGTTTATATTGTATTTTTAAAATTGCTATGTTACAATAGTAAAAAAACGAGAGGATGATTTTCTTGAAATATATTAAAATCGGCAATAATATTGAGAATGCTTCCGCAATAGCATTGGGATGCATGAGAATACACGCCCTTGATAATGCTCAGGTTGAAAACCTTATTATGACCGCTCTTGACAATGGCATAAACTTTTTTGACCATGCTGATATCTACGGAAAAGGCAAGTCAGAAGAGCTTTTCGGCGAGTTTATGGCAAACCACAAGGACTTGAGAGATAAAATGATAATCCAGACAAAGTGCGCCATACGCCCCGGATATTACGATTTCTCAAAGGAACACATAATTGAGTCCGTGGAAACCAGCCTTAAAAGAATGAACCTTGATTATATTGACGTGCTTTTGCTTCACCGTCCTGATACACTTATGGAACCTGAAGAGGTTGGAGAAGCCTTTGAAGAGCTTTACAAAAGCGGAAAGGTTAAAAATTTCGGCGTAAGCAACCACAACATGATGCAGATTGAACTTCTGAAAACCGGTGTAAATGTTCCACTTGTTATAAACCAGCTTCAGCTCAGCATTGTAAACGCCGGAATGATTACCTCCGGAATCAATGTAAATATGGAGAACAAGGAGTCCGTTATGCACGACGGATTTTTGCTGGAGTACAGCAGACTTAAAAATATGACAATTCAGGCGTGGTCACCTTTCAGATACGGAAAAGCCGGAGTTTTCCTTGATAACCCGGATTATCCGGAGCTTAACGCAGAGATTGACCGCCTTGCAGAGAAATACGGCGTAAAAAATACAGCCATAGCCGCCGCATGGATACTCCGTCATCCGGCAAAAATTCAGGTTATAGCCGGAACAACAAACAAAGAAAGACTTTCCGACATCTGCAAAGCCACCGATGTTGACCTTACCAGACAGGAATGGTACAGCATTTACAGAAGTGCCGGCCATCATCTGCCATGATAAAATGATTTTGCGAAAGGAGCGGTAAAATGAAAAAGAAAGACGAAAATAAAAAGCGAACAAAAAAGGATTATATAAAATACATAGGAACAGCGGTTATTTTTATCCTGACATTTTATCTGCTCTTTTCCTATAAGGGTGTGAATCTTTTTATCTGGTCGTGATACCATTCTGTCAAAGAAAATAATGGGAGAGATTGGATTTGGAAAATGGGAAAAAGAGAATAAATCTGATTGACGCCATACGAGGGCTGGCGGTTGTGGATATGGTGCTTTTTCATTTTGTGTATGATATCTTCGTCATATTTTTAGAACAGCCCCGCTGGCCCTATACCTTTCCTGTGCCCTTATGGCAGAGGACTATATGTATAACCTTTATTTTTATTTCGGGATTTTCCTTTTGCCTGGCTAAAAGTCATATGAAACAGGCGGTAAAGCTTATAGGAACGGGAGTGCTGATTACACTTTTCACCTATTTTTTTATGCCCTCTCTGGTGATTTATTACGGAATAATTTTCTTTTTGGGAGTGGCGGCGCTGATAACCGCAGGACTTCATAAAATATTAAAGGGCAGATTTGCGGTTTGGGGACTGCTGATTTCTCTTGTTTTGTTTGTGGTGTTTTACAGCGTGTCATCGGGAACCTTAAACCTGTTTTTTACCCAAATTCAGCTTCCGGAAAGCCTGTACAGCACAAGCTGGCTGGTGTTTCTGGGATTTCCCAACGAGGGTTTTTATTCCTCGGATTATTTCGGGGTCTTGCCGTGGATATTTATGTATTTTGCAGGGTACTTTGCCTATAATATTTTGAAAGACAAAATAAGCAAAATAAGCATTTTTTATCTCAGAATACCTTTTTTGGAATTTTTCGGAAGACACAGCTATATTATTTACCTTGTCCATCAACCAACATGCTTTATTGTAGCAGGATTGGCTATGGGTAAACTATTTTAAGATTTTTGTCTGTGATTTCCTAAAAATATTCTTTTAAATGATAAAATAAATCAATTTTTGTATAAAAACATCAAATCTGGCTTGAATTTGATGTTTTTTCTTTTTTTAGTTGTTTACAAAATATAAATCAAAGCCATGCTTTTGTCATCCCTTCCTTTGGCGGCTGTATCGGCAGAGGAAGCAGGTCCCAAAACCAATGCGGTTCAGACCTACGCAGACGACGGAAGCATAAGCTTTGCACCGGAAGGCTACACAATTTTGGACGACGGAAAGTTTATTGACTTTCCAAAATCAAATTTGCTGGCATGGGCAGACACTTCACAACCGGGAGACTCCACCTCCCCATCAATGATGATTGACGGCAATGTAAATACCAAGTGGGAGGCTGAATGGTCAGGCTCAGGCAACACCGTTGTTACCATAGAGCTTACAAGTCCCGCCTATGTTTATGGATTTGTGTAATATAAATAAGCCAAAAGTTTTTTAGTTTCATTTTCTTATAATCCTTTTCTATCAAAAGTGCGGATTTCTCTCCGCACTTTTGTTTTTTAGGAAAAATGATTTAACCTTAAAATTACTTTATTAGAATTGTTGTAAAAACCATTGATAATATGGCTGAATTTGACGGATGATTTCGGGTGGTATTATGTTATAAAGATATATTTTTTAAAAAATATTTATTGAAATTATGTTATTTTATGATATAATATGAACATAATCGGATGATTGATAAAAAATTCCTTCATTATCGATGTAATAACTGAAATCGACACACCTTATCATGCAGAGTGCTTTAGAGATGTTCCGGGTGTTGTTATGCTTGGCGCAGGTCAGCTTGATATAACCACAGAGGAAAATTTCAACGCCAACAGAGAGATTATTGATAACCTTATCGACGAGTATCTTGACGGAGAAGACCCTGTTATCCAGAGCGATAAATTCCACATGGGTACAGACGAGTACGACAAGAGATACAGCGAGCAGATGAGAGCCTGGACAGACCACTTTATAAAGTATATAAATGCAAAGGGTTACAACACAAGACTTTGGGCTTCATTGGGTAAAAACGGATTTAACGGAACAACTCCTGTTACCAACGAGGCAACAGTAAACCTCTGGGCTCCTTACTGGGCAGACGTTCACGAAACCTATGACGCAGGCTATGACGTTATCAACACATACGGCGGATGGCTCTACATTGTTCCTGCCGCCAATGCGGGATATCCTGACAGATTTAATATGCCTCGCCTTTACAATGAATTTGAGGTTAACAACTTCAAGTCCGGAAGAAATCCGTCCGGCGAAGCTATAATGCCTGTTGCCCATCCTCAGACAAAGGGCGCAGAATTCTGTATCTGGAACGACATGACATCCTTTAGAACAGGCTTCTCAATGTTCGATATTTACGACAGAATGAAAGACGCTGTTTCCCTTGTTTCCGAGAAAACATGGTTCGGCGAGGACGAAGAGGGTCAGACCTACGAGCAGTTCCGTGACAGAATCGACGCCCTGCAAAACAAAGCTCCAAACACAAATCCGGGAAGATTTGTAGAGTCCGAAACAGACGTTACCGCCGACTACAGCTTCAACAACGGTTCAGCCACTTTGACAGACAAGGGCGGCAACGGTTATGACGGAGAGATTGTAAACGGAACAGTTGAAAATCAGGAAATCAAATTCGACGGAACAGGATATATCTCACTGCCATTTGACAGCGTTGGTTATCCTTACACAGTTATGATGGACGTTAACTTTGATGAGATAAACGATCAGATGACTCTGTTCAGCGGCAAGGACGGAAAATTCTTCCTTACCCTTGACGGCAAGGTTGGCTACAGCCGTGAGGCATACAGCTATACATTCGATTATACACTTGAGCCTAACAAGGATTACAATATAGCCCTTGTCTGCGACAATAAAAACCTTACACTTTATGTAAACGGCGGCAAGGTTGGAAGCGGAAAGCTTACCAATGAGACAATCGCCGGAAAAGCTCAGCAAAGCTCAACCTTTGTTCTCCCTACAAAAAAAATTATGGAGAATGTAAAGGGAACAGTTTCCAGCCTTAAAATCTACAACAGAACTTTAAGCGACCAGGAAATTAACGACGCAGTTCCATTTAAGGGACGTGAAAACATAGCCTTGGGCAAAGACGTAACGGCTTCCTCTTTGGAGGTTTCCGACGGAAGATTTACAGCGGATATGGCTGTTGACGGAATTGTAAGCAAGGATTCCAGAGTTTCTTTCGGAAAGACACAGGACGAGCAGTGGCTCTTGGTTGACTTGGGTGACCTTTACACAATAGAGGACGTTGTTATAAACTTCGAGTCAACAGTAGGAAAATACGAGGTTCAGATTTCCGCCGACGGCGAAAGCTACACAACAGTTTACACAAAGAACGAAGATACAGTAAACGTAGCAACACCTGCAATAGATGAAATCCACTTTGAGCCTCAGGAAGCCAGATATGTGAAGTATGTTCAGAAAGAAAGATGGAAGCATCCGGGCAACGGCCAGTGGTACAGCGGAAGTATTTACGAGTTTGAGGTTTACAAGTCAATGAGCGATGAACTTCTTGACTATATCGACGAGATAAACCAGACTCTCGGTCAGTACGAGCCGGGCATGGGCGACGGTCAGCTCAATTCCGATTACTATGAGTCATTCCAGAAGCTTATAGAGGACACAACAGAGCTTGCAAATTCCGGAAATCTCACTAGCGACACAACGGAAGAAGCAATGACCGCCCTTTACAGAAAGTTCCTTGAGCTGGAAAACAATATAATTTCAGTTGACAGAACCAAGCTTTCTGCAAAGATTGAAGAGGTAAAGGACATTGACCTTACAGTTTATACTGCAAATTCCGCAAAGGCTGCAAAGGATGCTTTGAATGAAGCAACAGCTTTGAACACTTCTGAGCATCCCACACAGACAGAAATCGACGGAGCACTTGCAAAGCTCAATGAAGCCTTTGCTTCCCTAAAATATAACAAGGGCGACGTAAACCACGACGGAAAGCTTACAATCAGCGACGCTACAATGATTCAGATTTACATTATAAAAGGTATAGATGAAATTGACATTGTCACAGCGGACGTTGACAACAGCGGAAAAGTGGACATCGACGACGCAACAAGCGTACAGAAAGTGGTAGTTGGAATTTATAAACTTGACGGCGACGGAAACCACGTAGCCGCTGCTATATTAAAGCGAGGAGGTTTAAACAGTTATGAATAAATCTGTAAGTATACCAAAAAGAAAAATAACGGCATTATTTATGTCGATTTGTATTGCTTTAACATGCTTTGCATCTTTTAAGGCTTCGGCGGTAACTCCTCAGATTTTTCCTGACCAGTTTGGTATAGACTTAAACGAACTCATTGACAACGGAACATTGCAGTATATGAGCTACAGCGATGAAACCACCGGTATAAATATGAATTACTGGATTCATGTTCCGGAAGATTACATGGAAAAATCATATCCAATGCTTGTTTATTTCCACGGCCACGGAGGCGGCGGAAATAAAATGGGAAACATTGAAAATAACGTCGGAATTATATATCAGCTTTTAACAGAATATAATCTTGAAAATAATCCATGTATAATCGTTGCACCACAGACTCCTCAGGCAGGCGGAGTAGGCGATGAAAGCAAGTGGGTAAATCTTGGAGATTCCTGGTATCACGATTACAGAGATATGGATACAAACCCGAGAACAAAAAATTTGACCACCGCTTACAATATTATAGAGTATGTAGAGGACAATTATAATGTTGACTCCGACAGACTTTATGTTACAGGCCTTTCTATGGGCGGAATGGCAACATGGGATTTGGGCACAAGAAATCCGGATAAGTTTGCTGCCATTGCTCCTGTATGCGGTGTAGGCGATTACAAAAAAGCGGCGATTTTAAGCGATATGCCTATAAGAACCTTCCACGGAACCTTGGACGATATTGTTCCCGTAAACGCTACAAGAAGCATGTACAATGCTTTGGCAGAGTACGGAAATATCACCTATACAGAATATCCTGATGAAATGCATGAAAGCTGGAACGTGGCTTACGGAAAGGATAATGTTCAGGATTTAATAGACTGGATGTTTAATCAAAGCAAAAACGGAACTCTTGACGGAAAAACCGATACCGCCCCTCTTGAACAGATAATATCATCGGCAGAGGGCTTAAAGGAAGATGACTACACAGCCGAAACCTGGGAAAAGATAACAGCTTTGAAAAACGAAGCTGAAAACACCATAAACAGCGGCAGTCTTACAGACGAATTAAATTCCTATTACTGCAAAAATCTTACAGCTCTCATGAAGCAGGAAAAAGTAAATGTCGCTTTGTCTGCACAGGTTACAGCCAACAAATACCCCACTTTTAATACCTCATTAAAGGGACTTAATGATGGAATTATAGTTGACAACGTAAATAACTTTACAACCTTTGCGGCTAACGACTTGGCGGAAATCACTTTCAGCTGGGATACTCCTCAGACTGTTTCAGCTATAGATTTTCATATATTCATGGGAACCGTATACGGCCCGAGAAAGTACGAGCTTAGATATAAAACCTTTGACAGCCAGGAGTATATATCCTTGGGCGAAAGAACAATGAACTGGAAAGGCTCCGCAAATTATGAGTTTGAAAATGACCTTTGGGTTTTGGATAATAAGCTGGAAAACGTTTCCGATATTCAGGTGGTTATTAAAGAAGGAGCAGGCAGCGACATCTATTACACAATTCAGGAAATAAAGATATTGGGCGAAGGCGAAACAGCTTATCCGGAAGTTACATCCTATGAGGAAATGGCGGAAATCAAGGCGAAAAGTGTTAAGGAAGCTGTTGAAATGCTTCCAAAGTACACAACAGTTTATCTCTCCAATTCAGATAAGGTCACATCACTTATTGATTGGAATACCGATGAGCTGGAGGATAATTTCACAGGAGAGATTGTTCTCAAGGGAGTTTTTGATTTGCCAAACGGATACAAAAACAGTAATGGCGTACAGCCGGAAATAAAAATAACTGTTAAACCGGATATCGTTATGGGAGATGTCAACGGAGATAATCAGATAAATATTGAAGATGTTACAATCCTTATGAAATACATAGTACGTGCTGAGGGAATTGATATAAATGAAGCTTCAGCGGATATGAATAATGACGGAATAATAAACATCCTCGATGCAACAGAGATACAGATATTATTGGCAAAATAAAATATACAGCTACCACATAAATATTTAAACAAAAGGCGCAGGCATTTCGCCGAGTGTGCATAAGGCAGTATCCGAAAAACACACAGAAATCGGCATTGCAGGGTAGAAACGAGAGTACGGATCGAAGGGTTCGTACTCTTTTTCTGTATATTCCGATAAAACTGCAATCGGCACATTGGTTTTTCCAGAAAATCTTCTGTAAAATGAAAGCACCAAAAAACGCAGGCGGTTTTACGATGAAAAGCATTTATGAAAAAGCAGGCGGCACCTATACCCGGCAAGGCGATTATGAACTACCCAATCTAAAAGTATCACCCGAAAAAGAAATTGAAATCGGAGTTTGGGGACAGCGATACCGGCGGTATTTAAAGCAGTATCACAAAATTCGGTATTACAATCTGCTGACTTCCGGAACGCTGAACGGACATCTGGCAGAGGTAGATCAGCAGGCGGAGCGGATATTTCAGTTGCTTGTATCCGTACTTTCTAAGCAGGAAAATGTCACAGAAAGACTGAAAGTTAACCGCCCTATGGAGTGGGTACAAAAGACGAACAGCATCCGAAACAGAGCCGTTGAAATCGTAAACAACGAGTGGATTTACATATGAGAGAGCAGAAATATCATCTTTACCTTTCGGAAGATGAGTGCAGATTTCTTGTCCAAAATCTCATTTGGTTTCAGAGCAAGCTTCGGCGGGAAGGGCACTATACCGACACTGTAGATGATTTGGTTATCAAGCTTTCAAAAGCAAAGCCGAAAAAACAGGGTAACATAGAACGAACCGGAGAAAGCATTGCTGCCTTCTCCGGTTTTTCTGTATCATCTTAGCGAGCAGACTGTTTGTATCCCCATACGGCTGCAAACAGTGATTCTCGTTAGGGCGCTACCCTAATACCCGATTGATTCTATATGTATTTAGCCGGCGTACTTCTTAAAGTTTTCCGCCTGCTCCAGCACTTCCTTATAGACATCATCCAGCGTTACTGGCGGATAGCCGTATTCGTCCAGCAGCAAAATCAAATCCACCTGCAAATTTGCTTTGATGTCATCACGGGTAGACCAATCGGTATAGCGGGACTTATCGTCAACAATGACTTTGATTTTCTTTGAAAGCTCAATCATCTTTTCATCCGGATATTCATTGTCGAACTCGTATTTCTTTGCAACAGCTTTCAAAATATCATAAAAGGCTTTTTCCTCGTAGTCTATCCCTAATTTTTTGAAGGAGTCCTTTTCTGTTTTCAGCTCCGCAAGCAGATCGGCAAGCTTCCCGGCAATATCGTCAAGCACCTCATTGGCATAGGATTCATCTCTGCGGCGGTTATTGTATTCGTCAACCACCCGCTTTAATCTGTCTGCAAATTCGACACCCATGATTTTGTTGACCTTTTTGAATTCGTCGATTTCCTGTGAGAGTAGTCTTTGCAGGATTTTGATTTTGGTGTTCGGCAGCTGGATAGCGTTTATCTTGTCCATGTACTCATTGCTGAAAATGTCAACGGATATATGTTTTCCGGTTTCAAACAATTCCTCGATGCCGTCCGACTGGATAGCGCCCTCCAGCATTTCACGCACACGAGCATTCATCTGCGAAATATCAGGGGAGTCCCCCTTTGTCAGTTTGAAAAGGATAGAGCGAACAGCGCAGTAAAAATGGATATAATCTTTTTCCTCGTCCGAAATCTTTTCGCTGGAGCTGCAAAGATTGAAAGCCTGCTTCATCCGCTTGACCGCCGCCATAAAGCGTGTTTCCAGTTCTTCCGAAAGCTGCACATATTCAACCGCCCGATTGAGGCAGGCAAGCTGCTCCGTCGGAGAACCTTCAAAGAAATCCTTGCTGTTAAAGCCGTGGAACATCTGCGCCAGCACTTCTAACTGATCTTTGACGATGGTAACCGCCTGCTCCACACCTTCAAACTCATCACATTCAAAATTCGTGTATTTCTTTAAAGCAAGGTTCATATTCTTTTTGATACCGATATAGTCCACAATCAAGCCCTTGTCTTTGCCTTCGCAGACACGGTTGACACGGGAGATCGTCTGAATCAGAGTATGCTGCTGAATCGGTTTATCTATGTAGATGGTATCCAGCTCCGGAACATCAAATCCGGTCAGCCACATATCGACAACGATAGCGATTTTGAAATTGGATTTCGGATTTTTGAACTGCCGGTCAAATTCCTTGCGGTCATCCTTTGTTCCAAGCATTTCATAGAGGGCAGGCTCATCATCTTTGTTGCGAGTCATCACCAGCTTGATCTTCTCAATAGGCTTCAGTTCTTTTTTCTCTTTATCGGTAAGCGCTGCTTCATCTTCGCTGATTTTCTTTTCCGCCCACTGGGAACGCATCTCTACAATGATTTTGTAAAGATCATAAGCGATATTGCGGTTCATGCAGACAAACATTGCCTTTCCCGCAACCGTAGTGCCCTCTGCCACACGGGTTTCGTAATGGTGAATAAAGTCCTTGGCGACTGCACGCAGCCTGTCTGGATCGCCGATAATTGCTTCCATTTGGGCAACAGCTTTCTGGCTTTCCTCGATTTGGTGCTCGTTAGCGCCCTGCGCCTCGCACTGATCGTAATACTGTTCGATTTCTTTGACTTTTGCATTGTCCAGCGTCACCCTCGCCGCACGCCCATCGTAAACAAGGTTAACGGTAATGCCGTCACGCACCGATTCGGTCATGGTGTAGGAATCCACCACAGGACCGAAAACTTCGATCGTCCCGTCCACCGGCGTTCCGGTAAAGCCGACATAGGTAGCATTCGGCAGGGAATCATGCAGATACTTGGCAAAGCCGTATTTGCGTTCCACACCCGCTTCGGTCACTTTGACCTTTTGGTCGAGGTTGATCTGGCTTCGGTGCGCCTCATCAGAAATACAAATGACATTGGTTCTGTCGGTGAGCAGCTGCAAATCCTCCGTGAATTTCTGGATGGTCGTTAAATACACCCCACCGCTTTCCCGGCCCTGCAATTCTTCCCGCAGCTTTTCACGGGATTCAATGCTGACTACCGTTTCATCGCCAATATATTTTTTGGAATTGACAAATTGACGGGAAAGCTGGTCATCCAAATCGGTACGGTCAGTGATAATCAAAATAGTCGGGCTGTGGAACAGTTTGCTTTTCATCAGCATACGAGTCAAAAACAGCATAGTGTAGCTCTTGCCACAGCCGGTGGCGCCGAAATAGGTGCCGCCCTTTCCATCACCGTCAGGACGCATATGCAGCTTGCTATTCTCAAATAGCTTGGTAGCGGCAAAAAACTGCGGATAACGGCAGACGATTTTCAGCTCTTTATCCGAGTTGTCGGGGAAATAGATAAAATCCTTGATAACCGCAAGCAGCCGATCTTTGCGAAACAGCCCTTTTATCATGGTGACAAGGGAGTTGATTCCGTCCAGCTCTTTATCATCAGACTCAACTTTCCTCCATGCATAGAAATAGTCATAGGGACTAAAAAGAGAGCCATATTTGTTGTTCACACCGTCGCTGATCACCACAAAGGCGTTGTATTTGAGCAGTTCCGGAATATCTCTGCGGTAGCGGACGGTGAGCTGCGTGTAAGCGTCCATAATCGTTGTGTTTTCCTTGACGACACTCTTGAATTCCAGAACCACCACAGGAATACCATTGACAAACACAATGCCGTCGGGAATGCGGAGCTGACCACCCACGCCCTCAATTTCAAACTGGTTAACCGCCTTGAAGATGTTGTTTTCGGGATTATCATAGTCGATCAGCTCAATATATAAATCCTTCTGCGTTCTGTCCTCACGGTTGAGGATAAAGCCGTCGCACAGCAGTTTATGTACCGCCTTGTTCGCTTCGTACACCGTGCCGGAGATGTTGTGAAGGCGCAAAAGGATACCGTCTACTTCGCCGGGAGTGATACCGTCCTTGGCGTAACGGTTATATAAATACTGCCGCAGATCATCGGCAAGCAGAACTTCCGTGCGCTCCCGATGGATCTGCTCTCCTGCAAGATAGATATATCCTTCATCCTTGAACAACTCCATAATGGATAGTTCCAAGGCGTGTTCGTTAAAGTTTGCCATTGTGGTCACTCCTTTTTATTATAATCTTCCATTTTAAGGTTTTCCTTACATTTATTATGTATGTTTTCCTTTTTAAAACCATAGTCCGTAATCAATCGCACGATAAATTCAACCCATTCTGTGGTATACAAATAATCATTATGGGGCTCATCGTAAATACAATATTTAGTTATGGTTTCAAATTTTGACTCAGAATTTGTTCCAGGACGAATACCGAACGCTTTCCACAAATCAGTGTGATTATATAAACTTAACGTCTCACCAGTTTTCTCTCTAACCATGTTTATTACATCACCCGGTTTTAACATATTTGCATTAGACACGGGTTGTTTAATTATTTTATCTTTAATAATTGCCGAAACTTTTTGATAATTATTTTTGTCCTCATCACTTAATGAATTCCAATTAACGAACTCTACTGATAAGTCAGATCGATTCGTATTACTGACTTTTGGTATTTGAAGTAATTTTATACTATATTCCTGACTATCGTATATTTCTTGAGAAAGATCTGTTCTATATTTATCAATGTACTTTTTTATATCTTGCATATCTTTAGAAAGCAAGTCTTTTTGAGCAACTAACTGCTCATTTGCACGAAGGTGAGAAAATTGCAATGCATAGGCCAAACAAGTGTTTATAGAATAATCATCGCCAAATAAAGCCATTACCGTATTTTCATAATTATAAAGTAATGCCTGACATTCTCCAAAAAGTAAAATATCCAATGCAGAAGAATTCCAATATCTATGTTCAATCTTATTTCTAATCCCAATAAAAAAATTCAAATTAGCTATAACCGCTTCTGTGAGCTTTTGTTTTTGGGTGCCTTTCTGGAAATTCTTAATGCATTCTTTTAGTTCCCATGCCTTTCTTTCGCCCTCTATAATTTTATAGCGACCGTTCTTTTCTTTATAAAAATATCTTTCTCCTATTGTTGCTTGAAAAAAAGCATGAAAAAGCTTTGTCCACGCAATAATCATTAATACTACATAATTCTCAATCCGAAATTTTGTTTTAGGGCGATTATATGTTTCAACTGCTGTTAAGGCACTATTTAAAGAATTTTCCAAAATTGTCTTGGGTTTACCCTGTCTTAATGTAATCATAATAACCTCCAATAAATGATAATTTAGTAAATACCACCGATACGATTTTCTTCAAGATGTTCTTAGAAAGGAAACCGGATGCAACTATATCATTTACCGATATTGTGCAACTGATGGGTGGCGGCACTCCAAAAACAGAAGAAGATAGTTTTTGGAATGGTGATATTCTTTTCTTTACACCTAAAGATGTTTCTCATTCACCGTTTTGCATTAGTACCGAAAAACACTTGACCGTTGCAGGTCTTAATAACTGTTCAAGTCGTTTATATCCGCCATTTACCACTTTTGTTACTTGTCGTGGAACAGTTGGCAACTTGTCGATGGCAGGCGTATCTATGGCGATGAACCAATCTTGCTATGCGTTGAAGGGCAAAGCCGACTATCCACCATTATTTGTATATTCTTTTACACGGTATGTAATAGCAACAATGAAGAAGAAAGCATCAGGAGCTGTTTTTAGTGCCTTAGTAACACGAGATTTTGAAATGGAAAAGGTGTTTGAACCTAATGCTGATGATGCAATCCTTTTCCAAAAGCGTGTTGAACCGCTTTTTGCTCAGGTTCTTGCAAATACTAATGAAATACAACAGCTCAGCGAACTCCAAAACGCTTTATTGACTCAGTTATCAAGCCGCTAAATTATCATTTATCCGTTTCTTCAAAACGATTCTGTCGGTGATTGCCTTGTAGGCTTTGACGATACTTCTCTGCTCCTCGATAGAGGGAACAGGAAGTTCTACCTTGCACATTTCATCCCAATCCATAACTTCTCGGACGCTTCCATGAGATTTGAAACGGGCGTACCTGTCAAACTCCGGTCTGCTGAACCACAGCATGAGATATTCAGGCATAAGTTGATTTTCATCAATAACCTCAAAAACTGTGTAAACATTGCTCACCAAACCTTCGTCATAATCTTCCAGCAAGGCAATTCCTATTTTATCTCCTCTGCGGGAAGTATCTGGAATGTATGTAAACTGTCCTTTTCTTACGACCTTGTACTTGGTAAAATCTGTACCAACAGTATTCGCAATAGAAGGGATGAATTGTTTCTGAACGGAAACGCCTAAAAGATTTTCCTCTTTGCCTTCCGTATTACGAACATCAACTTGTCGGATAAACTCCCCAAGAAGTCGATAGCCTTTTTTCATCATCTTCACCTCATCCGATGTATTTTCTGTGAGCAATCTTGACATTGCTCTGCTTTACCATTGCGTATTGCAAGGTCGTATCTATTCTTCTATGCCCTAAAAGCTGCTGAAGCTGCTCTATGGGCATTCCTTTGTCGATAGCCATTGTCGCAAGAGTTCGCCTAAACTTGTGCGGATGTACCTTGCTTAGCCCCAAGCGTTTTCCGTACTCACGAAGCCGCACCTCAATACCGCTGATTTGCAAGCGTTTATGCGGCTTTTGCAGAGACACAAACAGTGCCGGATTTTCGTCCCTGCGGCTGTTTAAGTAATTTTGCAAGTGGATCTTCGTCCTTGCGTCAAAGTACACGATACGCTCTTTGTCGCCCTTGCCGAACACCACGCATTCTCTTTCGTTAAAGTTTATATCCGCCCGATTCAGTAAAACCATTTCGCCCACACGCATACCCGTTGAGGCAAGCATATCTATGATCGCCAGATCCCGAAGCTCGGTACAGCTATCACGCATGAGTTCGAGAGCTTCATCGGTGTAGGTTTCTTTTATGTTCGTTCCGGTTTTGACTTTATGGATTCGTCTGACCGGACTTTTCAGAATATAGTCCTCATCTTCCAGCCACGAAAAGAAGCTGGAAAGTATGCGCCTTATGTTGTCAATCGTAACCTTGCTTGATTGATTTTTCTCCTGATACTCGGTCAAATAACTGCGAACATCATCGGTTACGATGTGCCTAACGCCTTTTCCAACACGGGTCAGCATAGCTTGTATCGTTGCGTTATAGTATTTCAAGGTCTTTTCAGAGCACCCTTCTATTCGCTTTGCGGAAAGAAATAGCTCCACCAAATCCTGCTCTAAGTTTTCCGTATCGTTCGCAACTGTTGTTACCTCATAGCCGAATAGCGTGTGTTGCAGCACCTCTTGCAGCTTCTCTGTTTGAGCGTTATTCAGGTAAGGCAACATTCCCTGAACAACATCTGTGATTAAATTCTGTTTCATAGTCGTATCTCCTTGATTTATTAAGAGAACAACTACGGGGCGGGAGTTCCCCCTACTTTAACTCCTGCCACCCACAAGAGTTGTGGGATATATGGTAAATGATAATTTAGTGGCTTAACCTGCCAAGCGAGAAAGAAGCAAATCTGAAAGCTCTTGCAAGCGTATTATCTCATCTCTGTTAGCAGAAATTGATTGGAAAACCGCCTTTGCTTTAGCGTTGAATATTTCAATTTGCTCAATGTTTGGTTTTGCAACCTCAATATTGTTCAAAATTTCTTGTGTCAGCAGTTGTTGACCGGTGCCAACATGGTGATTAAAAAGGTTTAGCTTTTTCAAAAGGAAGTAATCGAAGAACTCGTCTATCGAGACTTTAGATTTTGCGAAAATTGCATTATCGCTTACCCAACAGATGCCTTGTTCCAAGTACACGCTTCCACAATACGCTCCAACACGACCAATAAGAATTGCATTTTCAATGTTATATTGGTCTGTATAGGATAAAATGCCGTTACCACCATAAACAGGGATAGTTCCATCTGTTTTAGGACGAGATTTTCCGTTGCCGAAGGTCATAAGCTCACTTAATTTTGTTTGTTCCGTGGCTTCGGCAGCCGAAAATATTTCTGTGAAAACTGCCGTAAGCGTCGCTTCTAAATTATCATTTATCTGCTTTTTCAAAGCGATTCTGTCGGTGATTGCTTGATAGCTTTGCACTATTTCAATTTGTTCATTCAGCGGAGGAACAGGAACTTTCATTCTGCAAATATCATCCCAAGTAATACCGCCTCGAACGCTTCCGTCAGTGCGAAGCCAACAAAGTCTGTCAAATTCTGGCCTGCGAAACCACATCATTAAGTAATCCTCATTCAAAATACTGCTGTCAATAATCTCGAACATAAAGTATGCAGGAGATACGATTGCAGGCTCATCCTCAGTGTATAAAGCAACAGGCAGTCTTTCATCACGACCGACATGCATGGGATTACAGGCAAACTTACCTTTGGTAATGAGTTTGTATTTACTCAAATCCGTACCAATTACATTCGCAACCGATGGCATAAAATATTTGTCTATATTTATCCCTAAGACTTGCTCCGTGACAAGGTCTGTGTTGCGTGTATCAACCAATCGAATATAATTGCCTAAAGCGTCATAGTTCGATTTCATACCCTAACTCCTTAAACACCGCCAGCAGGTCAGCTTTTGACTGTTCTTCCTGCACAAGCAGCTCTTTCAGCTCAGCCTGAAGTGTTTTCATCTTTGTATCAAAGTCTATATTCTCATCACGGTTGACAAATTCAATATACCGGCTCGGCACAAGGGTAAAGCCTTTTTCTGCGACTTCCTCAAAAGAAGCGGAATAGCAAAATTCCGGAATATTCTCGTAGGTTTCCTCATAATCCGCCTGCTGCCAGTTGTGATAGACCGAAGTGACCTTCGCCCGATTTTCCTCCGTCAGCTCAATGTATTTTTTCTCGTAGGGGCTACCCATCTGCCGCAAATCCATAAAGAGAATTTCCCGCTCTCTGTCACGATAACGCTTAAGCTGCCCGTTCTGCTCCACAACACGGGCCTTTTTGTTCTTGTTCAATATCCAAAGCGTGACGCTGATGTCCGTTGTATAGAACAGGTTCCTCGGTAAGATGATAATGGCTTCCACCAGATTGTTTTCGATCAGCTGCTTTCTGATTTTCAGCTCCGTTCCGTCGTCGGACAGAGCACCGTTTGCAAGCAGAAATCCGGCGACGCCGTTCTGCGACAGCTTGGAAACGATATTCAAAATCCAACCATAGTTTGCGTTGCTGGTAGGCGGCACTTCATAGCCGTCCCATCTGGGATCGTCAATCAATTCGTTTTCCGCTCTCCATGCTTTTTGATTAAAGGGCGGGTTTGCCATAATGTAATCGGCTTTCAAATCCTTGTGCTGGTCGTTGGTGAAGGTGTTCGCCGCCGTTTCACCGAGATTTGCGGAAATGCCACGGATAGCAAGGTTCATCTTACAAAGTTTATAGGTAGTATTGGTATATTCCTGCCCGTAGATGGAAACCTGCTTTTTGTTGCCGTGGTGCGCTTCCACAAATTTCATGGACTGCACGAACATACCGCCAGAACCGCAGCAGGGATCGTACAAGATTCCATCGTAAGGTTCCAGCATTTCGGCAATCAAATTGACAATACATTTCGGCGTATAGAATTCTCCCTTGCCTTTTCCTTCGGCAAGTGCAAATTTGCTGAGAAAATACTCATAAATGCGCCCGATGATGTCATTCTCTTTGTCATCGGTATTGATGCGGTTGATTTCGTCCAACAGGGAAGCCAACTTTGCCGTGTCAAGCTGCAAGCGGGAATAATAGTTGTCCGGCAGAGCGCCCTTCAGCGCCGGATTATTTTTCTCAATCGTATAAAGAGCCGTGTCGATTTTCAGGGCGATGTCGTCCTGCTTAGCGTTTTCCATAATATAAGACCAGCGGCTTTCCGGGGGCAGATAGAAAACATTGTCCTTTGTGTAGAAGGCCACCGTGTCCACAAATTTTTCGCCGTACTGTTTTGCAATCATTTCTCTCTGAGCATCAAATTTATCACCGGCGAATTTCAGAAAAAACAGGCTCAGGACAACATGCTTATACTCCGCAGGCTCTACCGAGCCACGCAGCTTGTCCGCACTTTTCCAAAGCGCTTCCTCCATAGATATTTCTTTTTTCGGTTTTGCTGTCCGTGCCATTGTTATTCCTCCGTTATCTTATCGGTATGATCCGGAATGATCTCCATGATATCATCCATCGTACAGCCAAGCGCAATGCAGATTTTTGCCAGCACCTCAGTAGTAACATTGTCGCCACGGTTCAATTTCCCAATGGTGTAATGGCTAATCCCCGCCGCCTGCTCCAGATCTTTTTTCTTCATGTCTTTATCTATCAGTAGTTTCCATAGCTTTTTATAGCTGATTGCCATAGCATATAACCTCCCGACAAACGGCAAAATCCATAATGTAGTGCTTTATTATAACACTTTTTGACGAATTATTCAACCGATATGTATGCGTTCGCTGTGTTTAAGAAGGCCAATTATATTTTTAGTATTGAAAGTGTGCCCGCCTATATTGGCGGGCAAATTTTTTTGCTTTTTTTCAAAATTACCGTCCCCAAAAGTCCTCTCCCAGTGGAAACAAGTGAGAGGTATTTTTTCATCGAAAAAATTTTCTCTGATTTTTTCTTAAAAACAGGTTGCGTTTTGATCTCTCAATTCCAATAAGTGAAGGGATAAAATTTTTTGCGATTCAGGGTGTGCATTCAGCCGTCCCCAGTGGGAATAAGTGAAGGGGCTTTTTCGGCAAGAAAGTAAAGCCACCCCCAACCGAGTAAAAATATTTTCTCATTTTTTCTGTGAAATAGGGTGTCATTTGGCTTTGCAATTCCAAATAAGTGAGAGGGCTTTTTACCAGATAAAAATTTTTTCAGAAACACCCGATAATTTGGTACTTCCCAGTGGGAACAAGTGAAGAGATAAATTTTCTCAAAAAATTTTTGAAGAAAGCCCGAAAATGGGTGTGCATTTCGGCACCCTTTGTCTAAATGAGTGAAGAGTTTTTTTAATTCGCAAATATTTTTCCGTTTAGGGTTGGAATTTGAGTTCACCCAGTGGGAATAAGTGAAAGACCTTTTCATTGTACCTTGAAAATTGAATAACAATCCGAATGGGATATGACTTTGCGACGCCGTCTGACAGGGCCAGGGACAGAAAAACTGGATTCGGAGAAGCGACAGCACAATTAGATTCCAAGGGACGCACAAAGGAGGTGAAAATCATGGTCATAAAAATCACTCCAAAGCAGTCAAAGCGGATCAACGCCCTCATCAAAAAACTTTGCTGCAACTATGTAGACGGCAGCTGCCTGCTGCTGGACGATGGCGAAGAACACGCCTGTGTGCAGTGCATCAGCCGGTATGGAATCTACTGCAATTATTTCAAAAATGCAGTCCTTCCCGCAGACAGGGAACTGTTTGCCGAGATCATGCAGCCAAGCCGTCAAAAGAGATGCCAAATCTGCAAGTCGTATTTCGTACCAAGGGCAAAAAACCAGCGCTACTGCCCAAACTGTGCCGCCGTCCAAAAGCGGAAGAAAGCTGCCGAGCGCCAGCGCAGGAAACGGGCAGTGCAGTCTCAAGCAGGTTTCAGGGTGCAGCCCTGACAAGTGATACTGTTTTGTGACGGTAGGAGTACAAACAGTCTGCTCGCTCCGATAGGGCGGAAATTTAAGAAAGGAATATTCTGCTGCTTGGAACGAATGAAAACAGAGTGTCTATGTCACGCTTTTTGAAGCCGCAAAGCCGCAGAAATCAAGTCTTTTCTCAAGCGAAAACACCATAAGGAATACCGTAATACCCGAACATACAAAATCACGGGTTAAAACCGTGACAGAAAGAAGGTGAGTTTCTGAATCCGTATTTCAAATTATCCGAAGCGGAAAGCTATGTCTTTTACAAAGTCCCCAAGGCTTTGTTCACAGAGGAAAAATACAAACCGGTTTCCACCGACGCCAAAATGCTCTACGGCCTGCTGCTCGACCGTATGCACCTTTCCGCCAAAAACGGCTGGACGGACAAGCGTGGGCGCATCTACCAGTTCTTTACCGTCAAAGAGGCGCAGGAAAAGCTGCGCTTCGGGCACGAAAAGATATGCAGGCTGTTCTCGGAACTGGAACAGGCTGACCTGATCCTCCGCAAGCGGCAGGGACAGGGAAAGCCGAACATCATCTACTTGAAAAAGTTCTGATTTCCGGTTTTCGGACTTCTAAAGTTCCGAAGATCAGAAGCTATTAAGACAAATAGAGTAAGAATACTTACTACCCGAAAAAGAAAAACAACGGAGGTTTCATAACATATGAAAGAAAAAGAAGCGATTGAATACTTAGATTTAAAATCCCTTGTTCCCTTTCGGAATCACCCGTTCAAGCTGCGGAACGGAGAAGAAAAGGAACAGCTTTTAAAGAGCATAAAGGCACAAGGTACAATCGAGCCGCTGATCGTCCGTCCTCTTTCGGAAAGTGAATACGAGGTCATATCGGGACACAGGCGTTTGGAGATTTGCAAAGAACTCGGTATGGAAAAGATACCTGTTATCGTCCGCAATCTAAGCGACGAGCAGGCGGTTTCCATGATGGTAGATGCCAACCTACACAGGAACAATATTTTGCCCAGCGAGCGTGCATTCGCCTACAAAATGAAATGGGAAGCAATCCGGAAACAAGGTCAGCGTACCGATTTAACTTTGTCGCAGGTTGCGACAAAGTATCGAAGTGATGAAAGAATCGCAAATGAATTCGGTATCGGCAAGGATACTTTGCACCGGTATATCCGCCTGACTTACTTGATCCCCGAACTACTTGAGATGGTGGACAAGGGCAGGATTGCCCTCACGCCTGCGGTGGAATTGTCGTACTTAACCCATGAAGAACAGCATTTGCTTCTGAACGAAATCGAATATGCGGACGCTACGCCGTCTCTTTCACAGGCGCAAAGGCTTCGTGGCTTTTCCCGTCAAGGCAGGCTCACTGCTGATGTTATTTTTGCCGTGATGAGCGAGGAGAAAGCCAACCAAAAGGAGCAGATTCGCTTTCCCAAAGAGGAGATACAGAAGTATTTTCCCAAAAGCTATACGGGCAAGGATATGCAGAATACTATCCTCAAACTGCTGGAAAAATGGCAGCGGCAGAGAGAACGAAACGCAAAGGAGGAACGGTAAATGGACGATAAAATAATTCCTTTGGGAAGTTTCGTTCCCTATTTTCGCTCGCCGGACAACGATTCCTTTTCCATGCAGATCGGTGGTACGGCTTATGAGGTAACCACCCATTTTGATACAGAGGGCAGAGAAACCGTCCTAAAACAGTTCTGGGACTTGCTTCTGGAACTGCAAAATATTTAACCCTGCACATTCGACAATGCGGGCACTGCACGGTATACTGGCATTACCCTGCAATGCCCGGTTGTCAGAAAGGAGACTGAAGAATTAATGACAACGCAAAACAAAAACGGGCATGAAAAAGAAAAGATCACCGCCCTTTACTGCCGTTTGTCGGTGGACGATGACAAAAAGGATATGGAGTCGAACTCCATTACCAATCATGATGTAATGTATAGAGGGTGGATTACACCAAAAAACATTACATCATGACTGACGGCTCATTTGTGGCGAATGAAAAGACAGTTATGATAAAGGAGGGATGCCCTCAAACCTACCGTAACTGTCAACCACATTCCCACGAAAGGAGCCTTGTATGGAACTGACTTACACCAAATGCGGCGACTATCTCATTCCCGATCTTGTGTTATCGGACACCAAAGAGTACCATATCGGGAAATATGGCCGGTTGCGCCGTGCCTACTTAAAAGAACACTGGCCCATTCTGTATGCCGATCTCATTATCACCGAAAAGCTGTTTCCCCACTTGGAGGAAATCGACACCGCCTGCTGGGAGCGGCTGGAAATCATTGAAAAAGCCATGATGCAGCAAGAGGACGTCACAGAAGCCCTGAAAGCTGCCGACCAGATGGCATGGGTGCGCTCCATGAACTCCATCCACAACAGAGCCGAGGAAATTGTCCTGGCGGAGCTGGTTTACTGTTGAGGGAGGGAACACCATGATTTTAGAAGCCATGTATAATGGAGAGTTTTATCCCTGTGAAACGGTAGTGCCCACGTCCCTGGAATACCGCAAGGCGGTCCAAACCTGTGCAGAGCTGATGGATCAGTTATCCCAGCGGCTCAGCAAAGAGGACTATGCTCTGGTGGAGGAACTCCGGGCGCAGAACGCTATTGCCCAATGCGAGGAAAGTGAGAGCCATTTCAAGTATGGCTTTTCAGCGGGGCTGATCGTCCAGCAGGAAGCCCATGAACAGCTGCAAAACAAGAAATAGGCGATGGCCGAAAAAGCCCACGCAGCCGGAAAGAGAACCGGAGGCGTGGGCTTTCTGTGTATATGGTTATTCTGTCAAATCATCCAGATCATCCGAAGTTTCCGCAACCAGCCGGTCAAAGTCGCTCTGATAGGTCCGATCCTGCAAAACTCGGAACTTTTCAAACTCTTTCTCGGCAAAGGCTTTGGCAATGGCAGCAGTCACCTTACCCTTATCATGCAGAATATCTTCCTCGTTGAACTGTAAAAATGCGTCAAGCCGCTTGACCCAATCGGCCATATACATGACATTTCCCCGGCGGGCCTGCCGTTCCGCATAGTCCAGGTACATGGTGACGATCTCGTTCAGGTTACGCATTTCCGTTTCGTTCAGATAGTTTTTAGCGACGGTGACATCCGATTTGCGGATGCGGCCTTTGGGGGCGTTTTTCCATGTGGTCAGCCCCATGTTGGGCTTGGTACTGTCGGCACGGCCGTATACGATCTCGGCGGCGGTATGATGGGTGACCGCATAGTGGAGCTTATTCTGCACCGTGGCAAAAAACTCCTTTGTGATGGGGCTTTCCACATCGTAGTCGGCGCTGCACTGGGAATAGATGTCCGTGATTTTCTGGTAGAACCTTCTCTCGCTGGCTCGGATGTCCCGGATACGCTCCAGCTGTTCCTCGAAATAATCCTTGCCGAAAAAGTTCTCCGGCTCCCGCAGCCGTGCGTCATCCATCACATAACCCTTGATGATGAACTCTTTCAACACCCGGTTCGCCCAAATGCGGAACATGGTCGCCTTTTTGGAGTTCACACGATACCCCACAGCGATGATGGCGTCCAGATTATAATAGTTGGTCTGATACCGTTTTCCGTCCGCCGCAGTTGTTTCCATTTTGGAAACAACTGAATCCTCGCTCAGTTCGCCGGATTCAAAGATTTTTTTCAGATGCTTGGAAATGGCCGCTTTCTGCACCTCGAACAGCTCTGCCATTTTTGCCTGCGTCAGCCAGAGATTTTCCTGAAAGAGCAGGATTTCCACCCGCACCTCTCCGTTTTCAGTCTTGTAAAAGAGAATTTCTCTGGTTTCATACGGGGTCAGTCCCTGTTCCTCACTCATTCTTCGTCACCTCCATCCGTCCGGTTCTTTCCCCGGCTCTTGTAGACATTGTACTGATTCTTGCACCGTGGACTGCAAAAGGCGGCGTTGGACCGGCTGCCCAGGAACACCTTCTGGCAGTGCTTGCACAGGCGCAGGGGCTGGTCACTGTCCACCAACATGAAGCTGAACATCATCTGGATGCCCAACAGCAGGGAGTGAAAATCCCAGTAAATGGTGGGCTTATCCAGCAGCTCAATGTGGTAGCTGGGGGCAATCCCGCCAAATGCGGCCATAGCCTTGCGGTGCAGCCCCCGTTCGTCCTCGCCCATGAAATCATAGTCATTGTAGTAGAAAAAGGCGGTGGTCAGCGTAAAAGCCCAGTCCTTGAACTGTTGAGCAACCCACTCGTAGGGTTCCGCATATTCCCGCTGGAAACTCATGTTTTTCGCCATCGGCTCGTCCATGAAGGTCATGGTCAGGGCAATCATCGTCCGGTCACCGGACACATTCCACGTGGATTCTATGCCTTTCTTCACCAAGTCCAGCTGGTCAAAAGGATAAAACAGGGACAAGTATTTGTCTGTCGCCATGGATTCTTCCTTGATGAAGTGGTTTTTCGGCAGGTACACCGCCTCATAGTCCATAAAGGACGGTGTGGTAGGCAGAGCGGTCATCAGCCCCAGCAGGCCGTACCGGGTGATAAACTCCATTATCGCCTTTTCCACTTCTGCTTCCGGCTTGCGTCCCATCATCAGCATCCCCACATTCAGGGCATCCAGCACAATGCCAGGGACCTCTTTCAGCGGATTGTAGACATCCGGCTTTGCGCTCTTGCCGGGGGTGATATACCGCTTGCCATCTTCCGCTGTTTTCAGCTCGTAATGATCGTACCGCACCCAATGGGAACGGGACTGTTCAAATATATTTTTCATCATACACGCCCTTTCTCCTTAATCGTCCCAATTATCAGGGGCGGTTTTTCTTTTTTCTGCGCTTGGTCTTGTTCTCCCGCCGGATCACGGCATCCTTGCCCTGTTTTCTTGCGATTTTCGAGTATTCCTCTAAAAACTGGCGTTCCCGCAAGGTCAGGCTATGTTCCGGTTTGCCGCACAGATGGTCATACATCTGGCGCTGCAATTTCTTGTGTATAGTTTTCCGCAGCTTGCGGATGTTGCGGTCAGACTGCCCACGGATAGCGGCAAGCCGGGTGGTGCTGTACAGCCGCAAAGAGAGGAAATACAAAACTTCCTTGTGTTCCTCGCTCAGTTCCTCCACCATGCGGGAAATAAAGGGATCAGCGGTCAGGTTGTGCATCTCATAAGGGCAGTCAAACAGAATGTCCAGAAAGTTCCCGGCCATCAGCTGCCGGTATGTGGGGTTGTTCATCCAGCGGGGAATGAGCTTCGGTTCCGGCACCGCCTGATATTCCAGCGGCACATCCCCACGGAGGTTTTCGTGGTCCCGTTCCCGGCGCTCCCGGTTCCGGTCCAGCTTGTTCCATTCCTCCACCACGGCCCGGAAATCCTTCTCCGTGCGTGCTGCTTCCTCCAGCCGCCGTATGGCCTCGGCCCGCATCTCCCGTTTGAGCCGTTTATCACTGACCGGGGCAGCTTCTTCCTCCTCGTCCTCCAGCTCCGCTTCATAGTCGATGGGATGCTCGTCCTGCTCCAGCTCACTTTCCAGCTCGGCCAGACGTTCTTCCGCAAGCGCCTGTTCCAGCGTTTCTTCCGCCCCTGCGCCTGTCCCATCGTCCCATCCGGTGAAGCCACCCTCGGTATCCAGAAGCTCGTCATCAGACAGATACGCCATGACCCCACCTCTTTTCAAAAAAATATTTTGCGATTTTTCAAAAATGGTTCCGTTTTGCACCCCGGATTTCTCCTATTAGTGAAAGAGTAATCTGAAAACAAGTTACTTGGGTTACATTTGCTCGTTCACGCAGGAGAAAGGGGGCACTCGCCATGTACAGGCTCAACACAAAAAATGAGTAACACAATCGCAGGTTACAAAAAACGGAACTATAACAACAGTATACACCGGATGCGCCGAAAGCGCAAGAAAGAGAGGTTCTATGGCAGATAAAAATGCCGTGTTTCTGACCCGGCACATTGGCAACACCACCTATAAAGTTCGTGTCTACCTCAGCGAAACCGCCGAGGAAACGATGGAAGATAAAATTTTACGGCTGATCCGCAATGACGGGCTGGCAAACCAGCCGGAATGTGGTATAATGGAACTGCCACAAATGAGCCGTCCGTCTGAAAGGAGCGCCTAATATGGCAAACAGACAGACGGAAGAAAAAATCACTGCGCTCTATGAGCGCCTGTCCCGTGACGATGACCTCACGGGTGACTCGAACTCCATTCTGAACCAAAAACGGTATCTCGAAAGTTATGCAGCACAGCGGGGCTACACCAATATCGTCCACTACACAGACGATGGGTGGTCCGGCGGCAACTTTGACCGTCCCGCATGGAAGCGCCTTGTGGCGGACATCGAGGCGGGAAAGGTGGCCCATCTGCTGTGTAAGGACCTAAGTCGGATCGGCAGAAACTACCTGCAAACCGGCTTTTACACCGAGGTAATGTTCCGGCAGAATGGGGTTCATTTTGTTGCTGTCGCCAATAACATTGACAGCGAGGAACAGGACAGCGGCGAGTTTGCGCCCTTTCTCAATATCATGAACGAATGGTATCTGCGTGACCAGTCCAAAAAGGTTTCGGCAGCGTACCGTGTCAAAGGCAAGGCGGGCAAGCCCACCACCAACAACGCCATCTATGGCTACAAAAAAGACCCTGAGGACAAGGACCACTGGCTTGTGGACGAGGAAGCCGCCGCTGTGGTGCGGCGGATCTTCCGGCTTGCGGTGGAGGGGCACGGCCCCTATGAGATCGCCAAGATACTCACACAGGAAAAGGTGGAGTGCCCCGCTTATTATCTGGCACGTAACGGCAGGGGCAGCCGGAAGAACACCGTGGACACCAGCCGCCCCTATGACTGGTACGGCTTCACGGTCAGCTCCATGCTGGAGAAACCGGAATATATGGGGCATACCGTCAATTTCCGTTCTTCCAAGAAGTCCTACCGGGATAAGCGGGTAAAAAATGACCCGTCCGACTGGCTGATCTTTGAGAATACCCACGAGGCCATTGTTGACCCGGAAACCTGGCAGCTGGCCCAGCAGGTGAAGCGGACGGTGCGCCGGACAGATACCACCGGCGTCGCCAATCCCCTGACAGGCCTTGTGTTCTGCGCCGACTGCGGAGCCAAGATGTATAACCACCGGGGCAAGCGCAAAAAGAACGGGCGGGAATATTCCGTGGATTTTTACAGCTGCTCCACCTACACCCTGACCTTTGAGCGGGAAACTCAGATGTGTTCTTCTCACACGGTCAGCACTAAGGCTCTGAATGCCCTGATTCTGGAAACCATCCGCACTACCGCCAGCTATGCCATCCAGAACAAGGAGGAGTTTATTCAGAAAGTTCGCAGTATTTCACAGGTTCGCCAGCAGGAAGCGGCCAAGGAGCTGAAACGCAAGGTGGCCAAGGAGCGCAAGCGCAGCGCCGAGCTGGATGTGCTGATTAAAAAGCTATACGAAACCTATGCCATGGGCAAGTTGGAGGAAAAAAGGTTCGAGCTGCTGTGTGCCGAGTATGAAAAGGAACAGGCCGAGCTGGAACAGCTGCTTGCCTCCGAGCAGGCACAGCTGGACCAGTTTCACGAGGACACCGACCGTGCCAGCCACTTTCTGGCGCTGGCACAGAAATATACGGATTTCACCGAGCTGACCGCCCCTATGATCCATGAATTTGTGGAGAAAATTCTGGTTCATGCCCCGGACAGAAGCACCGGGGAGCGGGTGCAGGAAATTGAGATTTATCTGAATTTCATCGGGAAGTTTGAAGTGCCCATGCCCGAACCCACCGAGGAAGAACTGGCTGCGGAGGAAAAGCGCCGCCAGAAGCGCATCCGTGACCATGAAAAGTATCTGCGCCAGAAGGAGCGCAAACAGAAGATTGCCGAGGGGCTGATCGTTCCGGGTGAACCGTACCAGCTGGTGTGCCAGTGCTGCGGGGAGCCGTTCCAGTCTGTCCGCCCCAACGCTAAATTCTGCAAACCTGCCTGCCGGGAGAAGTTCTACCGGCAGGAAAAGCGGAAAGCTAAAGAAACGGAAACATCACAAACTGCATAAGGAATGCGGCCTGCCCAAATAAACCGGGCAGGCCGCTTTTTTATGCCCTGAAACGGAGGGATTTTTATGACACTCTTTGAACTGGTAAAACAGAATATTTGTGTGCCGGATGCGGCGGAACACTAATGCTGTGCGGTCAGCAACATTCCCCGCAAAATCAGCAACATTGTGGAGCTGATGAAACTGGCAGTACTGGTGGAGGATTTTCCCCCGGAGCCGGATCGGATTCATCTTTCCAACGGGACGCTTTTTCTGGATGGAACCTTTGCGAAAGGAAAGCCGAAAATCGTCCGCAACCGCTTCCCCGTGGCCTACAACCCCAATGCCCCGAAACCTGTTCTTTGGCTGCAATTTCTGGACGGTCTGCTCTACCCGGAGGACATCCCCACCTTGCAGGAATATATCGGCTACTGCCTGATTCCCAGCAACAAGGGACAAAGGATGATGGTCATTAAGGGCAGCGGCGGCGAGGGCAAGTCGCAAATCGGCGCTGTGCTGGGAACTTTGTTCGGTTCCAACATGAAGGATGGCAGCATCGGGAAAATATCCGAGAACCGGTTTGCCCGTGCCGATTTGGAACATATCCTCCTGTGCGTGGATGACGATATGCGAATGGAGGCCCTGCGCCAGACCAACTATGTGAAATCCATCGTCACTGCCCAGGGCAAGATGGATTTGGAGCGCAAGGGCAAGCAGAGCTATCAGGGATGGATGTGCGCCCGGCTGCTGCCCTTCTCCAACGGAGATTTGCAGGCGCTGTTTGACCGGAGCGACGGATTTTATCGCCGCCAGCTGGTGCTAACCACGAAAGAAAAACCGGCTGGCCGTGTGGATGATCCTGACCTTGCCGAGAAGATGAAAGCCGAGGTGGAGGGTATTCTGCTGTGGGCTTTTGAGGGATTGCAGCGGCTGGCTGCCAACAACTTCAAGTTCACCGAAAGTGACCGCACCAGAGAAAACCGGGAGGCAGTCAAACGGGACAACAACAATGTCTATGATTTTCTGGATTCTGACGGGTATGTTCGTCTGAAAGCTGATCTATCTGCCAGCTCCAAAGAGCTGTACGAGGCATACCAGATTTATTGTACCGAAAACAACCTGCCTGCCCTGAAACCCCGCAGCTTCAGCGAAGCCCTGATTGCCTGCCAGAGCCGCTACAATCTGGAATACTGCAATAATGTGACCAACGCAGCCGGACGGAGGGTGCGTGGCTTTCTGGGGATTGAGGTATTAGTGAGAAATCACATATCAGTGTTTTCCGGTGATTCGATGCGTACGTACGTACCGGAAGATGTGCCGGAGGAATGGCGGCGCTGATCCATGTACGTATGTACGCTTTGATTGACCGTTGTTCTCCCTTTTATAGCAATTCAGCGGCTATGTCAGGTCAGAATCACCGGTCAAATCCCCATACTAAATCAAGGCAAGTGAGAATCGAAAAGTATTTGACGATTGGCAGAAAGCATTTTACGAAACCGTGCTTCTCGAACCAGCGAACCGGGTGCATGGAATTATGGGAAAATGCACGGTTTCAAGCCAAGTCACACGGAATGGGAAAGTCGGAAGGTGCGACCTATGGGCAGGACATCACACCGGCAATTCTGAACGGATTTGGTGACAAGGGAATTTTTACGGCACAGCGAAGCGGTTATGTCAGTGGGCGTACCGGCTTCGCTTTTTTATCAAGTAAATTTAGGAGGATTTTTATGATGACGGTACGCAACGAGATTAAGGCACAGATCGTCCGGGCGGGATACACCATGCAGGAGGTAGTTGACCGGCTCCATGAGGAATACGACTGGTCGGACAGTGTTTCCAACCTGTCCGCCAAGCTCCAGCGAGAACCTATTCGCTATAAAGAGGTCGTGGAGCTGGCTGATGTGCTGGGCTATGACCTGATCTGGCAGAAACGGAGGTAAACCTATGACAAGTGAAGAAAAGAAACTGTTACAGGCAAAGCACCGCTTGGAGGAAGCCCAGGCACGGGACCGGGTGAAGGAGCGAAAAGCCCGGACAAGGCGGCTCATTCAGGAGGGCGCTGTGCTGGAAAAGGTGCTGCCGGAAGCACAGACGGTAGGGCTTGAAAATCTGGAAGAATACCTGCGGCAAAAGCTGGCTGCACACGATTGAAAACGGCTGGGAGGTCTCCGGGAAACCGGGGGCCTTCCTCTTTTTTATCCCGAAGGGCGCACTTACTCACCACCTGCTAAAGCAGGCGGTGGTATCCCTCCCGTTGGTCGGGCACGTGCGCTCATCTCCGGGCCAAGAGCCGCCTGCGGCGGTTGCCCTCCGAAACGCACCTGCGGGTGCAGTCCGAGGGGGATTGCGGCTCCTGCGGGAGCCGCTGGACAAGGCTGCATTTCTATCAAACTGCCAGCCTTGCCCATGCAGTCGGCGCAGGGGTTTCCACTTTGGAATCCCCTGTTCATGGGGTGGTATATTGCCACCCCATCCCGCCGTCTGCCTGCGTCAACTCTGCCCAGAACAAATCCTTCGGATATGTTCCGCAGCTTGACACAGATACAGGGGTGGAACGATTTGTTCCACCCCTGATAGCGGTGCGTCGCATTTCACGACGTACCTGTTGCAATCGAGTACGGAAGAAGGGTTGCTGCGTTTTACAGTAGCCCTTCGGAAAGGACGGTAGACAATGGCGATTTATCATTTAGAGGCCAAGATGGTCAGCCGTAAAGCCGGACGCTCCGCTGTGGCTGCTGCGGCCTATCTGAGCTGTTCTCGGATGCTCAATGAGTATGACGGGGTGCAGCACGACTACACCCGCAAACAGGGCCTTGGGTGGCGGCAGGTTTTTCTGCCAGCCACCGCCCCCGCAGAGTGGCAGGATCGGGAAACCCTGTGGAACGCTGTGGAGGAAACCGAAACCGCAAAGGACAGCCGTCTCGCCCGTGAATTTGTGGCGGCGCTGCCCATAGAACTGAGCCGGGAGGAACAAATCCAGCTCCTGCAAGATTTCATCAAGGAGCAGTTTGTAGCAGACGGAATGTGCGCCGATGCTGCTATCCATGACCCGTATCCTCCCGGACACAATCCCCATGCCCATATCCTGCTGACGGTGCGCCCACTGGATGAAAAGGGGAAATGGCAGTACAAGACCGAGAAAGAATATCTCTGCGTCAAAGACGGCGAGGAACGGGGCTTCACTGCCGCTGAATTCAAACAGGTACAGGCTGATGGATGGGAGAAGCAGTATCAGTACAAGGTAGGCAAAAAGAAGGTGTATATGGCCCCGTCCGCAGCGCAGGCACAGGGCTATGAACGGGTGTCCAAGTACCCCAAAAGCACCAAGTTCGGCAGGCAAAATCCCATCACGGAACGCTGGAACAGCGACGAGCAGCTTGTCCTGTGGCGGGCTGCATGGGCGGATGTAGCAAACCGCCATCTGGAGCGCACCGGACATGAGGAACGCATCGACCATCGCAGCCATGCCGAACGTGGCCTGCTGGAGCGGCCTACGGTCCATGAGGGTGTGGTTGCCAGAGCTATGGAGAAAAAGGGTATCATCTCTGACCGGTGCGAGCTGAACCGGCAGATCAAGGCCGACAATGCCCTGCTCCGGGAACTGAGAGGACGGGTCAAAAAGCTGGCGCAGGCGGTCAAGAACACACTTCCCGCTATTGCAAAAGCTATGGAACGGCTGAGAAGCAATATGCTGATCTTCAAGTATCAGCTCTTGCACATCGGAAACGGCAAGCAGGCGATCCGCAAATCCTTAAACGAGTGCCGTGAGGATATGGCGAAATATACCGCCCTTGTAGACAAAATCTCAAAGAAAAGCAAGGAGCGCAAAGCGGCATTGGACGAGAAGCAAGCAACGCCCGTCATTCATGTCTTAAAGCACCGTGATCTTGCCAAGAGGATTACCGAGCTGACCGAGGATTTAGAGGAACTGCGTTCGGAAAAGGCGATGCAGCTCCGACAGCTCAGATACCCCGAAGATGCGACAGCCGAGGTATTCAAAAAGCAAATCCACACTTTGGAGGACGGACTGAAAAAGATTGAAGCAAGCGAAGCCAAGTATGCTGCCGAGCTTGACGATGCTTTGAAGCAGTACGCCGAGCTACAAAAGGAAGCAGAAGATTTTGACCCCGTGGAGCTTCACGATGCACGGCTGGCTATTCGTTCCGAGTATGAGCTACGAGCCACACAGCGAGTACAGGAAGCCTACGGCGATAAGTATGACCGTACAAGGATGTCCGACAGCAAGCGGAGTGTATCTGCTCTCTTGGGCGAGGATGCCGAGGAACGGTCTGTCACAGAAAAACTGCGGATGCTACAACAAAAGCAGAAGCGAAAACAACAGCAAATCAAAAAGCCCAAACACAAGGATTGGGAAAGATAAAACTTGCGAGAGTGCAGTTCATTACGAATTGCGCTCCCGCTTTTTTGCATTTTGATATAAATTATTTGAATGTTAATAATATGTTTTTCCTGTAGCTTTGTCGAATAACAATAACTATGTATTCCATTTAATGAGGAGGAGCTTGAATGACCGTAAGTTATAAAAAATTGTGGATTTTATTTGCACATAGAAAAATGAGCAAAGCGGAATTACGAAAACTGGCAGGTATCGCTCCAGATATATTCACAAAGCTTCGTCGAAATCACGGGGTCGCACTCTCCGTTCTTCTTAAAATCGCAGATGTCCTTGATTGCGATGCAGGAGATATAATAAGCTTTGTACAAGAAGACATCTCAGAACCAAGCGAAATCAAAGAATAGCGGCGAAGATACGACACCAAAAAATAATTTCAACTTTTTTCGTGAAAAGTATTGACATTTGTCGTAACTTGTAATACAATATGAGTGTAATCAAGAAATCCACAAAAATTAAGGAGGATTCTACAATGAAAAACACTATGAAGACACCCCGTTTCTTTTACAAAGATGTACAGGCTAATCTGATCGAAATCCAGCAGGATGCAAACAATCTGAACAGCCCTCGTGAGGCAATGACCAATTTCATCAATCGCTATGTACACAAGCTGCCTTCCGACATTACCGTGGACAGCGTAATCGAATCCATCGTATCTACCTCTTATGAGTTCTGCAACGCAGAAGGTCATGTTACCGAGGCTGATTGCCGTAAGGAGCTCGAAACTGCTATCGCCGGTATGGATGAAGACAAGGCATACGCTTACCTCGCTACGCTCTCTGCTATGATGACGGTTTGCAACGCAAATGCAGTTCCTGGCAAGAACATCCAGGTTCCCTCTCCCGAAGAGCTGAAGGCGGAGATCGCACGGACGCTCGAATGCTCTGGCGATAAGAGTGTTGCCGAGCACATCGACGAGCTCGTTGCTGAAATTTCCGGCAACAACATGAATGCTTTTGTTTACGCCGAGGGCAACGAGGCAGTCATCGAAGCTCTGAACGACGAGGAGTTTGTATCCGAGAATTGCGGCTCCGCTGTTGCAGATGTGATGGAGAACGCATTTACTAAGGCTGACAACTATGCTATGCTCGCTTGTGCTTGCTATGGTCAGATTCTTGACGGTCGCATTGAAGGCGTTACTGCTGAGAATGCTGATCCTCATGTTGTTGCAGCTCTCGTTTCTGCCGGTGCTTCTAAGGGTTCCATTCTGAAGCGTCTTGCTCGTGGCGAGATCGACAAGGAATTTGCGATGGACTTGCTCGCCAAGGTTGAGATCGCCCTCAAGTGGGTTTTGACCAAGTTTATGCAGTTTTCTGTTGGCTATGTCACCTTTGCATTCATCCTGTTCCTCATTGGTGTGTTCGGGTTCACTGGTGCATTTGCTTCTTTCCTTGTAAGCATGGGCATCATCATTGCCATCGGTTCTGCTATCGACTCCAAGGAAGACGCACAGGAAATCATTGATCTTCTGGCATGGCTCGTTAAGGGTGCTATCGCTCTGCCTTTCAAGGTTGGCAAGAAGATCGCATCCATGATTAAGGAAAAGCGTACTGTCAGTACTGCCATTCCTACTCAGGCGTAATTATCTATATGCGAGGCATCGTTGTGGCTGTTTCAAATATACTCGATGCCTCGCATAATTCTAAAACAAACCAATTTGCGAATGCAAGTTCGCACTACATAAAGCGAAAGGAAGAAAAACATATGGCACGCTACATTCACTCATTAGATAATGGTCGTGGAACAATGGCGGCATTTACGGGGGAAGATGCACTTGCCAGCCAGGAACCCAAGCCTCTTATGGCAGAAGGTGGTGAACCATCCGGTTTCGCCAAAATGAAAGACGGCTCTTACCAGTTAGGCAATCAGCTTTATGTTATGAGGAGTGATACATATCATAATGTTGATTCATTTATGATAGATTTCAAGGAAATTCCCAACAAAGACAACCACGATCTGATGGCGACTTACGCACGGGCTTGGCGTGAACGCATGATGAAAAAGAATCCAACAGCATTCCTTCCCGGCAATGAAGAATACTGGATTATCGGAATGCCGACCGGTTGGCGTAAGAAAAGTATCGTAGATGCTTATCGCCAAGTTTTTATTGATGCAGGATATAAAAATCCGATTATTGTTCCCGAATCCAATGCAGCAATGGCGGCTGCACAACATAGCTATAGTGCTATCGCTCGTGCCAATGCGGAGCAGGGCGTGCTGTGCATTGACTTGGGAGCGTATTCCAATGATGCAACTTTCGTCAACAAAGATGGTGTTTTCTCATACGGTGGATATACGGGTGCTTCTCTGATTGAGCGAATGATGCTTGTGCAAAACCTTAAAAACGCTTATGGGAAGAGCAAAAAAGCACATAATGAACCCGATCTTCTGCAAACTGTAATCAATAGGTGCAAGTCTGACCGAATATTCTACAATTTCATTCTGTTGCAAACAAGGAAATTGAAAGAAACTTACTATTCTGCGAGTGCGGAAGGCGGAACCATCCTCAGAGACATAACGAATGCCGTTGAATTGGATGTGCAAGATCCCATGTTCTCTGATTGGGATTTCTTTACACTCTATACCAATGATACGATGATGAATGCCATTACGAAAGAGTTGTCGATCCGTTCCGTATTGGGAGATGAATTTAACAATCTTCCTATCGAAATGCAGAACGAAATCGGAAACAAAACATGGGCTGGTTGCCTGCGTACATTTATCGAAAAGGCTACTGAGCTTTGCCCGCTGCTTGCTCAAGCGGCAAGGGGAAATCAAACAGAGAAAGCTACCGTTGTTTTGACTGGTGGTGCAGGATTGATGCCGTTTGTTGAAGACACCATCTTAGAAGTTCTCCCAAACATTGATCTGTATAAAGATAGAAGTCCTATGTCTACTATTGCAAAAGGACTTTGGTATTTTGGTCCCGATAAACTTAAACAGCTTGATTTTGAGAGAGCGTTTGACGCTGTTTTGAATGAGGAAGATTCTGACGGCAATAGTACTCTAAATATTATTATTTCAAATGCTCATGATCTCCTCGGTGCAAGAGCTAATCAGTCAATCGCAGTCAAAGCAATAAATTGTGTTGTTGACTCGTTGAAGCGTTGGGGCAATCACGAATATGATTCTGGTCAAGTTATTTCTCGTGCTCGTGCAAACTTCAAAAAATGGTTCTATGACGACTTGAAAAAGGACTGTGCTACACATGCTACAGAAGCAAAGCGGTTCATTACTACTACCTTGAATGAAAAGTTCCGTGATTTTCTTGCGGGAAGCGGAATGGATAACACCACGCTTTTCGAAGATGATGAGTTGTCCTTGGACTATATCGATTCTTTCTTGAATGGTTATTTGGATGCCGTTTTTGAACTTGTTGACGAGCAAATTGCTGAGGAAAACGAAATCTACTCTGCTTTCCCAAATCCTGGGCGTATCGGAGGATTTTTGGGCACGAGCCGATCCGAATATATGCAGGCTGTTGCTGAGAAATTAGACGAGCGTAACGAAAATTGGGGCGAGGGCTTAATGAACTTGTTAAAGAGTACCTACGACAGCAACGATGTGTATCGTCCATTCCTGGGAGAGTGTTTGTATGAAATGCAAAAAGCATTGGAAGACAAGAAGCGTACAATGCTCGGAGCTCTAATCGTCGAAGACCCTGTTGACGATGATTGAGGATAAGCGTACTGCCATCCTCTCCAGGCGTAATTATTTATATGCGAGGGACTGAACCTCAATATCCCGCAGTTGCGTGATGTTTTTGTTCAGTCCCTTCCACCAATACAAGGAGGTAACTATGATTTTCTTTTCTGTGGAAAAACTGGCGACTTTATGCAAAGTCGATCGTGAAACCATTCGGAGATGGCGAAACCGAGGAGTTAATGGGATTAAGCTGGAAGCAAGACAATCTGCTTCGCAGCGTGGAGCTGCCTTAATCTTTGATGAAGCTGCTGTTAGAGCCTTTATGGAAGCGAATCCTAAATATGTCACTAAAGAGCTTGATGAAGCTCTGAATCCTTCTTCCGAACCTACTTCCGCCGAATATAATGCGTTTTCGGGGCAGGCGGCAAGCAGTTCTGGAGATGGCTATGTCGAACAAATGCTCGAACAACAGAGAAATGACTTGCTCAAAAAGCTCAACGAAATAGACCGAACACTTGCGCTTATTAAAGGAGAGAAAAAATGATGGATATTAAGAATGGTATTAAACTTCATAACGAAAAGTGGGAAGAGCGAACCGGAGAGAAAAGTGATTTTGCGAGAACACTCTCGCCCACAAGCCGAAATGCGTGGCGTATCATCAGAAAAATGCCCGAAAAGACCGTAGAGAATGTGTTAAACGGGGTGAAAGCTATTCCCGATATTACAAATTCCGAAGAATGTCAAACTCAAACTCATAATTCGAAGGGATCGGCTATCTGTGCATCTTTAATTGCAACGATTCCCCCTGCACTCTGCGCTACAATCGGTTCTCATTTTTCCTTACCGTCATGGATTGTAGGTACATCTACACTGGCTGTTGCTGCCATATCAACTGGTGTTTCTTACAAAATGTATATGCACAAGAATACGCCAACTTCTGTAAGAAAAGAAACCGTACATTTGGAAATTGATGATGCGAGCATTCAGGCGGTTCTTGAAGATTCTCAAAAGATGTTGCAGAGTCTGGTTGACTATTTATCTTCGTGTGATGAAGATGCAAATATCGGGTTTGATGTGACTAAAGATAAGGCTTTTGGCGAATGGATTCAAAAATTTGTCAATTATGCTAATCGTAATGAAAATAATAACACCTTGTACGCTCTGAAAGGAGAAATCATTTCCAAGCTGAGTACAATGGGTATTACTGTTTATGATGAACTCTTAACTGATGAACATGGGGTGCTGATTCTCCCTGATAGCGACTACTACGAAGATGCTCGAACTGGTACTGGATATACCAAAGTCAATAGAGCTGTAGTGTACTCTCGCCGTAGGCTTCTGGCAAGAGGCGAAATATCGTAACATTTAGCTTCTCGAAAGGAGTCCGATATGACTTATTTATGGCTTAATGGCACTCGTATAGACAGTATTCCGCTATTGCGCAGTTATTTGAAAAACTGCGACAAAACAGATCGGGCATCCGCTTGTTCTGAATTATTAAAAAAATATAAAGCAGGAGCTCTTGCCGGCTGGATCGCTCGGCAAGCTGAAGCTCAACCATCATCGCAATTGTTGAAAGCAAAGAACAAAACAAGCGGAATTCAGCCTTCTCGCATTCACGAGCTTCTGGACACTCCGCTTAAAGGCACCCAAGATGTCCTTCCAATTCTTGCTGAGCTTTGTATGATTGAACTCTCTGATATGGAAAAAATATTGGATAGTGTATTGGATGAAACTGAAGACTTGGATTACGAAATCTTTGACTTAATTAAAAGGCAGCACTGGTATAAAGAATCAAAGCAAATGCAGGAACTGCTCAATGATGTAGATCGAGAGTTTGTAATCACAGATATGACTGGTTTTAATATGCTTGCAGATAGGTGCCGTTTTTCTGAGAAGAATAACACTAAACAGTATACCATTTATTTGTGCAATACCGGAAGTCATTTTCAATTAAGCAATCCTAACAGATATTGGAATTTGCGTATCGTTGGTTGCGGGAAACCTGTAATTCGATTTGGAAGTCAAAATCGAGGACAGAAATTGGATATGGAATTGCATGACCTGTTCTTTCAAGATGTTATCCTGCAACTCCAGGGAATGATTCTGTGTGGAAACGAAGGGCGACTGCCAGGCGTAGATTTGAGGTAAAAAAATGGGCGTTATTGAAAAAACAATACATAACATGACTGAGTTGGATGCTGCGGGGTGGGCTATTATAACTCTTCGTTGTGATAACGAAGCTGATATCCGTCGCTCTGTTGAGGGTTATGTTCATGCCAAAACTTACGAACCTAAGTTTACAACAAAAACTTCCACGCAGAGCAATCATCCAACCAACATAAAAGAAGTTACCGGAATGGGAACTGTTAAGACAATTTCAAAACCTTTTGTGTGGACGGAACACGCTCCATCATCTGGCGATGATGGAGCATTGGACTATGGTGCTGAACCTGCACTCATGAACTATCTGCTTAAATGCGTAGATCCCATTTCACGCATGGAGCACCGTCTTTTGTATATACCATATCTCTATGATATCATTGGTAATCCCGAAAGATCGGATAGAACAGCTATACAGTTACAATATCTATATTTACTTCGGGAGATCGGCGTCCAAAAAAAATTAGGATTGAGCAATGCTTTAATTGTTATAGGATGCATGGACGGCATTTTATGCTCTGAGTTGAGAGAGTATACATATGTTTTGGATATTGACTATCCCGACAAAGAAGAGTTGCTGCAGATAATTCGGCAGACTTGTCGAGAATGCGCCGGCATGGCAAGCGGTCTTGAACCATCTATTGCCAATGAATTGGCGGAAGCTCTGAGAGGTATGCACAAAGACGAAATTGTAAGTATAATTCATTTGGCATATGCACAGAGCGAAAATCCATTAGAACATCATGCAAAGAGTCTTTTCGATGCTGCAAAAAAAGCAAAAAAGCAACGCATTGCTGGAGTTCGAGGCTTAAAATGGATTGATACCGATTCTGCAGGAGAAGTTGGCGGTTTAGAATCATTACAGCGGTGGATACGAACAAAAAGTAAAACTTTCTTATATCCTCATGCTGCCCTTCTTCAAAAAGCGGTTGCCCCCAAAGGCGTTTTGCTCGCTGGTCTTCCAGGATGTGGAAAAACCCATTTAGCAAAGTATACTTCTCGTTTGTTAAGCAGTTCTGAATCATCTGTACCTCTCTTGCAGCTTGACCTAAGTTCGATGTTAGGCAAGTGGTTGGGAGAAGCTGAAGCAAATTGCGAAATGGCATTGCGTGCGGTTGAAGGTGTAGCCCCTTGTGTGCTGCTAATTGATGAAATAGAAAAAGTATTTGGTGGCGTAACTGAGGGTGGCTCCAGCGATGCAATGATGCATATTTTCTCATCTTTTCTCGATTGGATGCAAAAAGAACGAGAAAAACCAATTCTCGTAATTGCAACAGCAAACAAAACAGAGAGATTACCACCTGAGCTAAAGAGAAAAGGTAGATTTGATGAAACCTTTTTTACCGGAATACCTACTGCAAGTGATTGCAAAGCAATATTGCGCATTCATTTGAAGAAAAAAATGAGTGTTATGGTGGGAAGTGTTGACATTGATGGTATTGCTGAAGAACTTCTATCTGTTGCAGCACATCATCGCCGTTTTATGAATGGTGCAGATATAGAAACAATCATCAACGCAGCTTTCTGTACTCTGTTTGCCGAATTAAAAGATTCAGATATATCGGCGGCAGAAGCTGATAATGCACGAGCTAAACTATACTCCTCGGATGATGTTAAAACGGCATTGAAGAACGAACTGATTTCAACAAGGTCGTACTTTGACAGTAATCTTGAAGGTGTTGCCCGCTACTGGATTGAAATGAATGTATTGGATTTTCGTGATGCAGGCGATAAACTGATTCTCCCTAACAATAATTTTAATCGGCAAACAGGAATGTTTACAGGGATTGAGGGCTTGTCAACTAATTCCCCGAAGGATTACGAAAATCAAACGAAGACACTTGCGGAAAAGTTCGCCACAGAAAGAAATTACGATAAAGCACTTCAATTCACTCTAATGCGAGAGATTTTCAGACAAGTGCAACGAGCAGGAGGCATACATTATGACACAAAGTGACTCGAAACGGAAATCATTTGGAACCAAGCTACGCAATAAGCTATCTACTTTATCCGAGAAAATTTCTCAAGCCTGGAAAACTATTCGGCAAAAGGTCGTAAAGCTTGCGGGTGAAACCCTTGAAGATATTATTTTCTTTTTCGAACCTGACTCTGCAAATCCAAACGAAAGTGCTGAAATTCATCGCAGACAAACTGTAGATGCAATCAAGAGTTGTTTGGGCGAAGATCCTGCGGGGGCATTGCTTGCAATGTTTCCACAGGATCGGGAACTCGCTTTAACCGAGTTACATACGGAAATAGCTATTGCTTTGGGAATTGAACCATGCCTCGTATCCTCCGAAATGATGAATGGTTGCGCTGGACTATATTCTTTCTCTGCTGATACTATAGCGATAAACGCATTGCATATTCAAAAACAACCGATGTCTTTGATAGAAGCAAAAGAACTGTTAGGTACGATCTGTCACGAAACTTACCATGCTTTTCAACACAGAGCTATCGTCCATCCAAGCAGATATGGCATAAGTAAGGCGGACGCAAAAATATGGAAAATCAATTTCGCCAATTATATTTCGCCGGAGCAAAACCCAGAAAGATACTTGTACCAGCCTGTTGAGATGTCTGCATATGTATTTGAATCGGCAATTATTAAGCGTTTCTATAAGGAGGATTAACATGCGTCACTTTGTATTTAAGATTTTGCGCAAGCAAAACGATAAGACAAAAATGAGCAACGATGAAAAAATGGTTAGAAGATATTTGGAAAATGAATCGCCAGTGGCTTACGAAGAACATGCTCTTGAAGCAACAGTACAGGATGTATTAGCATTGGATAGCGATTTGAAAGAATATGTTCTGCGTTTTTTGCATTCCAAAGACATGACAAGCTTAATTCAATGTGAATGTGTAAGCATCACCGATTTGCTTCAAACAGAACGCTTCACACCGATTACTGCTGCGTTATTTATCCAATGGTATCGTCGTGATCCTGTAGGAGCAGCTTCATTTCTCATGCATCATGATGTGGTAAAAGATATTCCAGAGGCTTTACCGGAACCAAGTGAAGATGAGTAGTTTTCTGATGCAACTGTCTTCATTGAATGTCAAGCATTGGTAGTGCCGAAGTGTAAAATACGAGGAGGACAGATATGACAGAACAGAAAGCTTTAACGAAGGAGTTGAATCTGCTAAAAAGAAAGCGAAACGCATATAGTAAACAATATGCGACAAAAAAAGCGTTTGCTTCTGAGCTTGTCGCAAAGGTTCCCGATAAGCTTTGTTCAACCTTGAATACGGCATTCGTAAAAGCTTTTGAGTTGATTTATAAAAACGGAACTCCGCTAATTGATATAACCTTTAATAAGCAGAATGCCAAAGAACAACATCAGATTAACCGCTTTGCGTATGAACTGAGGCAGAACAAAAAATCAATTCGTGCATTTTCCAAGCAATCTAATACATCAAATGCTGTCAATCTGTTAATCTCCGGTGTTGAAGGTATCGGGCTTGGACTTGTCGGATGTGGCATTCCAGACATTCCTTTATTGACAGCAGTTATTCTTCGTAGTCTTTATGAGACATCTACAAACTACGGCTACGATTATTCGAAGCCGGAGGAACAGCTTTATCAGCTTCTTATTATTCAAGGAGCGATGTCTTACGGTGAGGATTTACAAAGCTGTGTTGAACAGCTCGATTCTTATACACAAGCGGTAGTGATTCCGACAGAGGAAACCATCAAAGAGCAAATCAAGTTGTCAGCATCTGCTCTTGCGGATGAAATGCTGTTTTTGAAGTTTGTGCAAGGAATCCCGATTGTCGGTGTTGTCGGCGGTATTTCCGACACCGTATTTCTTCACCGTATCCAGCGTTTTGCTAAATTAAACTATCAATATCGTTTCTTGATGGAATATATAGAAAACTAAAGGCAATTCGTTTAGGAGGGTGCTTATAGAAAAAAGGAAAATTTCATGCAGACAAAATGTACACCTACATTCGTGGCTACGCAAGTGGACTTCACATGACACAGACTTTGCAGGCACTCACCTTTGCAAAACAGAAGTATTCGGGTCAACTCCGAAAAAGCGGTGAGCCATACTTCGTTCATCCTCTTACAATGGCTTGCAACGCTCTTGGTATGGGCATACGGGACGATGATGCTATTGCTACCATCCTGCTGCATGATGTATGCGAAGATTGTGATGTAACACCGGATGAGTTACCTGTCACGGATGCAGTCAAGCATTCTGTGGACTTGGTGACCTTGCGAATAATGGATGGCGAAACTCAGGAAATCGCCAAAAATCGCTATTACAATATGCTGCTTGAAGACCGTGAAGCAACCTTGTGTAAGCTGATCGACCGTTGCCACAATGTTTCAAGTATGGCCGGTACTTTCTCCATTGAGAAGTTGAAATCGTATATCTCAGAAACAAGAGAATATGTGCTACCAATTCTTCGCAAAGCGAAGGAAAAATATCCTGCCGATTCAGATGCACTATTCATTTTGAAATATCATATTACGAGCGTTGTCGACTCCATTATCGCTACGCTCCAGGCAATCGAAACATAGAAAAGGGGTAAAGATATGGGACTTTTCAAAAGAAACAAAGATGCAAAAAAGCAGAGCCAACAAAGTAATCCCGTTAGTGGAGTAACTGCAATCTTCGAGGTACATATGAACATGGCTCTTAGCTTTTATGAGGAAAAGAATTATGGAGCTGCCTTTGATCTCTTTAAGCTGGTAGCCGAAAATACCGACAACTCCAAAGCACAGTACAATCTCGGTAGTCTGTATGCCCAGGGGCTTGGTACAGAACAAGAGTTTATTGAGGCAGCATATTGGTTTAACAGAGCCTACAAAAACGGTGAAGAAGGCGCTGACAAGCTGACAACAAAATGCTTGCTTGATTATGCGAATGTTGTTTTGAGAACCAAGACCCCAAAGGAAGTGTACGAAAGTCTATCTGCATTTTCAAAGCGTGTTTACAATACCGAGAATTGCAGTGTCATCGTTCGTAAAAATCTTTTGGAGCTTGGTACATATTATTTTAACACCAAAAAGGACTATGCTATGGCAGCAAAGCTGTTCCGAGCAGGAGCCGAATATGAAAATGATGGTTGGTGTCAAAATTATCTTGCCGTATTGTATAACGCTGGTGCAGGCGTTGAGAAAAACGATCTGGCATCTTTGTACTGGTTTGATAAAGCCTCTGAACAAGGTGTTGATGCAGCCAAAACTGATCGTGACGGTATGCTTAATGCGTATATCAATAATTTAGGAAAACTGGAAACCGCAGAACAGCTACGATTGTTGGCTGGTTGGTGTACAAACGGCACGGAAGAAGCTGTGCCGATTGATGAGGTAAAGGCGGTCTATTGGAAGAATATGATCGCTGCTCTTTAGCAAATACAGAGGCATAGACAATGATCGATTTTGAAAAATTACAGTCCAATGTGAATACGGATATTATAAGGGTTTTAGAATATGCAAAAGCCAATGCCAACATTGGCATTGGGGCGATTCAAGAATCCTGCGAAATGGGATATGCACGGGTCGCTCGATATATTGACCTCTTTTTAGAGGTAGGAATATTAAACCCTCGTAGGTATTGCATGATTAAGGGCAAGGACAGAAAAAGGCGTCGGAAATATCTTCCTTATGAGTTAGCGGTTTCGACAGATAAGTTGCAAAGCTGTATTGATGAATTGAAGAAATTGAATAGAGGGGAATAGAATGCCAGACTATGATTTGAATCGCTTTATAGAAGCACAGAAGTTTTCTTATAATCACGCTCTTGCGGAAATCCAAGCCGGACGAAAGAGGACTCATTGGATGTGGTATATCTTCCCACAGTTAAAGGTTCTCGGACGAAGCAGCACGGCATTGCATTATGGAATCGCTGGTATTGACGAAGCCAAAGCATATATGGCAGAACCATATTTACGTGAGAACCTTATCAACATTACCAAAGCTCTGCTCGCACTTGATGAAAATAATCCGAGCTTGGTAATAGGATACCCCGACGATCTGAAGCTCCGTTCATGTATGACACTTTTTGAAATTGCCGCATCGGATGTGCCGGAGTTTGGGATGGTGTTGGATAAGTTCTATGGAGGTATGCGAGACAAAATGACTGTCGATTTCTTAACTGCCGGGAGGGAATAACACCATGGTTGAAACCTTAGATGCTTATAAACAACGAACTGTTTTTATGTGGGATAGTTTGCCGCAAAGCGGATGCTTTTTTACAAATGATAATCTTAGAAACAAAGTAACTGATGACGGAAAATTTAAACCTTTTTATGGTGATACTGTTATTTTTTCACTTGATAAAGATGCTATCACATGGTTGAGCCAAATTCAGAATGAAACATATCGACTATGCGGAAACATTCTTTCGGACAAACTTAATCCCGCCACTTTCCACATCACATTGCACGATTTGAAAAGCAACCCCTATTCGATGCCCAACGATGTAAAGGGCAACGAGCATCGTGCGGTTGAACTCATCGAATATATCAAGAAAAATTATCGGAATGGAATAAACCTAAACAGTCGGTGTGTTTTTAGCATGGTAGGCACAAGTATTGTAATGGGCTTTGACCCGGCAACGCAAGAAGATTGTAATATTCTAATGAATTTATACGAGGAATTTCAGAGTATTGTACCACTCTCCTACCCCCTTACGCTTCACACGACTATTGCGTATTACAAACCTGGAAATTATGATGAAAATACACTATGGACGCTTAGAAATTCATTTGATGCTGTTAGAAAAGAACCACGAAAATTTCGACTTGACTTAAATAAACTGAATTATGCTACTTTTAGTAGCATGGACAGTTATTCGCTTATATTATGAATACGAAAAAATTGTTTGTTTGCCAATGTAACATTTGCCGCAGTCCTATGGCGGAATTTATTCTCAAGAATATGATGTCCCAATATAATAATGTGGAAATTGCATCGGTAGGGATGTCGGGCGAAAAAGAGGGGGAGGACATGACGGTTGAAGCCCCAAAATGCCGTTCTGCTTACAACATTCTGTTTGAGAATAGGCAGGCTGTCGTCTTTTGCGTTGAAGATTATTTGAAGTATGATTTGATTGTATTTATGGATGAGTGGAATAAAATTAATCTTAAAATCCGATGCATGGATGACCCCTTGCATAAAATATTCAAACTCTTGGAGTTTTCAAGGACAACCAAAGGAATGTCAGACGATGATGCAATGCTTTATACAAATGTTACCGATCCATATCATAGCAATAACTATGAACAGACATTTTCTGAGATATGCGAAGGTTGTGCAAAACTGAAAGAGAGAATCTTCGAGAGTAATGAATGAACCTGTTTTAGAATATGAACTAATTACGAATGGTATCCGAGTAATTGCCGGCACAGCATATGTTGCTTACATTTGTGCTGGAGGCTCTGGCTTTAATATTGCTGTTGGGTTGAATGGCGAATAGTAGGAAGGAACTGAAGAAATTCCTACACTATGTAAAATAGAAATGTTTACCAGAATAATTTTTTACTAAATATATCTGCTGATTGTTAAGCTTAATAAAGTGATGATTGCGGCAATATATTTCACATACTTTAGAATGAATTCCATCAGTATGTTTGCATAGAGTTTACAAATTTTTGAAAAATCCCCCCCTTGACAAATTGCGCCTCACAATGGTTATGGCGGATGGGTGGGAATATGATATTTCAAGAGTCAATATTCCAACATTCTTAGCAGCAGGAACGGGCAGTTGGGATGCGGGTAATGCCACAAGCAAAGAGCAAGTTACCAACGATAAAAACGGTGTAGCACAGGGAATTTGCCCGCTGTGGTCCTTGTAGGAGAATTACAGTCTGCTCCCTGGAACAGTAGATAAAGTGATCGCAAGAAAGAAAAATGTTGACCATGGCGATTCATACAAACAGTTTGACGGCTATATGACAGCATGGTTTATATACTATTTACAAAGTGACACAGAAGCCGGGAAAGCGTTTGCTATGGGAGGAGAATTGTCTACTAACAGCCTATATCAAGATGTGCAGACCAATATCAATAAATAAAGTTCTGTATGGGCACACATGAATGCGGTTGAAGATTATCTCGTCCGATATATGCTGCTCCAAAGATATGAAGCGGCACCCAAAGCACTTGTGGGCGAGGATGCCGAATTTCTTTCAGTATACTCTATCAGGATGCAGGAAAGAATTAGCAGTGGCTAATTTGAAAATTTATATGTCATGCGTGTTTTATAGTGAAAATACCCTTGACAAATTGCCTTCCAAAAACAGATTTTACTGGACTACGCTAAAAAACATGGCTATCTGCACCCGGTTTTCTTTGTAGACGACGGTATTTCCGGGACGACTTTTCAAAGGCCGGATTTTCAGCGGATGCAGAGAATGGCGGAGAACGGAGAGGTCGGGACGATCATCGTAAAGGATGTTTCCCGCTTCGGCCGTGAGCAGGTCGAGATGGGCAGGCTGACGCAGGTGGTTTATCCGTCTCTCGGCATTACCTTTATCGCCATACAGGAAAACATCAATTCCACAACCGGAGAAGGAATGGAAATGCTGCCCTTTTACAGCATCTTCAACGAGTGGTATGCGGCGCAGACTTCCAAGAAAATCCGTGCGGTCAATGAGCTGAAAGCCTCTCAGGGCAGGCGGGTTGCTTCTACGGTCGCCTACGGATACAAGAAGATCGAAGGCGACAAAGAGCAATGGTATATCGACGAGCCTGCGGCGAAAATCGTCCGAAAGATATTCACTCTTTGCCTTGCAGGGAAAGGTCCGACGCAGATTGCAAAGCAGTTGGAACGGGAGAAAATTCTCGTCCCTACCGCCTACTTTCATTCTGTAGGAAGAAAGACAAGCAACCCCGTTCCGGCAAATATCTACGGCTGGCACGAAAGCACCGTGGAGCGTATTTTGGAAAACCAGCAGTACACGGGCTGCACGGTGAACGGAAAATCCACAACGGTCAGCTACAAGGTGCATAAGGTGATTGAGAATCCAAAAGAGGAATATCAGATCATTCCCAACACGCAGGAGGCAATCATTGACGAGAATGTATGGCTGAGGGTGCAGGAACTCAGGAAGAACAAACGCAGACCGACAAAGACAAATCGGAAAAGTCTGTTTTCTGGGTTGGTATTCTGTGCCGACTGCAAATCAAAGCTGCACTTCTGCGCAGCAAAATCGCTCAAACGCAACCAGGAATTCTTCCGCTGCGCCAACTACAAGGACGGCAGAGGAAGCTGTACCATCCATTTCATCCGGGATGTAGTCTTGGAAATGATTGTGAAGGAAGCGGTTGCGGGTTTGGCGGATTTTGTGCGCTGTTACGAGTCGGTATTCCTCTATATGCAGAAGCAGAAATGTGGGGAATTCCAGAAAAAACGGCAACAGGAATTGAAGCTTTCCATGGAAAGCAGCAGAAAGCGGATCGCCGATCTGGACAAGCTGTTCAGCCGGATTTACGAGGACAATGTAATCGGAAAGCTGTCGGACGAACGCTATGCAAGGATGGCGGCGGAATATGAATTCGAGCAGAAAGAGCTGCTGGAAAAGGTCAGGGAGGAAGAAAATCAGCTATCCGAAATGGAGCAGAAATCGGTGGATATGCACCTGCTTTTACAGGGGCTGCGGGAGTTTACCGACATGAAAGAACTGACGCCGACGATCGTCAACAAGCTGATCCGTCGCATTGAGGTGCACAATCCTGAGAAGAAGCACGCTCATAAGTCAGTAAAGGTGGATATCTATTTCACGGCGGTAGGCTTAGTAAGCTTGCCGGACGAGCAGGAAATCCGGAGGATAATGGAACAGATACGAAGTACATCACAGATCCCAAAACAGCTCACCGCATAAAAAGAAAACGGTGTAACCCGCAAAAATCGGGTTACACCATCTTCGCTACTTTTTACTGCCTTATTAGCACGGGGCTTTTTGTCTGTGTCTTTTGTTTTATATAGTGCTTTTTTGATAAAAATTCCGTCTTTAATTTTACCTATTGCATATTGAATTAAGGAAAGATATTTTGATATAATTGAATTACAGGAAAATGTATTTTTTAGAAAGGACGATTATAATGAAAAAGACTATTTCTTTGGTTTTGGCTGTGCTCATGCTGGCTTCTGCTTTTTTTGCTTTGCCTGCTGTTTCGGCGGAGATGAAAAATCCCAACGTTAAAGGAAGCAATCAGGAGCTTTTGGACATGCTCAACAATCTTGAACCTCAGCAGTTTGTAAGCGATTATGAAAAGCTTGGAATGACAAAGGAGCAGTTTGCAGAGATTGAAGCGGAAACCCTGAAAACTACTGAGAGCAGCGGAGCTGTTACAGATTACGACAAGCTTAAAGCTATTTGCCAGTGGGTATGCGACAATATCAAGTATGATTACGACCTGGTAAGCGGTTCTCAGGACGCTTACAACGTATTCTCAAAAAGACTTGGAATTTGTCAGGGATATTCCAACGTGACAAAAGCCATGTGCGCTGCGGTGGGAATTCCCTGCGTAATGGTAAACGGCGATTCCTCTGCCGGCGGTCATGCATGGAGTATGGCTTATGCCGACAACAGATGGATATTTATTGATAACACATGGGCAATGGATTGGTTTGATAAAGATGTTGAAAAGTTCTCCAACGACCACAGACCATATTACTGCGACGATATTAAGGTTCAGGAGGGCGACTTTATCTTTACATATTTTAACGGCGTTGCCCCATGCAAGTATGTAGGCCAGAGCGGAGACTGGGTTATCCCTTCAAGCGCTGTAAATATGCCTGTTACCGGAGTTTCCTTCTACCTGTTCGACGCCTATTCAACAGTTGAAACACTGTATATTCCTGAAACAGTGAAAAATCTTGAAACCACAGGTCTTAACTACTGCTCAAAGCTTAAAAAGATTGAGGTTGCAGAAAACAATACATCTTTTGCATCTGTAGACGGCGTTCTTTTTGACAAGTCTGTTTCCAATCTTTTGATATATCCAACAGGAAAAGAGGAAACAAGCTTTGCAATTCCTAATACAATTAAGCAGCTGGGAGAAAGCGTGTTTGAAAGAAATACAAATCTCACAGATGTGCTTATTCCTGCTTCTGTAACATCTATAGGCAAAGCACCTTTTAATGATAATTCAAAAATTACAATTTACGCTGACGAGGGAACATACGGTTATGAGTTTGCAAAGCAAAACGGAATTGCCTGCAAGCCCACATCTGAATTTGAAGGCGGAGAAACACAGGAGCCTGTGAATAAAGATCAGCTTACCGCTCTTGTTGATGAAATGAATCAGGTTAAGAATGTTTACACAGTAAATTCCTACCGTGAATTTGCCGCAGCTCTGGGAAATGCCGCAGACGTTTTAAAGGATGACAAAGCAGACCAGAAAACAGTGGATGAGGCTTTTGCGGCTTTGGAGTCAGCCTATGAAAACCTTAAATACAATATGGGAGATATTGACCACAGCGGAGCAATTTCTATAGATGACGTAACCGCTATACAGCAGCATGTTTCCGGTCAGAATATTGAAAATTTTGACAGCCTTTTAGCTGATGTAGACGGAAGCAGCGAGATAACAATAACAGACGCAACTATTTGCCAGATGGTTGTTGCAAATATGATGTCTGTTGATGAGGACGGAAATATAACATTATAATTGAATTATAAATAAGCTGGGAAATATTGTTTTTAAAAAGATTTCAAGTACTTTTTTCAAAACAATCACACAAAGCTGTTTGCTCTGTGTTATAATAACAACTGTAAGAAGGATGAGCCGCAAGCATCCTGATTACATGTTCTACCCCTCCTCATTGTAGATAATGCAATCTACTTTGTACCCCTCATTTTTGTAACAAGGTAAGACCGCCATGCGCAAGCGTGGCGGTCTTACTGTGTTTTTAGGATAAATTTTTTATAAAAAGTCTTAGTCGTTTTAAGTTTAAAACTATGATATTTTATTTTCCAAATACACCTGTTTAAGCAGTACATATTGAAGAAAGGATTTTTTAACCTTAGTCCCTCCCCTTTTTCTTATCTGAACCCTTTCCCCGTTGTCCATAAGAAAGTCGTCCCCGTGGATTTTTGAAACTCTGTCCATGTTCACCACGCAGCCCTTGTAGCAGCCTATAAAACGCAGGTCACAAAGACTTTCACAAAACTTTTCAAAGGTTATGTAGGTTTTAAAAACTCCGGCGTCCGTGTGTATGTAAACGGCATTTTTAAAGGTTTCGGCGTAAAGAATTGTGCTTAGATAAACACGCAGAGGACACCGCTGGTGCATAATGGAGATGTAAGGTGCGTTGTTTTCCTCAATAGATTTCATTTTTAATCACCTTTTTGTAATGTTATAAGGGAGATAATACCATAATCTATTTAAAAAAATTAAAAGAACCTGTCGCTGTTTCAATATTTAAAAATAGTGCAGTTAATGAGCGGTTTGGAGGACGGATTTAAAAAAAATTAAAAAATAAAAAATCAGGCACACTATAGAGGAAAAGTCCAAAATAATGTGCCTGAATGTTTAATTAAATTGAAAAGCTAAAAAACGAATTTTTGGCTTATTTATTAAGTCCCTCGTAAACAGCAACTGCGCATGCAACTGTTGCGCCAACCATTGGGTTGTTGCCCATACCGATAAGACCCATCATCTCAACGTGAGCAGGAACAGAAGAAGAACCTGCAAACTGAGCGTCACCGTGCATACGGCCCATAGAGTCTGTAAGACCATAGGAAGCAGGACCTGCGCCCATGTTATCCGGGTGGAGTGTACGTCCTGTGCCGCCGCCGCTGGCAACTGAGAAGTATGCTTTACCGTTTTCGATAGCCCACTTCTTGTATGTGCCTGCAACAAGGTGCTGGAATCTTGTTGGGTTAGTTGAGTTACCTGTGATGGAAACGCCAACGTTCTCGTGCTGCATGATAGCAACGCCTTCACGAACGTCGTCTGCGCCGTAGCAGCGAACAGCAGCTCTTTCACCGTTGGAGAAAGCTGTCTCGCTTACGATTTTGAGTTCGCTGGTGAAGTAGTCAAATTCTGTCTTTACATATGTAAAGCCGTTAATTCTGGCGATGATGTAAGCGGCATCCTTGCCAAGACCGTTAAGAATAACTCTGAGAGGTTCTTTTCTTGCCTTGTTAGCATTTCTTGCGATACCGATAGCACCCTCAGCAGCTGCGAAGCTCTCGTGACCTGCGAGGAATGCGAAGCACTTTGTCTCATCCTTAAGGAGCATTGCGCCCAAGTTACCGTGGCCAAGACCAACAGCTCTCTGCTCTGCAACAGAACCAGGGATACAGAAAGCCTCAAGACCGATACCGATAGCCTCAGCAGCCTCAGCAGCAGTCTTAACACCCTTCTTGATTGCAACAGCGCAGCCAAGTGTGTAAGCCCAGGATGCGTTTTCAAATGCGATAGGCTGAACGCCCTTTACGATTGCGTCTGGATCAAAGCCGCAGTTCAAGCAAAGCTCTCTTGCCTCTTCAAGACTTGCAATACCATATTCGGCAAGGCACTTCTCAATTTTAGGCATTCTTCTTTCCTTACTTTCAAAAGTAACATTGTTAGCCATAATTAAGTCCTCCCTTACCAATTATTCTTCACGTGGGTCGATGTATTTAGCCGCACCGTCGAAGCGACCATACTGACCGATATTCTTTTCATATGCTTCTTTTGGATCTACACCGTGACGGATATCCTCCATCATCTTGCCGAGCTTAACGAACTGATAACCGATAACCTCGTTGTTCTCGTCGAGAGCTGTCTTAAGAACATAGCCCTCAGCCATTTCCATGTAACGAACGCCTTTTTCCTTGGTGCTGAACATGGTACCAACCTGTGAACGAAGTCCCTTACCCAAGTCCTCAAGGCCTGCGCCGATAGGAAGTCCGCCCTCGGAGAAAGCTGTCTGGCTTCTGCCGTATGCGAGCTGCTCGAAGATGTTCTTCATAGCAGTGTTGATAGCGTCGCAAACGAGGTCTGTGTTAAGGCACTCGAGCAATGTCTTGCCAGGGAGAATTTCAGCAGCCATAGCTGCGGAGTGTGTCATACCTGAGCAACCGAGTGTTTCAACAAGAGCTTCCTCAACAATACCGTCTTTTACGTTAAGGGTAAGCTTACATGCGCCCTGCTGAGGTGCGCACCAGCCCACACCGTGAGAAAGACCGGAGATATCTTTGATTTCATAGGACTTAACCCATTTGCCCTCTTCAGGAATTGGGGCGGGACCATGATGAGGTCCTTTTGTTACAGTACACATTTTTTCCACTTCATGGGAATAATTCATAGGTACTACTCCTTTCAATTTAATTGTTTGAGCTGAAATTACCCACTCATACAATCTAATTATAAAGCTTTTTTTCCTTTTTATCAATAGTTTTTTAATGTATTTTTACAAAATATCACTTTTATAAATGCCATTTTTGAATATGATGTCTTTATTTTCCAAAACGATGATTATTTTAGTAAATATCACCGGATATTTGACCGTTTTATGCAAAACATAGTAAAGACATAATCAAGGAAAGGTGATTTCATGAATATACTTAATCTTTTAAACGCCTTTTGGGTTGGCGGTCTTATCTGTGTTGTGGGTCAGATTTTGATAGATAAAACAAATCTCACCCCAGCCCGCATACTGGTGGGATTTTTGATAGCCGGAATGATTCTGTCCGCCGTGGGCATTTACCCTTATATTGTGGACTTTGCCGGGGCGGGAGCCACTGTTCCCCTTTCGGGCTTTGGAAATGTAATAGCTCAAGGGGTAAAAAAAGCCGTGGAGGAACAGGGATTTTTCGGGATTTTCACGGGAGCCTTGACCGCAGGTTCAGCGGGAATTACCGCCGCAGTTTTCTTTTCTCTTTTGGCGTCAATATTTTTCCGTTCCCGTCCCAAATAAATTTTTTTAAAATAAAAACTTGACAAAATAAAAATTCTGAGTATAATCGTGTGTGTAAAGCAAAGGCGCTTTGGAAATGTTTCCGAAGCGTCTTTTTTATTTTTACTTCCTTACATCCGAGCAGCGTGGCTCGGCTTATTTCCCTTTTTTCGCAAAGGTGCGGTTTTTGTCCATGGGCAATCCGCACCTTTTTTATTTTAGAAATAAAGAGTATTAAAGATACTTTTTGTTATAAAAAGTCCGCTTAGTTTCGGCGGATAAAGAGGAGGAATTATTATGGGTGAATTTTCAGCATTGAACACCATATGGGTGCTTGTGGGAGCGGCTTTGGTGTTCTTCATGCAGGCGGGTTTTGCTATGGTTGAAACCGGTTTTACCCGAGCCAAGAATGCGGGAAACATAATCATGAAAAACCTTATGGATTTCTGTATAGGTACTCCCGCTTTTTGGATTGTTGGTTTTGGGCTTATGTTCGGAGGAACAGGAGCTTTTATCGGAAGTATCGGAGGAATTGCCGAAGAGGCTAACTACGGAACCTCAATGCTTCCCGACGGCGTTCCCTTTTACGCTTTTCTCATATTCCAGACGGTTTTCTGCGCAACTGCCGCAACTATCGTTTCCGGAGCAATGGCAGAGAGAACAAAGTTTTCCGCATACTGCGTTTACAGCTTTGTTATTAGCCTTTTAATCTATCCTATTTCCGGCCACTGGATATGGGGCGGCGGCTGGCTTTCACAGCTGGGATTTCATGATTTCGCCGGCTCAACAGCTGTACATATGGTTGGCGGAGTTGCAGCATTTGTGGGCGCACTTATTCTCGGCCCACGTATCGGAAAGTACGACAAAAACGGAAAGGCAAAGGCTATTCCGGGACACAGCCTTACATTGGGTGCATTGGGCGTGTTTATTCTTTGGTTCTGCTGGTTCGGCTTCAACGGAGCTTCCACCGTTTCAATGGAGGGCGAAGCCGTTGTTACAGCCGGAAAAATCTTTGTAAACACAAACCTTGCGGCGGCTGTTTCTTCCTGCGCCGTGCTTCTCATCACATGGATACGCTACAAAAAGCCTGATATTTCCATGACACTCAACGGAACTTTGGCAGGTCTTGTGGCTATCACAGCAAGCTGTGACACAGTTTCACCTGTGTCCGCTGCAATAATCGGAATTATCGCAGGCTTTGTGGTTGTTTTCGGCATTGAATTTATCGACAAGGTTTTGAAAATAGATGACCCTGTAGGTGCTGTAGGTGTTCACGGACTTAACGGCGCATTGGGTACAATTTGCGTAGGTCTTTTCTCAGACGGAACAGGAACAGAGGGTCTTGGACTTTTCACAGGGGGCGGCTTCCACCTTTTGGGAGTTCAGCTTCTTGGAATGGCTGCGGTTATCGCTTGGGTTGCCGTTACAATGACAGTTGTTTTCCGGGTTATCAAGCACACAATGGGACTTAGAGTTTCCGAGGATGAAGAGATTGCCGGACTTGATATAAGAGAACACGGCATTGAAAGCAGTTACGCAGACTTTATCACCTTTGACAACACAGGTGATGTTCCTCAGACTCTTCCTAAGGTTACTGTTTCCTCTATGGGCGCAGAACAGGCTCCCGCTGAATTGGTGGATTCCGCCGACCCGGGAGCGGATTATAAGCTTACAAAGATAAGCATAATCACACGTCAGAATAAGTTAAACGAGCTTATGCACGCTTTAAACTCTATAGGAATTACCGGTATAACAGTGACAAACGTGCTGGGATGCGGAACGCAGAAGGGTGCATCACACTTCTACCGAGGTGTTGAAATGGATATGAGCCTGCTTCCGAAAATCAAGGTGGAGATTGTTGTAAGCAAGGTTCCGGTACAGCTTGTGCTGGATACAGCCAGAAAGGCACTCTACACAGGAAAAATCGGCGACGGCAAGATGTTCGTTTACGATATTGAAAACGTGGTAAAGGTGAGAACCGGCGAGGAGGGCTTCGACGCCTTGCAGGATACACCGTTATAATATAGCTATCGGTTATTGATATACAAAACCGCAGATTAAGGGAAATCCCTTGTCTGCGGTTTTCTTTTGCTGTAATTTATCCCAAGCTTGACAACTTAAAATCACCATACTATAATATGAGAGTAATTCTCATATTCGTTGACCTTTGTTGACGCTGTAAAGGAGATGTGCTATTTGACTGATAAAAAAGTCTGTAGAAAGGAATACAATACGGAGCAAAGGAAAATGCTGCTTAATTATCTTAAAGAAAACAGCGACCGTGAATTTTCCATAGACGCCCTCGCCCTTGAGCTGGGAGAAATAAGCGGCGGAAAAATAGGAAAAAGCACAATCTACCGTCAGGTAAAGGAGCTTTGCCGTTCTGGGCTTTTAAGGCGTTTCCGAAAAGAGGGAAAAACCGTTGTCTACCAGTATATGGAGCACGGCGGCGACTGCTGCAACCATTTTCATCTTAAATGCACCGCCTGCGGACGACTTGTCCACCTGGAGTGTGCGGACGCTGAAAACCTTGCTAAGCATATAAAGGAAAAGCACGACTTTGTTTTGGACCTTTCTAAAACAGTTCTTTACGGACTTTGTAAGGAATGCAGAGAAAAATCATAAGGAGAAAAAAATGAAGAAATCAGGATTTTTAAAATTTATTTCGGCGGTTCTGGTGATTGCCCTTGCCGCTTCGGTTTTTGCAGGCTGTTCAAATTCTCAGAAACAGGAAACAGAGGACAACGGAAAATTAAATGTTATAACCTCAAACTTTCCCCCATATGACTTTTTGAGGGAAATAGGCGGCGACAAAATCAACCTTAAAATGCTTATATCTCCCGGTGCCGAGAGCCATTCCTACGAGCCTACACCTCAGGACATTGCAAACGTAAACAGCTGTGACGTGTTTGTATACGTGGGAGGAAACTCCGACCGGTGGGTTGGAAGCCTTATAAGCTCAGGCGACAACCAGGACATGGAAGTTGTAAAGATGATGGACTGTGTGGAGCTTTTGGACGAGCCTGAGGAAGAGGGTCACGACCACGAACATGAGGGCGAAGAGCCAAAGGACGAGCACGTGTGGACAGACCCGGGCAACGCTGTTTTGATTGTGGAGAAGCTTGCTGAAACTCTCAGCGACGCCGACCCGGAAAACGCAGATTATTATAATGAAAACGCAGACGCATATATTGAAAAGCTTAAAGCTCTTGATAAAGAATATTCACAAACTATTGAAAATTCAAAGAGAAAGACACTTGTTTTCGGCGACAGATTTCCGTTCGGATATCTTGTTCACGCCTATGGACTTGACTATATTTCAGCATTTCCCGGATGCTCAACAGATACCGAGGCTTCCGCCGCAGATATCGCAGAAATTATAGACTATGTAAATGAAAACGATATTCCGGTTGTGTTCTATATAGAGCTGAGCAGCGGCAAAACCGCCGACACAATCTGCGAAGCTACAGGAGCTAAAAAGCTTTTGCTTCACTCCTGCCACAATGTTTCCAAAGAGGACTTTGAAAACGGCGTAACATATCTCCGGCTTATGGAAAACAACCTTGCAAATATTAAGGAGGCTTTAAACTGATGGCACTTATTTCCTGTGAAAATATCTGCCTTGCCTATGACGACAAAGAGGTTATTTCAGACCTTTCCTTTCAGGTAAACCGTGGGGATATGCTGTGCATAGTCGGCGAAAACGGTTCCGGAAAAACCACCCTTATAAAGGGACTTTTGGGACTTATCTCCCCTGTTAAGGGAAAAATTGTTATGGGCGACGGATTAAGACAAAAAGAAATAGGCTACATGCCCCAGCAGACAATGGCGCAGAAGGATTTCCCCGCTTCGGTTTTTGAAATCGTACTTTCCGGCTGTCTTGCCTCAAGGGGATTAAAGCCCTTTTACGGCAAAAAGGAAAAGACCGCCGCACTGGAAAATATAAAAAAGCTTGGCATTGAAAATCTTAAAAACCGCTGTTATCACGAGCTTTCCGGAGGACAGCAGCAGAGGGTTTTGCTTGCCCGTGCCCTGTGCGCCACAAAGACCATTTTGCTTTTGGACGAGCCTGTTGCCGCCCTTGACCCTGTGGCAACCGACGAGCTTTACCATGTTATAGAGGACTTGAACAAAAAGGAAAAGATAACCGTTATTATGGTTTCCCACGATATAAAGTGTTCTATAGGACATTCCACCCATGTACTGCACCTTCAGGACGAGGGAACATTCTTCGGAACTGTTGCCGAGTATAAGAAAAGCAGTCAGGCAAAAAGATTTTTAGGAGGTTGCTGTGACCATGATTGAGATGATTGGAGAGATGATGTCCTACCCCTTTATGGTGAGAGCCGTAGTGGTTGGCGTTCTTGTGTCCCTTTGTGCCGCATTGCTGGGCGTAAGCCTTGTGCTTAAAAGATATTCAATGATTGGTGATGGTCTTTCACATGTGGGCTTCGGCGCAATGGCAGTTGCCACCGCCTTTAACTTTGCGCCCCTTGTTTTTTCCATTCCTGTGGTAATAGCCGCCGCCTTTCTCCTCCTGAGAATAAGCGAAAGCAGTAAAATAAAGGGCGACTCAGCTATTGCCATAATCTCCACAGGAGCTTTGGCGGTTGGTGTAATAACAGTGTCCCTTACCACCGGCATGAACACGGACGTTTCCAGCTACATGTTCGGAAGCATACTTTCAATGACCGATGACGATGTGGTTTTAAGCGTGATACTGTGTATCTGCGTTTTGTTTATGTTTGTATTTTTCTATACTAAAATATTCGCCGTAACATTTGACGAATCCTTTGCCAAGGCAACAGGAACAAGAACCGGACTTTATAATTCCCTTATTGCACTTCTGACAGCGGTGACAGTTGTGCTGGGCATGAGAATGATGGGCGCACTGCTTATTTCAGCACTTATAATTTTCCCTGCCCTCACCTCAATGAGCCTTTGCAAGTCATTCAGAAGCGTGACAATTTGTTCCGTAATCTTGTCCCTTGTGTGCTTCCTTATCGGAATAACCGCCTCATACGGATTAAACACTCCAACGGGCGCAACAGTTGTTGTGGTAAATATTATAGCTCTTATAATATTCAAACTCATCGCAGTTTTCCGATGTCGCTTTTTAAAGGATAAGACGTAAAAATAAATAAATTTTTAAAGATAACAGCCACGGTTAAAAAATTGTGGCTGTTGTTATTTGATTGATAATTGCATAAAAGAAAAATAAAAACAACCGTGGTTATTTTTTAACCACGGTTGTCAAATTATAATATTAAAAATCAAACTTAACCAAGAGCGAGCCACTCTAAAGACTAAGAAAAACGTCTCGCCCGACCTGTAATGATGTTGATTTTTATATCCTCCCCTTACAGGTCGGATATAAAAAAATTAAAGAATAAATCCTATCTTCTTCATTGCTTTGGAAAGGGTTCTCCGGCTGAAGCGGAGTGCGGTTTCGTCGGCTTTTCTGTAGCACTCTTCAAGGTATGCCTTGTCCCTGATAAGCTGTTCGTAACGGGTTTTGATAGGTCTTAAAGCCTCAACAACAGCTTCGCCTACTGTTGTCTTAAAGTCGCCGTAGCCCTTGCCCTCAAATTCCTTTTCGATTTCCTCAAGGGTTTTGCCGGTAACAGCTGAGTAAATGGACATAAGGTTGTTAATTCCCTCTTTGCCCTCGCCGTATCTTACAACAGCTTCGCTGTCGGTAACGGCACGCTTGAATTTCTTCATTATAACCTCAGGTGTATCGAGAAGATGTACACAGCCGTTTACGTTCTCGTCTGACTTGCTCATCTTTCTTGTTGGGTCCTGAAGGCTCATAACTCTTGCGCCGTTCTTTGGAATAAATCCCTCCGGAACTTTAAACACGTTGCCGTAAAGTCCGTTAAATCTTACGGCGATGTCACGGGAAAGCTCAAGGTGCTGCTTCTGGTCAGCGCCAACCGGAACCATATCAGCCTGATAAAGGAGAATATCCGCAGCCATAAGGCATGGATAGGTGAAAAGTCCTGCGTTTATGTTGTCTGCGTGCTTTGCGGACTTGTCCTTAAACTGTGTCATTCTTGAAAGCTCGCCGAACTGTGTGTAGCAGTTTAAAATCCATGCAAGCTCTGCGTGTGTGTGAACATGGCTCTGAATAAAGAAAAGACTTTTTTCAGGGTCAATACCGCAAGCCATTATGGAAGCGTAAGCGTCAAGAATATTCTTTCTCATAACCGCAGGCTCCTGTCTTACGGTTATTGTGTGCAGGTCAGCAAGAGCATAAATGCAGTTGAACTCATCCTGCATGTTTACCCAGTTTCTTACAGCGCCCAGATAGTTTCCCAGAGTGATTGTACCGCTGGGCTGAATGGCGCTGAAAACTATCTTTTTCTTTTCTGTTTCCATTATAATTTTCCTCCGAAAATGTATGTTGATAAAAACTCATATGTAAGCGAACCATTTTCCGATGACTGCGGAAATGGCGTTAATTTTAAAATTGAAGTCCCGCAATGCATAAATGAAAAATAAATTTTCTGAAAATATATTTCTGCAAAGTCACAAAAGGGCGAACCATTCCAATAACTGCGGAAAAGGTCTCGCCCGACCTGTGCAGGTGTATATTTCCAAAAATAACCCTTGCAGGTCGGAAATAAAAAAAGCGGAATTAAAAAAGCATGTTGGCAACTTCACCGAGAATTTTAATTCCCTTTTCAAGCTGTTCGTCTGTAGGTGTTGAGAAGTTTATTCTGAAAGCGTTTGTCTTTTCGTTTTCGTCTGTGAGAAAAGCATTTCCCGGAACTACACAAACCTTGTTGAGAACCGCTGTTTTGCAGAACTCAGGCATATCAACGTTTTCGGGAAGCTTGCACCAGATGAAAAGTCCGCCGTCGATTTTATCGTATGTAATCTTAGGAGCAAGGTGTTTATCAAGAAGGTCCATGGCAAACTGAGCTTTCTTTCTGTAGATGTTTCTCAGATTTTCAAGGTGAGCTTCATAGTCGTAATTAGCCATAAACTCACTGCAAACCATCTGTGACCAGATATTTGTGTGAACGTCCTCGCCCTGTTTGCACACAACGATTTTTGAAATAATCTCCTTTGGAGCAATGCACCAGCCAACTCTCATACCCGGTGAAATAACCTTGCTGAATGTGCCGGCATAGATTACTCTGCCCTCTGTATCGAGGCTCTTGATAGTTGGGATATGCTCGCCGCTGTATCTCAAGTCGCCGTATGGGTTGTCCTCAAGAATAATTACATTGTACTTGCAGGCAAGCTCATACATTTTCTTTCTCTTTTCATAGCTCATTGTAACCCCTGATGGATTCTGGAAGTTTGGAATTGTGTAGATAAACTTCACGTTTTCGTTGTTTTTAAGAGCTTCCTCAAGAGCTTCCATGTTCATACCGTCGGATTCAACGGGAACGCCTACAAGCTGTCCTAAATAGCTTCTGAAGCTGTTGAGGGAGCCGATAAAGCTTGGAGCTTCGCAGATAACCTTATCGCCCTCGTTTACAAGCACCTTTGTGGTCAAGTCCATAACCTGCTGTGCGCCGGAGGTGATGATGAGGTCGTCAAAATCCTTAAAGGAGTTGTGTTTTTCAGCCATATATTTTTTAAGCTGTTCTCTTAAAACAGGATAACCCTCTGTAAAGCTGTACTGGAAAGCGGCAACAGGGTTTTCTCTTAAAAGCTTTTCAGAAATTTCTGCAAGCTCCTTACATGGAAAAGCTTCCGGAGCCGGGTTTCCGGCAGAAAGGGAAACCACTGTTGGGTCTGCGGCATATTTAAAAATTTCTCTTATTGCGCTGGGCTTGAGAGCCTGAACTCTCTGTGAAAATTCATAATTCATACTATATCTATCCTTTCTTTTTTTAACTCCGACCTGCAAGGGTTATTTTTGGAAATACACGCCTGCACAGGTCGGGCGAGACTTTTTCTTCATTCTTTGGAATGGCTCGCCTGTAGTAAGGTCTGTTTTTTATCTCCGTCTTGCAAAGGTTTCATTTAGAAATGAATATCGTTACAAGGTCGGGCGAGACCTTATTTTTATTTC
>NZ_NFKS01000015.1 GCF_002160515.1 Anaeromassilibacillus sp. An172 | reverse complement strand
AGCCGTTTGGTGGTCACCCGGATAGGAAACGGCTCGATCTCCGAAGCCCACACAGGGGTAATGCCGGAGATCAAGCCGCCTAAAGGAAAACCGCCGGAGCCGTCAAACAAGCTGCCAAGGGTCAATTTATTCTGTTCCATCCGTGACCTCCTCGTAGCTGTATGTCCTGCCGTCCCGGAGTACGCTCACGCCATCCGCAGTGCCGACCTGCTCAATGTAGCGGTTCACGATGACGTCGCAGAACTTCTCATCCAGCTCAATGGTTCGGCAGATACGGTCGGTCTGCTCACAGGCAATGAGAGTAGAGCCGGAGCCGCCGAAGGGGTCAAGTACCACCGAGTTTGCCATACTGGAGTTGCCGATGGGATAAGCCAGCAGTGGGATTGGCTTCATGGTGGGATGATCGCCGTTCTTCTTGGGCTTGTCGAACTCCCAGATGGTGGTTTCCTTCCTGCCCGTGTACCACTGGTGCTTGCCGTTTTTCTTCCAGCCGTACAGCACAGGCTCATGCTGCCACTGGTAGGGAGAGCGGCCGAGGACAAGGGACTGCTTCTTCCAGATACAGCAGCCGGATAAATAAAATCCCGCATCGGCAAACGCCCTGCGGAAATTGAGTCCTTCGGTGTCGGCGTGGAATACATAGATGGATGCGTCCGCCGCCATGACCGACTCCATATTTTTGAATGCGGCAAGCAGAAACTCATAGAATTTCTCGCCTGCCATGTTGTCGTTCCTGATCTTGCCCGCCGAGCCTTCATAGTTGACGTTGTAAGGTGGGTCGGTGATCACCAGGTTTGCTTTGACGCCATCCATGAGCGTGGTGTATGTCTCAGCCTTCGTGGAGTCCCCGCATACCAGCCGGTGCCTGCCAAGCGTCCATACGTCACCACTTTTACTGAACGCTGGCTTTTGCAACTCCGCGTCCACATCGAAGTCATCCTCTTTGGCTTCCATGCCGTCATCAAACAGAGCTGCCAGTTCCTTTTCATCAAAGCCGGTGAGCAGAGGATCAAAGTCCATGCCCTGCAGAGCCTCAATCTCCACCCGCAGAAGCTCCTCATCCCATCCGGCATCCATCGCCATGCGGTTGTCCGCAATGATATAGGCTTTCTTCTGCGCTTCGGTAAGGTGGTCGGCAAAGACGCACGGTACTTCCTTGATGCCTTCTTCTTTGGCAGCAAGAATACGTCCGTGGCCTGCGATCACTCCATAGTCACGGTCGATGATGACGGGGTTGATAAAGCCGAACTCCCGGAGGGATGAGCGGAGCTTCGTGATCTGCTCCGGGGAGTGGGTGCGGGCATTGTTCACATAGGGTACCAACTTGGAGATTGGCACCAGCTGCATTTCCGTTGTCGTTTTCATCGCACCAGCCCCCATTCCGCAAATTTCTCAAAGCCGCCGAGGGACTGGATGTATTTCCGGGCAGTCTCCACGATCTCCGCATAGGGAATGCCGTCCACGGTATCGTCCCCAATGGCGCAGGCAAGCTCCACGGGCTTTCCCGTTTCCTGGGCTTTCAGCCAGGCGTAGATATTGACCGACACATCCGCTTTGGACAGGTCTTTACCATGCAGACCGCCGCCCGTGACAGAATCTGCCATATCGCTGCCCAGCTTGCGGTTGGTTGCACCTGTGTCCACATCCGTGCCGCCCGTCCAGTCTCCCAGAGGGTTGATCTCGGCGTGAGGATACACTTCCTTGAGGTGATAGATCTTGGCGTTGCTCTGGCAGAGAATGAGCCTTGCGCCGTCCAGAATGTATTTCCCGTCATAGGGATAAGTGTGATACACACTTTTGGCGATCTCGCAGAGTGCTTTCTGCTCCTCGGTCACAGGCATCCCTTTGAAGATGCCGTTGTCGCCGCAACGGATTCCGTCTGCCTGGTTATTGGCGAGGTGTCCGTCCTGCGGAACTTCCACATAGTCCGTGTGCAGATTTCCTGCGATGCGATGGACGATCCCGGTCACCTCATCCAAAGAGATGTGTACCGATGTTTCCGCAATGATATGGCAGACGCCGTGACCGATGAGAACCTCCACGGCGATCCTTGGATTTTCTTCTTTTCTGTACGCCGCATCCACCAGAGCGCCGGCAATACGGTCAGCCACCTTGTCCGGGTGGCACGGATTTACTTTTTCAAACATAGCTTTATCCTTTCCGCGCCCGCAGCAGACGCTCCATCAAATCATCCTGAGGAGAAACGTCCCCGTAATCGGTGTTGCAATTTTCCTTGACGATCTGGAAGATCTCGTTCCAGAGCCGCACCGCCTGGTTCATGTAGTTGATGCCGATGTTGATGAACGGCGATGGGATCGGCTTCTGAGTAGTGGGGTGCTTGGAGAGGAAGCCCATGCGATTGGTCATCTCCTCGCACTGAATCCAGCGGGCGCTGCACATGGCGTACCGCTCCAGAAGCTGTGGGGACACCTTTGCGGCACAGCCGATCTTCTTCAGCCACTCCCAGGTTTCTTTATAGATTTCCTCCGCCTGGAGCGTACTTCCGTCACGCTGCTCGGCAGAGAGGAACTCATGGGGCTTTGGCATATCGACGCCCTCGACTTCGGGAATGTCCAGCACTTCTAATCTTCGTCCGCCCGGATTGCCGTTCTCGGCTTTCTCCTTGACGGCAGATTTTTTTCTTCCCGCACCGGGTCTCGCACCGCCGCGCCCGCCTGTGTTATTGGATTTTGTCGGCATTTTCTCACCCCTTTCCTTGAAAAAATGAGCAGCCGCAGCCGGCCGCCCTTAATTACCCTTTTGATTTCGCCTTTTTCGCGCACGAAGCCCCAGGCCGCTGTCCGCTCATGCAGGTCCCGGAGATTTTGACCGCCCCACGGTCACCGGTCGCCAAGCTCGTGATGCAGTTTTGTGTGGCAGGACTGGCACAGGGACATCAGATTGTCATTCCGATGCGTTCCACCCTGCGAGAGGGGGACAATGTGATGGACTTCCTCCACAGGAGTCAGCCGTCCTTCCTTCAGACACATCTCACACAAAGGGTGCGCCGCAGCGTAGCGGTCACGGATTCGCTTCCAGGCTCTGCCGTATTTCTTATTTATGCCCGGGGCGCGTTCGTACTTGTTGTACTGCCTGCGGGCGGCTGCTTCATGCTCCTTGCAGTACTGCCCGTCCGTGAGGTTTGGACAGCCGGGGTAGGAGCATGGGCGTTTTGGTTTCTTTGGCACGCTGCACCTCGCTTTCCGGGCAAAAGGAAAGCCCTGCAGGATTGCTCCCGCAAGGCTCCCTGTGGTCTGCCCACATTCTCATGCTATAAGTATAGCACGGGTAATCGAAAACATCGTCCACGATATTACTCATGTCTTTCCGAACAGCAGCGTGACCAGATGGTTCAACGCACGGTTCTTCTTGTTGTAGGCAGAGGAACGCTCGATATGGAAATGGTCGCAGATGTCGTAGATGGCGTTCGCGCCGTACTCGTTGTCCTCACCGTAGATGGTTTCCAGCACGTACCGCTCGTCCTCCGACAGTTCCTCCCAGGCGGGAACGAACCACGCCATGTACTCTGCCGCCTGTCTGTAACGCTCCTTCAGAACGTTGATCTCCTCAATACCCTTGATGATCCTGTCCTCGGTCACATGGAGATTGCAGGTGTGCGGCATCCCGTCATAGCGGACGCCTCCGACACTCGCCATCTTGTCGTAAGCCTCCTTGATCTCGTCATCGGTGTGTTCGATGATGAACTTCATGCTGCTGAAGTCCTTCAGAGCCGCCACCGCACCGGCTCGTTTGTCCAGATACTTCCAAACTACATTCATGGTGTCTACCTCCGAATAAGAAGTTGTTGTTTCCCTCGGATTGGCCATGATTGTCTCCATAGGTTGTCATGGATGCCGTCTCACAGCTGAAGGTCAGCTTTCACGGCTTCGATCAACGCAGATTGTGTGCTGTCCTTATCAGATAGGGCTTTCATGATCCGTCCGTCAATCGTGTCCTCGGCGATGATGTGTTGCACCACCACTGTTCCGGCTGTCTGCCCCTGCCGCCACAGCCTTGCATTCGTCTGCTGATACAGTTCCAACGACCACGTAAGCCCGAACCATACGATGGTGCTGCCGCCGCTCTGCAGGTTCAGACCGTGTCCCGCCGATGCCGGATGTATGAGTGCTACGGGAAGCTCCCCGGCGTTCCACTTCCGGATACTGGCGTCCGTATCCAGCTTGGAAAAGGGAACCTTGATTTCCACAAGCCTTGCTGTAATCCGCTCAAGGTCGTGCTTATACCAGTACGCCACAAGAAGTGGTTTGCTGTTCGCCGCCTCGATGATGTCCTCCAGGGCGTCCAGCTTGCGGTCGTGGATCTTCACCACCGACGCATCATCGGAATAGACCGCTCCGTTCGCCATCTGGGAGAGCTTGTTAGACAGTGCGGCGGCATTGGCGGCTGTCACCTCGCCCTCCGGCAGCAGAAGGATCAGTTCGGCTTTCATATCCTCGTACCGCTTCCGCTCATCCTCCGACAGGTACACCGTATGCTTTGAACTGACCAGCTCCGGCATTTTCAGGTGGTCTGTGGACTTCATGGAAATCGTGATATCGGATATTTTGCCGTATATCTGCTTCTCGGCATCCGGCAGCGGCTTATAGCTGTAGATGATGGGACCGTTGACCTTGTCCGGCTTGAAATATGCCGTCCGGTACTGCCCGATGAACCGTCCAAGCCGCTGTCCCATATCCAAGAGTCGGAACTCCGCCCACAAGTCCATCAGACCGTTGCTACTCGGTGTTCCCGTAAGACCCACGATGCGTTTCACCCTCGGTCTGACTTTCATAAGGCTCCTGAACCTCTTTGCCTGGTGGTTCTTGAAGGACGAAAGTTCATCGATCACCACCATGTCAAAGTCAAAGGGGATGCCGCTCTTTTCAATCAGCCACTGCACGTTCTCGCGGTTGATGATGTAGATGTCCGCCTGCCTGTTTAAGGCATCCAGCCGCTCCTTTTCCGTTCCGATCGCCACGGAATACCGAAGTCCACTCAGATGCTCCCATTTCTCGATCTCCGCAGACCAGGTGAACCTCGCCACTCGCAGGGGAGCCACCACAAGCACCTTATGTACCTCGAAGAAGTCAAACAGGAGGTCATTCAGTGCCGTCAGCGTGATGCTTGTCTTGCCTCAACCCAAGCCCATATCCAACAGGACTGCAGCTATCGGATTTCTCTCGATATAGTCAATCGCATAGCTTTGATAATCATGTGGTATGAACTTCATTCGGCATCACCTCCAATCTTTCGCAGGATTGTCTCTATCTGCTCTTCGCCGTCCAGGACATAAACCTTAAAGCCCATCCGCCGCAAAAGCCTGTGCCTTGAAAGCTGCAGCGACCTCGGTTTCTCGCCCGGCGCTTTCACCTCGACAAACCCGATGCAGCCTCCCGGCATCAGTACCATGCGGTCAGGCATCCCGTCAAATCCGAGAGAGGTGAGTTTCGGTGCGATGCCGCCTGCCGCTTTCACGGCTTTCACCAGTTTCTGTTCAATCTTTTTTTCTCGCATAGCTCCTCCTATTTCTGTCATGATGTCTTAACCTTAAAAGAACGTCATGACAAATGTTCCGCGCCGTCAAACTCCTGTAAATAAAGGAGTTTCAGATTTATGTCATGCCAGTCATTTTTGTCATGCGGTAAGCGATCAAAACCGTAATTCTGTACTGAAATTCACTATAAAATAATAAATATCTTTTTTGACTGTCTGTCCTCTATGACAAAAATGACTGAAATCCGCGACACCCTCCAAGTCCTTTATTTACGGCGTTTTTGAGCGTCCGTTTATGTCTTTTCGTGGTATGACAGCAGTAATATCAAAATGACAATAATACTGCTCCACCCAGGGGTTCACCACATACTTCGGCATCGGCGGACGCCCTTTCCCGTAGGTCGGAGGTCCTTCTACTGCGGCGATGTAGCCGTAATCTTCTAGGAAATCCAGCACAGGCTGTATCTCCTCCACGCGCTTGAAGGTCTGGCAGTTGCGCATGGCGGTTCTGCGGTTAAATTCCTTCAGCCCCTTTTCGCTGATCATTTTCAGAATCTTATGGGCATTCTGGAACATGGCGTTTTCCGGCAGGACGTTAAAAATGACCTGTGCGTGGTTCAGAAAATATCTGCCCAGCCTGATGGCGTTTTCCATGGTCTGTCTATCCACGATGAGCGGTTCCGGATCATCCAGAAAGTCGTGGCTGCGGTAAAAACTTGCACGGCAAAGCAGACCTGCCATGCGCAGGACGTTGCCCGCCAGTTTTCCGCACCAGTCGGCAATCTCCACATATTCCTTGACGAGTTTCGGTTCCAGCTCTTGGGAGAACTCCTCCAGAAGCATGTCCGCCTCCGGAGAAAGCGTAATCATCTCAGGCTGCGCCGAATATTCATCCTCCAGCATGTTGAAAATGCACCGCTCATAAGCCCGGTAGATTTCATCGGACACAGGCTCACTGCGATACTTCCTCCCGCCGACAGCCGATGCCGGCATACAGTACAGGAAACGCGCCGTAAGTCCGCGCCCCCTGAAAGTCTCGTTGCTTAAGACCCTTGATATGACATTGGGCTGCGCCATAAGTAGCACCGTCAGCGTGGGATTTAAGATGTTCTCGCTCTCCCGTCCGATACGGTCCACTCTGATCTGATCGCCGGAATAACTCTTTAGCATAACATCAATATTCACCGATTTGGAATAAGCGCCGGCAAGGGTGTCAAAAATGCCCGCCTCGCTGGATAATAGCGCCATTCGGCCGTTATTCTCCGAAAGCACCGATGCCAGCTTTTCGGGCGTAATGTCATCGGCGAACAGTCGCAGCGGTTTGCGTTCCTCATATTCCGTCAGCTGCCTTGCAATCTCGTCCACGTCAGCCTGCTCCACCTTGCCTTTTGCAAACTGGTCTTCAATGGATTTCTGCCTCCGCTCCAGGATGCGCCTGTGCATGCGGCTGGTCTCCACCGCCGCAGCATTGACCTGGTTATACTGGTTCTCATAGTCGCTGACCGGCCTTACCATGGCGTGCTGTATGGCGGACTTGCGCTCCGACGGCGGCGCAATCTCCGTCAGATAGATATTCAGCGGTTCCGTCCAGTCCCGTTTACCCATGATCGCATACTTACCCTGAACGCTTGTAGCTATCACGCTCAAGGCGGCGCATCCCGCCATATCCACGGGTGTCTGGACGCTTTCGGATATGGCGGCGACGTAATTTCGGATATCAGGAGGCAGTGCGTCCAACGGAAAAGGCATGATAGTGTGCCTTCCGAACGGCAGAGGTTCTTCCCATTTGGAATTGTTCTCCTCAAAATCCTTCTTTGCCTGTTCCAACCTTTCCTTTTCCAGCGTCTCTTTCACAAGGTCGTCATTTTCGGCAAGCTGGCACATCATCAGAAACGAGGTCTTCTCGTCCTCGTTGCCGAACCGGTGCCACCGCACAAGGTCAAAGGCGTTCGACAGCTTTTCTCCCGCAGGGTCTGTAGAATGGTGGCTGTATGCGAACTTGTCGTCATAGACCACCACGCCGCAGGAGCCTTCGCCGGGAATATAGTCATACCGTCCATCCACAGCTGACGGCGCATATACATCAGAGAGGAATTTTGTAATTACAGCCTCTATGCCGTATGTCCGGCAGAATGCGCCTACGATGCCCTCCTTCGTCAGGGGATCTTCCTGCTTCTTCCCGTCATGCGCACGCAACTTCTTCTCCCTGCTTGCCATGGGAAGATTCGAGTAATCCTCCCATCCGGGATGCTCTGACAGAAATTCATCCGCATTCAGGAAAGGACCGTCTATGACATCGCAAATGTACTCTGCATCCTTGGATGTGGACGGCCAGTGCATCAGCTGATTGGTCACGAAGGAAACGGGATCATATTGGTCGATGCCAAACTCCGCCGCAAGATAGCGCGATACCGCCGCATAACGCTCCGGCGGTATATCCTCCTCCAGCGCGATGACCACGCGGTACCTGGGCTTTTCCGGCATATGGCTGTGCGTGGTATAGAGAGCGGCGGCATACTTGAAGTCGTGTTTGAAGCGACTGCGGAAATCCAACTCCGGCATATCCACATCGTGCGTGATAAGGGAGCGGCATTCCACATCCGCAACTCTCCGTCTGCCGTTCCTCAATGAGCCACCTACGAAGGCGCCCTTATCCTTGGTGGCGTCGCGGTCGTCCTTGCTCATTGCCCAGTATTCATCCGAGGTTTCTTCCGTCCGGACGGTGTTCTGCAGCTTATCGCACAGTTCTTCCCATGTGGTCGTTGCATTTTTCCAAGTCCGTGTGTTGCAGCTCCTCCCGTATGCTATCTTCAATTCACGCATAAGCACTCACCCCCCTGAACCTTCCCGTGCCGGATACAGAAACCATGTAGTCAGCCAATGCGCCAAGCTGCCTGTAGTCCTCATCCGTAAGGCACGCAAATCCCTCAAGTGGACGGATTCCTGCGGCGGCGTCCAGCCCGCAGTAGTACAGCACCGACTCCCGAAGTGACGGTCCGAAACTGCTCCCGTCATCTTTCCGCAGTGTCTGCAGCGTTCCGTTCGTAACGCCGAGATCCGCCGCTACGTCCTTCCACTTTTCAAAAATGGCGTAGTCCACCATCACCGTCTCATGGAGCTTTGACTGGATGCTATTGCGGATAGAATGCTCTATCTGTTGCAGGCAGATCGCCGCGACACGGTTCGCAATCGTGCCAAGCATCATGTCTGTGCGATCCTCCACGCAGTTTCGTGAGTAGCGTTTCCTGCACAGGGCATCCACCGCCCTTTTCAGCACGCTCCAGTATTTCTTTCCTTCCGGATCGTCGGGCTGGCGAAGACGCATCAGGTCGTCAAACCCGCCGCCCCTTGCCTCCCTGAGATAATTAAACACAAGGGGAGCCACGGTCACGGCATCCGTGCGCATCGCCGCCATGAAATTGTTTCCCTCCGGCTTCACCTCGTCCATCGCCCAAGGGATGATGGAGGGATCATATAATTCCTCCGCCTTTTCATGGCATTTCCTGCACAGGCTTACCAGATCACCCATTTCCTCATGCCCGAATCGGTCATAGGTCAGATGGTGGACGTCCGATGCTTCCTTACCGCAGACCTGGCAGGCATGTCCGTCCATTTTCATGCGCTGATCCGCTTTCATGCGCCAGTCCGCGCTGTGGATGTACCGTTCGTACTCCGGGTTCCCTTTTTTATATCTCCATCCGCTCATCTATCTGTTCCTCCTCAAGTTCTTCCGAAAAACGGCGGATCTTCTTTTTCAGCCGCTCTGCTTTGTCAATCTCCTCACGCATCCCTTCTGTGATCCGACTGCCAAACACCCACACCTCGTCACATTTGCCAAGCAGCACGCCGCCCATGAAAAGAGCAAGGCTACGTTCCGTGTCCTCCGACATGAACTGAGGGAAGAGCAGATGGGGAGCAATCGGGATAGCCCTCTTGACCACGGCGAAACGGCTATAGTTCCTCGCCCTGCAGGTGTTCTTCTCCACGTCCCCGGCATAAGGGGAGCAGATATACACGAGCGGACGGTAGTTCGCCGCCTTTCTCGCGGCTCGTTCCTCCTGCTCGATCTTCATGAGCGCCTCATAGGTGGTGGGATCGTAATATCCCTCGCTGTTGTACTTCATTTCATCCATTCGTCGTCTACCTCCAATTTGCAATAAAGCCTGTAGTTACTGTCAGCCCGCTTATAGAGCGACTTCCGCTCCGTCACGCTGTATGTGACGAACCTGCTGCCGTACTCCCAATCAGGCGGCACGCCGGAAAAGCCGTCTCCCGTTTCCATCTGCGCCTGCAAAAAAGCCCGGAGAAGGAACAGGTAACGGCCGAGAGCCGCCCTGTCATCCCCGGTGCAGTAACGCTTTATCAGTGGGAAGAGCTTCCTTGCGTGTTTCTGGAGGCATGGGAAATACACAGGGACATTGATCGTCATGTGTCCGTTCTCGTAGCGAATCTCCAATACATCCATCTGATAGTCCTCCTTCCGTGAATCGTAAGGAGCCATTGCCCCTTCAAGTCACAGTCAAAGAAAAAAGGCGGGATTTTAACCCCGCCCGAAAAAACTATCAGTCTTTTTTATAAAAATCGGTCTCGTACCCGTCCGCACGGAGCAGCAAGCCCTCCGCCCAGGGCGGCGTCCGTCCCATCTGTTCACATACAGCGTCAAGCGACATCCGCTTGTCCGCCTCTATGATCAGTTCGTCATGCACATGGGCAACGATGCTGCAACACCGCAGTGTCTTCATGGCATACATGAGGATGTCCCTGGAGATCGCCTGCACAATGTTCTCCACGAACTTGGGACCGTAGCTTTCCAGCCGCTCCCACTTCTTCGTCCCGCCGACACCCATGTAGGTCACGCAGTCGCCGCCGAACTGGTTCTCGCCGATCCTCGGTTTCACATAGGCAAGCTGCCTGCCGGACGGGAGCATGATAAACAGCATCCCGCTCTTCCAAGAAAATCGGATATTCTTCACCCTTGTGGGGACGTGTTCACGGACAGTCTTCATAACCGCACGGTCGACATCCCACCAGAACTCTACAATCTTCGGATTCGCCGACCGCCATGCATCCACCAGCGGTTTCAGTTCGTCCTCCTGCATTCCCGCCTCCAAAGCGCCCATCGCTTTCAATGCGCCGACCGAACCGCCGTATCCGCAGGACAATTCGCACTGCTTGCCTTTCTGGCGCAGCTCGCCGTTCTCGCCATGCTTTACCACCTTGCAATGGAACATCCTCTCCGCCGTGGCGCAGTAAATGTCGCCGCCCTCGGCAAAGTTCTGCATCCGCCACTTCTCCCCGGCAAGCCAGGACAGCACACGAGCTTCGATAGCGGAGAAGTCCGACACGATGAACTTGTATCCCGGCTTTGGCACAAACGCTGTGCGAATCAGTTCCGACAGCACCTCCGGCACGTTCTCGTACAGAAGCTCCAACGCCTCGTAATCGCCGCACTTCACAAGGGAGCGGGCTTGTGTCAGATCGGGGATGTGGTTCTGAGGCAGATTCTGCAACTGCACGATACGCCCCGCGAACCTGCCCGTCCTGTTGGCCCCGTAAAAAGCAAACATCCCTCGGCACCTGTTATCGGCGCAAACAGAATTTTGCATTGCCTGATACTTCTTTACGGAGGACTTGGCAAGCTGCTGCCGGAGCGTCAGCACCTCTGCCAGTTTCGGAGGAGCGGTCTTTAACATGGCGGCTACCTCTTTCTTTCCGAGGGAGTCCACCTCCATGCCGTTGTCCGCAAGCCACTGCTTCATCTGCACCACGGAATTTGGATTTTCAAGATCGGTCAGTTCCTGCATAGCTTCAGCCAGTTCGCTCTTGGAGCGTTCATCAAAGTCAATAGCGTTTGTGACCACGTCCATATCGAGCATGATACCCCTGTCGTTGATCTCCTGGTCAATATGGAACTCATCCCATACGAAATCCGGCACGGGATAATTGACAAGCCGCTTCTGTATCGCCATCTCTGTCTCCACATCACGCTTGTTGTATTTCTTGAACATATCCCATTTGTCTGGATCATGGGCAGGGAGGTTCCTTGTCCTGCCGCCGTTCGCCTTGGTCGGCTTGCAGGGAACGCAGAAATAACGGATTAGATCCTTGCCCTCCTTTAGCTTCTGTTCCTCAAGACCGAGAACGGCACCGACCGACTCAAGCGAACGGGGAAGCCCCATGTATGCTGACCAAATCATGGAGCAGCGCCAGCATTCAGGATTTAAGTACCTCGCCATCTCCGTGGACAGTTCGTGGCGGTCATAGAACGGATCGAGGATTACGCCACGGTCGGACAGATAGCGGGAGAGGCAGACGCGCTCGAACTGACAGTTGTACGCCCACTTGATGACGGAATCATCCGTGAGCGCATCAATGACATCCTGCGGTATCTCCTCGCCGCAGGCAAGGTCAACCACTTCCGCAGGACCGCCGTCTACGGAATAACCGAACAGCAATATTTCAAAATCTGGAGCCTCCGCATACTTGTAAACACCGCATTTCTGCAGGTCGTAGCTACTGTAGGTCTCCAGATCGATACTCAATGATTTCATATGCACCATCCTTTTCAAAAGGGCGGCAAAGGTAACTAACCCCTGCCGCCCCGTCCGCATTACTTGTCGTTTTTCTGATTGCGCTTGTTCCTGTAGTACCGTCTCATCTGCTTCCGCTTCTCACGGAAAGACTCATGTACACTGACGAATACCAGCGCGGCAATCTCCGCAAGCAGTAGAACCACGAGCGCGGAACACAGGAAATTGAACACTTCACTAACCATCTTCGTTTACCTCGCTATGTGGCAGACGGCGGTTCCCCGCCGCCCGCCGATATTCAGGATCAGTCGAGGAAGTCCTCGTCATCGTCCGCGAAATCATCCTCCGCACGAGTCTTGCCGCCGAGAGGCTCGCCGTCACGCATCTTCTGGAGATTGTTCAGGCCGCAGGCGATACCCTTGTTGCCGTTGGAGTTGAAGGCATAGAAGTTGATGCTGGCGCGGCCATATACACCGGAATACACCTCAGAATGGTCAATGATTGGCTGCCTGTCCGCATCCACGATTCCGGGAGCCGTGCCGGAGTTGGCGTTTACGAAGTAGCTGTTAGCATACGCCTCGTCATCGGGCCTCTCAAGGTCGCCGTCACGAAGAGGCGTCTTCAGCACGGAGAGTGCGGGTACGGTCTTGCCGTTGCCCTTCAGCTTGGACTCGCCCTCCTCATAGGCTGCCTGGATTGCCGCCTTGATCTTCTCGATGGTCTTGGTGTCGGACTTCGGGATGATAAGGCTCACGCTGTACTTCGGCGCGCCGCCGTTGATGCTCTTGGCCTCCCAGACATTCGCATAGCTCCATCTGGTACCCGCTCCTGTGATAACCTTGGTGGGATTTACAAAATTCTTTGACATGGTATTGTCCTCCTTAATCTTCTTTAAAATCTTCTGCTGCCGTATTCATGACCGGACGCTTGTCCGTGATCGGCACTAATGTCGGTTTGCCCTGCGGCTTATAGGTAAGCCCACCGAGCAGTTCTTCAAATCTGCCCTTGCCGAGCAGCTTGGTCATTGCCGTGATTCCCAGAACCTTGTGTTCATAGGGATCGTATCCGGCATTCTGTACCGTCTGCGCGACGGCGTCATCGTTTGTGTACTTCCTGTTGGAACGACCTTCGACCACTTTCCAGTCCTTCCACTGCTTTCCCTGCAGCGCCGCCTGGAGAGCGAACTCCTTCACGTCGCCCGCCCAGGAGATCAGCTCATCCGCCCTTGCGAGAACAGTCTCGATCTCGGCGTCCTCCAGATTGGTGGGAGGCTCGAAGTCATATCGGGCAAGCTCCAGGTTGTACTCAGCCCGTTTCCTGCAGGTGGCTTTCACCTTGCAGAACTGGCAGTGTTCTCCGGCGCAGTATTCGCCCTCGCCCTTGGCGGCAAGTTCTGCCGTCGGCGCAAGCACCTCCTTTGCCCAGGTGAGCAGTTCCTCCTTGGGGATGGCGAATGTGCTGACATTTTCGCGCCTCGGCTGGAAGATGGTCATGGATACCGTGTCGATATCGTAGATCCCGTCAAACAGCGCCAGCGCGCCGAGCGCATAGCACATCATCTGCGGATTCCTTTCGGCTTCGACCACGATCCCCACACCATACTTGAAATCGATCACCGAGAGCGTCCCGTCGCCGACGATAACGCAGTCCCCGGTACCGAAGCCCTCCGGCACATACTCCGAGAAGTCAAGCTGCTGCTCCACCAGAACGATGGGATCGGCGCATTTCTGCTTTGCCGTCTCGACCTGCTCCTGCACGAACTCCGCATAAGCATTGGTGCAGCCCGCCATCTCCTCATCAAAATAGGTAAGGTTCTCGGTCGGGTCCTTCGCTTTCTCCCCCAGGGCTTTTAGCAACTTGTACTCGCAAAGACTGTGAGCGTCCGTGCCCTGTTGGGCATACTCGCTTGCGGTATCCTTCACTCTGGCACAGGCCAGAGCGGAAGGCGGGCAGGCAAGCCACCTGTGCGCCGAGGATGCGGAAAGCACCGCGTGTTTCTTCTCACTCATCCCAGCACCTCCGCATCCGCAAGCAAAGCGGCGTACTCAGTCTCCGGCACTTCCGACAGCCTGTCTGCGCCGTGCTTGGCAATCAACGCCTTGACCTCTTCCGTGAACCCGGCTCTGGACTTCTCGGCAAGTACCGCCCTGACATCCGCAAGGGTGAGCTGCTTTTCCAGCTCTGCGGGTTTATCAGGCTCCTTTGCGGGAGCGGCCTTTGCCGCCGCCTTCGCCTTGCCCTTCGTTTTTTCGGCAGGTGTTTCCTGTGCTTCCTGCGTTTCCTCGCTGCCGCTGAACATCTCGCGGAGCGTGTCGGAGATGCCGATCAGGATTTCACCGCAGTGGCGCAGTTCATCAAGTTCTGCTGCAAGTTGGCTCATGTTTGACATCTGTTTTTCCTCCTTCCTTGACCTCACTGATGTTCACGGATTCGACTGTCTGCCCCGGAGAGAGGAGATAGACCTGCTGGAAGTCCCCGAAGAGGAACCTCACGAGCCTTGCAGGGAGCCTCATATCCGCCCCGCGAAGCACGGCAGCCTTCTTTCCGTTCGGATCAGTGACATTGATGGTGATTCTGTGTTTCATTGCCATGTGTCACCTCGCTTTCTGTAAGGTCATCTGCCTTACAAGTCACAGTCAAAGAAAATGGGCGGGATTTTAACCCCGCCCGGAAAAATCACATTTTTTCTTTCTGTTCCTCAATCCGAGCCATCGCTTTTTTTAGATGCTTATTGATGTTCGGAATGCTTGTCCCTAGAATGTCCGCCGCCTCTGTCTGCGTGTGTCCCACAATCTTCACCAGGCGGTAAACCTCCCGCTGAATGTCGGTCAGGAACCAAAGGATTCGGTCAAGCATCTCCTTTTCGGTCTCGTCCTCAGTCTCCATGTAGGTGCAGGTTTCGGAAAAAATGCGGCTTTTGTCCAGCTTGTCCTCGTCACCGTCGTCCCCGGCCATGTGGTCAAAGGACAGGTTCCAGTTTGCCGGATACCGCTCTCCGGGATGCTCCGCCTCCCATCTCTTTTTCTCCTCTTTCTCCGCCTCTGTCATCGGCGGGTGGCTGTTTTTGATGTTGTTGTAAACTTCGGCATCGTCCAGAGAGTGCAGGACTTTGATGTCCGCCTCGGTCACACCGTCCTCGCCCGGACGCAGGGTAATGCTTGTGCCGTCATCGAACTGGAATGTGTAAGTGCCTCGCTTGTCCCATCTTGTCTTCTTGGTTTTCATTGATTGTCCCTTCCCCTGATTCTTGGGAAAGGGCATCAGATACAGATAAAGGCCGGAGTGCCCCAGGAGCCACCCCGACCTTACAGCCTGTAAAAGAGTATAAGGAAGAAAGGGTACTCCATATCGCACTATCGCTGCCGCAGCAGCTCGTCCGATATATGTATCCTTTGCCCTTATACGTAATCAGGCATTGAAATATTTTGTTATGTAAAAGCGGTCTGCCCGCTTGTTACCTTGCTTGTCCGGCTCCTATCAGGTAGCCTTGGGAGAAGGGTAAATCTGACGATTTCCTTCTACTTCCTTCCGAGAAATTCAACCCTGCACTGTTCAATGGAAATGAGCAGCCGGTTTTGACGAGAGGATTTTGATATTCCTCAAGTCACAGTCAAAAATATCTACCGCATTTTTAACCTCTGAAATAATTTTTTCCATCTTCGGAATATGTGGTCGCACCGCACTGCTCATCGTCCTACCACATCCTTTTTGCAAATAATTTATTTGATTTTTGAACCCGTTTGTGTTATACTGTTTTTGATATCTTTTGACCCTGCACGCCAGTCGTTTCAGAAGTCGCTTTCATTATAGAAAATGCACCTTGCCGATCTGGGGATGGCTTGGTGCATCATGGTGCGTCGTGGTGCAAATCTTGGTAAAGGAGTGTCAGGCCAACGTGGAATTTAAAACGCTGTTTCCTATCATGAAAAAGCATTTAGCCGATGGCGATGATGTTCCGTACTTCTTCCGCGAGCTTATGGCGATGCTAACGACTGTGACTGAGGACGAGTGGGGAACCGGCAAAGACCCATCTGTGAAGCTGAGTGACGAAACGATTCGAAGCTATACAAAAAGAAAACTGCCCAAGAAACTGGCAAGCTCTATCGTGTATCGACTCACCCCGGAAGTCATGGTTGAGCGGATCAACGAACACAGCGATGCTTCAAGGAGGCTTCTTGCAGACGATCTGAAAGGCTATGACGCAACTCTCAATGCGGATAATGTAGCTGAAGCAATTTCCGGCTGGATGGTCGAAATCGTCCAAGAATCCGCAGGGCTTGTGCCACAGGATGCATTGCAGAAACAGCAGCAGCAACAGCTTGCGTCTGATCTGAAAATCCGATACGGCGATTATCTATTGAGCGAGACAGACGGCTACTGTCCATTCCCCGGCTGCGGAAAACAACTGACCATCACCAACAAAGGCAAGGCGGTTCACACATACGAGGTAAGCCTGATTGACAAGGGCAAGCCCGCCGTGCCGGATAATCTGATAGCGATGTGTCCGCAATGCTATGCTACATATCTCCTGGACGACAGTAAAAAGCTGTCTAGGGAACTGAAAGAAATAAAGAACATATTGTCCACACACAAGCAGAGCGTCCATCTGCTGGATGACCTGCCGCTTGAAAAGGGCATCGTAGGCGTTATTCGAAAGGTCAAAAAACTCGGAGAGAAGGAACTCGTGGGCACATCCTTCGATCCTAAAGAGATAAAGCAAAAGCTCAGTCCCTCACAGGACATGGCTCTTTACATTGCCGTGAACAGTTATGTTACCACCTACTACCCACAGATAAAAGAAATCATGATGAACCTGGACAAGCGCGGAGAAATCGACTATGACGAGATACAGGATCAAATCCACGCTTTTTACAAGAGGCTGAAAAAAGCAAACAAGTCACGTTTGGAGACCTTCAACGAGATTGCTGGCAAGATACACCGCGTCACCCTGCAAGATGAACTGTACTGCCAGATTGTTGTCTCCTATTTCGTGCAAAGCTGTGAGGTATTCGATGCAATTACCAAATAAACTGTATTCATATAAAGCAAGCACCCTGGCGCTGATTCCCAAGGTGCTGACAGAACTGAAAAACGGTCCCGTGGAGGTGAAGGATCTATTCCTCGTGATGAGACCGTCATTGTCCGACGCTACGGATTTCCTGTCAGTCATGGACTGTCTGTATGCGCTGCGGGCAGTGGACATCAATGAGGAAGGAGAGGTATTCTCATGCTTATAGAAATGACCTCGCCGGTCTTTAAGGAAAAAGGGAAAGAGCGGCCTCCGATCCGCTTCAAAAAGGGATTGAACGTCGTTCTTGGAAAAGAGGATGGCGAGAACTCTATCGGCAAGTCCTCAGCCATGCTTGCCATAGATTTTGTTTTCGGCGGCAACACTTATCTTGCCAGCGATGGCGTAAAGCACATAGGCGACCATACGATTTTCTTCACCTTTGCTTTTGATGGAAAGCCATACTACTTTGCCCGCAACACCGCATCACCCGATGATATCCATGTGTGTTCCGAAGGATATCAGCTGACTGGGGATGTCTGGACAAAGCAGGAATTTGCCAACTGGCTCAAAGAGAAATATCACATTGATTTCGCCGGACTTTCCTTCCGTGAAACCATGAGCAGCTTCTTCCGCATTTACGGAAAGGAAAACACGGACGAACGCCGTCCGCTCAAAGGACTCCCCGGCGAGAGTATGCAGAAGTCTATCGACATTCTCGTGAAGCTGTTCGACCGCTACAAGGACGTAGAGGTATTCAACGGGCGGCTGGAGAAGCAGAAGAAAAAACTGGCGGCATACCGAGAGGCAAGAAAATACCGCTTTGTTCCCGACCTGGTAGGCGGCAAAACACAGTATGATGAGAATGTGGCACAGATCCGCAGTCTTCAGGTCGAACTCGATAATCTGACCGCAGAGCAGGTCGAGGATCAGAAGGATGTGGATATAGAAAAAAGCCGTATCAAGTCCCAGCTGCAGGCAAGCAAGCTGCGCCTTGAAACTGAAATGCAGTCCAAGCAGCGTAGGCTGAGCCTGCTGAACATGAGCCTTGAATACGGCCTATACCCAACGGAAGCAGATCTGTCCGCCTTGCAGGAATTTTTCCCAGAGGTGAACATCCGCAAACTGTATGAAGTTGAAAAGTACCACCAGAAACTGGCGGCTATTCTTGACGAGCAGTTTACCGCCGAGCGGCAGTCAGTCGAAGAAGAAATCGCCAATCTGCAGGAGCAGATAAAGGCTTTGCGGGCACAAATCAGCCAGCTTGGTTTTGTCGGAAACCTCTCCAAAGAGTTTCTGGACAAGCATTCTGAAATCAAAGGCCGCATTGACGCCCTGAAAGCGCAGAATGAGGCATACCTCACGCTGACAGACTTGCAGGATGCCCGCAAGAAGGCAGACGAGATGCTGAAACGCGCCATCGAAGATATCCTTGCGGACATCGAGCGTTCCATCAACGAAAAGATGAAAGAATTCAACGACTCTCTTTTCACTGAGTCACGCAAAGCCCCTCATCTGCACTTTAACGAATACAACAGTTACAGATTTGAAACGCCGGACGATACCGGAACGGGCTCCAACTACAAGGGCATGGTGGTTTATGACCTCGCCGTTCTGTATCTTACGGCACTCCCGGCTATCGCACACGATTCCCTTATTCTGAAGAATATCGGTGACGGAGCGGTTGACGGTATTATGAAAATATATGCGCAGAGCAGAAAGCAGGTGTTTATAGCGTTCGACAAGCAGGCGGCTTATATGCCGGATACTCAAAAAATATTAGCTGACAACACCGTGTTGAAACTGTCTGACGGTAACTGTGAACTTTATGGTGAGTCATGGAATAAAGAGGTATCTCAAAATGAAGATGAGTTATAAGAAACTGTGGAAGCTACTGATTGACAAAGATATGAACAAGACGGATTTGCGAAAGGCGGCGGGCATCAGTTCATCTTCCCTTGCGAAACTCGGCAAAGATGAGAACGTCACAACCGATGTACTGCTCCGCATCTGCAAAGCACTTGACTGTGAGCTTGATGACATCGTGGAGATTGAACGAACAGAGGAATGAGGGATGATGCCTCAGACGGCATTGTCGTAACGATAGAAAGGATTGGAAAAGGCTTATGATGAACTCTATTGAACTCTTCAGCGGGACCGGCGGTCTCGCTCTCGGACTTCAGTTGTCCGGGTTCGATCATACAGCTCTTTACGAATGGGATAAGGATTCCTGCGATAATCTGAATTACAATATTCAGCACGGGTATCCTGCCATCAGAGATTGGAAGGTATATCAGACTGATGTACGCACTGTGCATTATGATGGTTATACTGGTAAGATACAGCTTGTTGCCGGAGGACCGCCATGTCAGCCGTTTTCTCTTGGCGGCAAGCACCAGGCATACAACGATAAACGGGATATGTTCCCGGAGGCTGTCCGTGCCGTTCGTGAGGTAAGACCGAAAGTGTTTATCTTTGAGAATGTGCGAGGTCTGCTGCGGAAATCCTTTAGTGAGTACTTCAACTATATACTCCTTCAGCTCCAACACCCAGAGATCATAAAAGCTGAGAACATGACCTGGATAGAGCATCTTGCTCTTTTGGAAAAGCACCATACAGCTGGACACGAGGATGGACTGTCCTATAATGTGGTCTTTCGTTTGCTGAATGCAGCGGATTACGGTGTTCCGCAGATCCGTCAGCGTGTTATCATTGTCGGATTCCGCAGTGACTTCAATGCAAGCTGGGCATTCCCGGAGCCGACACACTCGCAAGATGCTTTGCTGTATTCCAAGTGGATATCTAAGGACTATTGGGATGAGCATGATATGAAAGCACCCTCCGATGTCCCACTCACAAAGGCAAAGATAAAAGCAGTACAAAAATCTGTTGAAGAAGGACTGTGCCCCACTCTGCGGTGGCAAACAGTTAGGGATGCCATTGGCGACCTTCCTGATCCGACCAAGCCGTATGATATTGCACGGTTTCATAATCATGAACATCGTCCTGGCGCAAAGACCTATGCGGGGCATTCCGGCAGTTTGCTGGATGAACCCTCAAAAACTATAAAAGCCGGAGCACATGGCGTCCCCGGCGGTGAAAATATGGTTGTTTTGGATGACGGCAGCGTCCGCTACTATACAGTTAGAGAAAGTGCAAGAATACAAACATTCCCGGATGATTATCTGTTCAGCGCATCCTGGACGGAGAGCATGAGACAAATAGGAAATGCTGTCCCTGTCAAACTTGCTGCCGCTGTCGGCCAGTCCGTTTATGATCAAATGGAAAGGATGATGAAGAATGGCTCCAAGAAATAATAACAAAGTCCCTATTCTGACACCCTACAATCCTCTGGATAAGCGTCACCTTGGCGAACAGGTAGCAGAGGCTCTTCTTGAGCAGGATGTTCAGCCTCTTCCGCCGAGCCGCTTCATCGGAGCCGGCGTATATGCACTCTACTACATAGGTGACTTCCCGGCTTACGCCGCTTTGACCGAAGTCAACAAGGATGATCAGTATCTCTGCCCAATTTATGTTGGCAAAGCAGTACCGGAAGGTGCCCGAAAAGGTGGTCAGGGCGAGGATGTTGATCCCGGCACTGCACTATACAAACGGCTCAATGACCATGCCAAATCCATCGAAGCTGCCACCAATCTTAATCTCGCTGATTTCCGTTGTCGATTCCTTGCGGTCGATGACATCTGGATTCCACTTGCGGAGTCAATGGTCATCGAACGGTTTAAGCCTGTGTGGAACTGTCTACTTGAGGGCTTTGGAAACCACGCACCCGGTCGCGGCCGCAGTAGCATGATGACGCCCTCTTGGGACTGGTTTCATCCAGGAAGAGCGTGGGCAGCAAATCTACAGCCGTTCACGAAATCCAAGGAGCAGCTTGACGCTGAGATTAGGAAATATCTTTCAAATACACTTCTATAATAAGCAATTCATATGAATCGGGTCATTCCACAAACAAAGTGGGATGGCCTGATTTTTTCCTTTATTTGCCTCATTCAATCGTAGGACTGTCATTGCAAGCGCCATATTGCTCTTCTCACATAAGTATTCTGCCGACATAATTAGGTATTTCTCTCCAGTGTGGACAATTCAGTTTCTATTTGTTTTTTTGCGAGATCTGCGATATTTTGCCCATCGCGACATTCACATTCGGTATACTTGTATGTATAGGTTTTTACTGCGCTATCTTTATCGTCTTCACCAAAAGGGAAATATTCCTCATCCACAGCAACCTCTTAAACCTTCTCTATGACTACAGAGCAATTCATACAAGAAAAGCAGTTCCTAAACTCCGGTTTGAATTTGCACCGATGCCTGTTCGTGGTGTAGAATACTGTACCGCAGTAAGTACATTGATACATTTTCAATTCTTTGAAATCAGCCATAACTAGCCTCACGGGCATCTTTATGTTGAAAGTCAGGTCTACTCAATTTATGTAAGACAGGATTCTTTGAGTTTCCTCTTCCGCATATTGTCGCGCTGCAACTTCTAACGGTTGATTCTCGTAGATGCCGAACCCGTATTCCCATGCGCTTTTATAACTATCCTGATTGCTCATCCAGTCTCTTAATTCCTTAAAATACGCAGTATTCAGAGCCGGATTATCCCAATCAAGTGTGCTAACGAGATAATACTGATTTGAGTGATACACCTCATGGCACACGGTTTGAATGACTTCTTCGACAGAAGCGTTTGCCAGATGTTCAGTATTGATCCACATTTCGTTGGATTCATTGTCATATGCGCCAAGTGTGGCTGTGCCGATCATGGCGGAAGCTACGGGAACAGTCGGGATACCGAGTATATTCGATTCAAAATCAACAAGTTCCTGTGTTACGGTTATTCTCTCCTGTATGGATAGCCGACTCCAGTTTTTCTCATTCAGATAACCCCAAAGTTCGGATTTTTTCTCATACAGATTATCCGGCTTGTCACCTTCAGCAACAACTTCGGTCTCGGAAAATAGTTGATTCCACAGTTCTTCCGTAGCCTTATATGTAGGCGACTCAAAGCCGTATACAAAGATTGAGAGCAAACATGGAATAGCACAAAAAACGGCCATTCCGAGCACCGAACATCTCCTGAAAACGAACTGGTATCTCCGGTGCCGCTTTCGTGAGAATATATGCTTCTGCTCATCTTTTTTCAATACGCAGAACAGTGCGATTTCTCCTACAACCACAGTCAATGTAATCAATAGTGCAATTATGAAATGCCACTGAGCAAAGACGAGCATAAGCACAAATTCAACGGGGACTATGTTGAACAGCATCTCCGTTATTGTGCCGTTGCAGGTGCCTCGTCTGAAAGGAGAGCAGCAGAGCCATACTACCGTAACCATAACAACCAATACTATCGACGACCATGTTTCCATATAGAGTCCAATTTCCGGCACACAGAATGCGAACGGCTCTATGAAACTATAGAAAATCATCGCAAGCGGTATGATGATAGATGACTTGTAGATTATTTGTTTCATGCTGCTCCTCCTTGGCAGGTTCGTTTTACTCGTTTACTTCTTCAATATGGATATCGTTCAATGTGCCGGACACCTTGATATGAGTGTAGTCGGGATGATTCCAGGAGAATCTCACAAAGGCATCGCCAAAGTAAGAGTTGGCGTATTGTTTAGGATTTCTTGCGCCAAAAGAACCGGACGAGTTATTTGCTACGACATTGATAAACTCCTGAAGAATCGGCGTATCAATCTCGGTAATATAAAGCTTGCTTTTCTTTGTAGCAAGCTTTTCAATACACTTGACGCAAATCTGAATAATGGCCTCTCCGGAGAGCTTATTGAATTTCAGAACTGCATCCATTCGCCCAAGCACCTCTTTGCGAAACGCACCGGCTTCGGCGAGTTTCTCCTTTGCCGCATTGGAAAGCTGAATAATTTTCAGAGGAGTGCTTAAGTTCTCGGGTTCTTCCTGCTGTGGTTCGGTTGCAACATCAGACGACATAAATCCGAGGTTCTTCTTGTCATCAACGGAAATATTGCTTGTAAAGATCAAAATGCAGTTAGAAAGGTCATAATAGGCTTTCCCGTTGCTGAGAGTCTTTCCGTTTGTTGCCATTCTTCCGGTATCCATGGCTTCCATCAATGCGGTAGCAATCTCCGCATGAGCTTTTTCAATTTCGTTGATCCCATAGATAACATACGGATTGTCTTCCGTTACCGCAAACGGTCCGTCTTCATCATGACCGACAAAACCGGGAGCTGCTCCCGTAAGCCTTGAGATATCGCCTTCGTGTGTATAATGGGTGCAGTCGATGTCGCGGTAGATATAACGCTGCGCTTCCCTAGGAAGCTGACGGTTTATCATGTCTACCAACTGAATGGCTGTCTCGGTTTTTCCTGTTCCGCTGGAACCGTAGAGGAAGATGGAAAGGGGTCTGTCTTTACCCTTGGAGCCAAGGAAGATATACACAAGATGCGCAATCATCTCAAGAACATCCTTTTGACCGAAAATCTCACTTGTCAGATCCAAAAGGAGCTTGTCCTTATCAAGCTTGACAAAACCTTTATAAGGCTCGGGAATCGTGAGAGAGTCTCTGTCATACTTCATTCTCGGAGGATTCGCTCCGAATTCGGTTTGATTGTCCGTTGAACAGGGGGCTTCGTTCGATACGGGCTCTCCTTCCGGGACACAGTCAGTACGGAATTTCAAGAGGAAATCCTTCATGTCATCGAAAGAGTCAAAATCTGCGGTGCCGGAGGAAAGCCAGCGCCCGATTTGAGGACAGGATCCTGTGTAATTTACAGGAGCCTCCACACACCTGATCGATACATGATGTTCATCATAATACCGGAATTCGATTGTGCAAATCGCATTTCCGCACGTGTCGGGCATCTGAACATCATCGAGAATATACAGACCGTTTCCGCTTGTCATCTCCTCGTAGAGTCCGTTGAAGCCGTTGATATTAGAGCATTGTTTCTTCCAATTCAGCATATCTGTTTTTCCTCTCCTTATTCTTCGGGTTTATCGTAAGGGTTGATAATAGTTCTGGTATCCGGAATAATTCTGTCGGGAGCGTTTTCATTACTGGTTCCTCCGCAAAGCGGACAGCCTTTTTCAGGGGTCTGACCGATCGCAATTGTCACGAAGGGGAATGTTAAATCAGTTTCGTTGGCTTCAACGAGTTTTATCGGTTCAAAGGCAGGAGCGTTGAACTCGGACGAACATTTCGTCATGAAATAGTTGCGGTCGGCAAACTTATCCAGCTCATGATAATACGGAGTCAGGGGTTCATCGTAGCAAAAGATTTTAAGTGCCGTATAGGATTTAATGGAATTCAAATAATCCGTTACGCAGACAGCCGCTCCTTCCGAGGAACCTGTACCGGACTTTTTCACCGTCAGTATCTTTTTGTACCTGGACTCCAGGATGCATCTGGGGCAGGAAGCAGTCAGTCCGGGATAGTAGAAAAGCACTTCGTGACCTTTGCCTTTTTCAAAAATCTGTGCCGCAAGATAAGGGATTCCATATTTGACGCTGAGCTGTGCACATCTGTCCTGCGCAAAGAAATTATCGGTACATCCGCAAAGGAGCGTATCACGGAAATCTCCGTTCTTCAGCATAGCCATTTTGAAGAAATCTTCATCCGTAATGGCGTTGTCAAGATATTTCGGGATACAAACAACATGCGCAAGCGGATTGATGTCAAGAATGCGAGTTTTGATAACATCAACCTTAAGTTTCCCGAGCTCCGAGATAAAGGTGCCCTGCGTGGCGATATTGGTATCTTCAACGATATCTCCGTCGAAGAGGATGAATGTGCCTACTCCGCATCTCGCCAGCGTCTCCAAAAAGGGACGTGAACCACCGCATCCAATGCAGATTACTTTCTTCTTTGCCATGAGATTGTTCGGAAAAACGCGTTTAATTCTCTCGAAACGGTTCGGCGCTTTTTTGTCAAGAGCCGCAATGCGGCGCTCCTCTGCAGATTCTGTCTCGATCTCCATGAGCGGCGTCTTCATCTCGACAGATTGTTCGAATGAATAAGGGTAGATTTTGATCTCGCCGTTCAGTTTGGGAGATACCTGCACGATCGGGGTAAAGAATCTTCCGTGAACATTGATGGATTCGATGATGTTCTTTGCCATCAGGAGATCGCCGTGGGATGGACGTGTTACCCCGTTCGGATGGGAATGAATGACTCCGACCAGTTCGATGTCATTATCGTTCCATTCGTGGATCACTTTATTGCACGCCGGAATGTCCATCATGTAAACACCTGCGGAACGCTCGGAGGTCGCATCGAAATAGTAGTGATCAATGTGCACTCCGTCGCTTGAACCCAGCAGACCTCCATATTCGGGTCTGCGGCATCCTATGGTTTTACAGATTTCATCGTATACCTCCGCAGTGAAGGTCCACTTTGTATTCTGAACATTAAATTCGCTCTTTTTCTCTTTGTTTTTCATCTTGGCAAGACACTCCTTTATCTTCATAGTCTTATGATTCCTTTTCTTTTGAGTTTCGGCTGGATGGATTTAAAACTGCCGCCATTTCTGATGTAGTAAGCGGTAATCTCAGACCACGTTTTTGCAATCTCCCGCGCACGCTCGAGACTGTCGATTTTGTATTTCCAGCATATATAGTGTACAGGTGCGGAATCGGACGCAGCCCTTCCTTTATTCCTTTGAAACGCATTGATTTTCCTTAGCATATCGCTGTTAGACTCCGTAAGCCGGTGAATCGTTGTGATGGAATCGGATCTCGATGCTGAAAACTGCTTATAGTCAATATCCGACAGGATGTAAATCCTCCATCCGGTTAATGTTCCGAGGTCGACAAACAGAAACTCTATGTCGAGCAGATAATCGGAGGTGCGGTAATAGTTGTTCTCAAACAGCATCATAATACTCCCTCCTCCTGAAGCTTGACCTGGATGTCCCTGAATGAGCCGCCGTGCTTGATATAGTAAGCCGTGATTTCGCACCATGCACCGGCAACGCGGCGAATAACATCAAGATCGTAGATGGGATCCACACGGCAGACATAAGGCCAGTCTTTCGTCTTATCAATATATCTGTGTGTTCCGTTATCGAGATACAGGTGCGTATCTCTGTAGTCATCAGACCTTTGAGCGGAAACACGCTTATAGTCGATATCGGACATCACATAAGCCCGCCAGCCTAACGGTTTGCCTAAATCAAGCATAAGGAACTCTATATCTAGAGACTTGTCCTTCGTCCTGTAATAGGCGTGTTCGTATCTCATTTGCATCACCCTTTCTAACTTCCGAATATTGCGACAACCAGTGCGATGGCGCCGATTATGAGCAAAGCTTTCAGGATCCATAAGATCACCGCCGCAACGATTGCTCCGGACAGATAAACTCCAACTCCGCCCGCAGCCAGACACAAACTTCCTGCGATCCCCGTTGACAGTTTCTTAAACTTGGTGATCGCCCATACGGAAAACACACTGTATGCGATCAAAAGAATGACCGTAATGATAATCTCAAATGTATCCATAACTCTATCTCCTTACGAAGGCAGGCAGCGGTTTGCCGGTATCGATAAATACCTGCGTGGCATCCGCCCATTTCCTGCATAATGTCTTTGCCTGCTCCGGATACTTGATGCTTCCGGTCCAGCATATCCACCGTTTGTTTGTTGTCTTGTTGTACCATATATGAGGCATATAGTTGGAAGTGTCTCTACCGCGATAAGAAGGAGTACGGCAGATATAGCACTTATACAGATTATCGGATTCTTTTCTGATATCAAAGGTATACATATGATCCTTCGACGGACAAGACGTCTGTGCCTGATATTCATATGAAAACTGAACCGGATCACGCATGGAACGGTATCGGACAGCAAAGGTTACTGCTATTACGATAATCGGTATAAAAGCCAAAATAAACATGCCGTACTCCTCCTATTTATACTTGACGGTTAATTTGGTTATCAGGGCGGCATTTCGCCGTGCCAGCCGTCGCCCTGTTCGTTGAGGTCTCCCTGGCGACCGCCGTGCCAGCCATCTCCCTGTTCGTTAAGGTCGCCCTGTCTGCCGCCATGCCAGCCATCTCCCTGTTCGTTAAGGTCGCCCTGTCTGCCGCCGTGCCAGCCGTCGCCCTGCTCGTTGAGGTCACCCTGGCGACCGCCGTGCCAACCGTCACCCTGTTCGTTAAGGTCGCCCTGTCTGCCGCCGTGCCAGCCTTCAAGCTGATATGTTGCGTTTATCATAAAACTAAGATTACCTTGCATAACTGCACACTCCTTTTCAGTATTATTGTTGATGATAATGTTGCTGCGATTGAGGGAATTAATCATTGTGAAGCTCCTTTCAGATTTTTATCAGTTGATTGTAACGTATGATCTGCTGTCCGCAATATCCATCGCTCTCACATCCTTTCATTCAGCCGGAGCTGTTATTTGATAGGTCTTGTATGTTTCAACCCCTCTGTAAAATTCTGCGGTATTTACCGTCCGCTCCCTACAAATAAAAGTATAATCGATAAATTGTCCAATAAGCAATTCTGAATCTTTCCAAATATTCCAACAACAATCCAATTGAGCTGATAATTGAATGTACATATCCAACGCTTCTTGAATGTGTTGAGTATTATTTGGTACAGCAATCATTTTTTAATCGTCATCATCTAAGTTTGAAAAAAGCTCATCGAATTTTGCCTCCAGCTCTTTCATCAATTCTTCACTGCATACATCGTCATCGCTTGAGTCAGTGCCTCCTGTACTTAAAGAAGAATCATCAGATAAAACCTGTTTCTTAAGTCTTTCAATAAAAGCTTTGTGAGAGCTGTTTTTAATTGGAACGGTTTCACCTTTGAGTTTTCCGAGTTCGTCTTGAAATCTTTTTCTATGCACTTCGTAACTCACCCTTTTCTTCACCGGCTGCCATAAGTTTCTGGTACAGCGGATCTTTTAATGTTTCATATCGGGGAGCTATGACAGGCTGTTGACCGGACTGAAACACAACGACATTTCCCATAGGCATGAACATCACATCGTTCAACGGCAAGTCGAGCATTTTTGCGATATAGGCTGCTGTTTGCTGGTTCATACCTCCGGGGAGATACACAAGAGAAGCGCAGTTATCCAAGATGACGGTGGCATTTTCCTGCCCATAAGTTGCGTCCAGTTGCGACAAACTCTGGCAAAGCATCAGCGATGAAATTCCTGCTGCGCGGAATGTCGAGATGGATTTTTCGTAGTTCTGAATAGCAAAACCGCAGCTGAAGTCGTCAAATACAAGCTTTACAGCACGAGGAAGGTGATTATCTTTTTGTGTTTCGGCAAACTCCATCAGGTGACGGATAGCAATGCTGAACAAAAGATTTGCAAAACCATACTGCGCTGTGCGTACAGGGCTCGTCAGAATAAAGATTGCCGTGCGGTCCGTGGAAAACTCCTCGAAATTTACAAAAGCATCTTCACTCATTGCTTTCTGAATAGATACGGGAAAAATATTCTGAATTGCCTTTTCCAGATCGTCGCGAACACACCCTGCAGTTGCATAGGGCAACTGAGCAAAGGAACTCAGCTTTCTTGCCGCAATAGAATTCGGTGCTTTATTTTGAAGCCACTCAAAGATATAGTCTACGGAGGTACTGATTGCGCGTCCGTCTTCCTTGATTTTTACCTGATAGAAAAGGTCAATTACCTTTTTCATACTCGGAGAATCCGCCGTCATCAGTACATAATAGATCAACCCGGTCATAAGTGACTCTGAAGCCTCGCGCCAGTAGGGATCGAACTTTGTGGCTCTGCTGTATTCCGGATTGCCGTTGGCTATCTGTCTCGCAAGTTCCTGGACGTCATCATCGGAATTTACATAAGATAAGGGATCGGGAATTTTATCACCCTTTTTCGGGTTTGCGAGATTCCATACATGCGTCTTGTAGCCCAGATTTTGAAAATACGCCACTGCGTTGGAAACAACACTCTTTTTGGCGAATGTGCCAATCAGGCTGCTGTCCCTCATGTGACACAATGTGGGAAGGACGATGCTCATCGATTTCCCGGAGCCTGTGCCGCCGAGGATCATCTGATTATCGTTCGGCCGTGTGTGTCCGAGTTCGCTGTCAAGAATTATATTTTTAGCGAGAATGACTTTATCCATGCTTTCCCTCCTCACACGATAGTTGTTTCGATACTGTCGGCAATACCGAATTCAATGCATTCCTCAGCGTTCATGTAGTTATCGTAAGAAATAGCCTTTTCTATTTCTTTTTTGCTGCGACCGGTGCTGTTTGCAAGAAGCTCAACGGTCATTGCTTTTGTTTCGAGAATACTTTCGGCGGTTCTTTTGATGGAAGATGCACTGCCTCCGACACCCCCGGCAATAAGAGGTTCGTGGATCATGATTTTCGCATGGGGACTGACAAATCTGTGTCCCTTTTCGCCCGCCGAGAGCAGAATCGCTGCCATAGAGGCCGCCATACCGATGCAGTGAAGATTGATCTCTGCTTTTAATCCTTTCAGCGTGTCAAGAACCAGCATGCCGGACACAACTTCACCGCCGGGTGAGTTAATGTAGACATCAATAGGCTTTTCAGCATCCTCTTTGATCAGCAGCATCATACATTTCACAAAGTCACACGCCGACGCCGAATTGATTTCTCCTTCAATAAACAGCTTGCGGTCGGTAAGCAAACGGCTTTCAATCGGAACAAGAGAGATCCCGTTACTGCTTTTGATAATGGTGTTCATCAGTCATCATCTCCTTCCGTGCCGAACAAGTCGGTTTTGATCATTGCAGGAACACAGTCTGTGTCGGAGGATTCGTCATTGTCCTCCTCTGGCACACCCAGGCGCTCAGCGAGTTTTGTGAGCATTTCGCTAAACTCGCTTCCGCCTTCACCTTCCATCAATTCGCTCAGGAGAGAACGCATCTCATCTTCCGTCGCTTTCTCGCACTTTTCAACCGCCTCCTTCGCGGTGGCATTGCCATAGATGATGTCAACGATTCCAGCTCCGTAGCGTTTGAACATTGCCGCAGGGCAGTGAATACTATGACGCACCATGTCTTCGGTGGGAGTAATGCCGTCACAGTCGACAAAGCATTTGAAGCGTATTTCGCCATCTATCATGTCAAGTTCGAACTCAGCCATGTTCGCTATCATTTTTTTGTCTTCCTCATCGGCACCGATCGGAGCGATGGCATACACGATGTAATTGCTTTCCTTCACGTCAACGATATAGCTGATTTTCTTGATCTTGCTCCTGAGAGAAAGACCGTATTCAAATAATCCGGATTCCTCATCAAAAGAAAAGTGCCAGTCATCTTCCTTGAGATAGGACTTGATTGCGTTTGCGATTACTTCGGAATAGGTTTTTTCTTTCATTTTCATGTCCTCCTTATGGACGGCGGATTGATATCCACTTGTTTTTGTTATCTTTATTGTACGCCGTATCGTATCCAACCGTAAATAGATTAAATATACATTTGTTCCAACGTGATGTCCAACCAAAAGAATTATCATTGTGGATTATCCAACTGTTCATATTGTTCCTCCGTTCTTATATCAACTGAGCAATGAATACGGTATTCTGCCCGGCGTTATATACGAGCATATATCCCGCTCCGAATATTTTCTGTAAATCATCCATTTCAAAGACATCCTTCTTGAATTCGAGGGTTCTTGATTGGTTGGCGGAAAAGCCGTGCCCGCAGTGGCTGTGAAAAGGATGGAAGAAGGAGCGGCTTCTGAATGTGTTGATTCCCGTGGTATTCGTCACTCTTTCGTACTGGTACTTGGGAAGGAGCTGAATCAACTCGCCTGTTTCTGCACCGGAAGAGAAAACGAGAAGGTAATGCATCTGTTTCATAAACTCCAACGGAGTTATAGTCCGCATATCACTGCTGCGGAGACTTTGAGGAACCGACTCGCAGAAAAGAAGTGATTGTCCGGTTGCATTGAGGATGTTCATTAATTCAACACCGGCCTGCAGGCCGTTCCCGAGATGCAAGATGATGAAATGGTCCTGCGCCCAGCCCTCTATGTATTCGCAGATTTCCAGATAGGCTGCGTAAGGTTTGGTGAAATACAGCGCGCCATTTCTGCGGGGAAGTGTTTCCTGTGCGGAGTTTCTGGTCCATTCGGGATTAAAGGACGAGAACACCGAATTACTATCCGTTGCTGTTCCCAGGAAGAGAAAGGGTTTCTGACTGCGGCGGATGAGCGCTTTGGCGGTCCCGATTCCTCTTGCAGGATTTCCGATGATGCATACCGTTCCGTTTGGAGACACCCCCGTGTTCTCAAAGAGCTGAAACGGGGTACAGCTGCCAAGGTTAACTGCAGGATGATTTCTGGCATTTCGAAGATTTGATGATGTAACCGGTGCGCTGAGTGCCGGTATTTCGGACGGTCTGAATGTATTTTTCATATAGTTTCAAGCTCCTTTCTGTAGCCGTGATAGAAGAACGGTGAATCGCTCAGGTTCGGTATGCTCATAAGGGCGTCGCCTTTATTCTGTATCATTGTAAAATCGTAATCGGCAACTACCTTTCTGTGTTCGTCGTGCTGAATTACCTTCTGCATGGGTGCGTTAAAGCTATAGGATGTAAGGCACTCACCGTATCTGTCCGAAAGAATCGACCGGCTCATAGCATCCTGCACTTTAAGGCAAATGATGTTGGGGAAGAGGCTGAGAAGTGCTTTGGCATCATCCTTTTTATAGCGTCTGGTCATCAGCTGAGCCGACTGGATGCAGGCAAACAGCCTAAATCCCGCGCCTCTTCCGAGGGACATAGAGTCGATGATTCCCGTTTCGGGCAACAGACTGAATTCATCAAGGAAGAACCAGGACCTTCTGCCGTTTTCCTCATCAACAGAGTGTTTCAGAAGAAGATTCAGGATTGTTTGGAATATCTTTATGGAAGCCTCCGAAGCATTGGCGTGGTCGTAGTACAGGAATATCCGTTTTCCGCCCGATTTGAGAGCATCAATTGCCGAGAACTGTCCTTTGTCGGAGCAAAAGCTGCCCCAGAAGCACTCGTGGATAAGCGTGCGGATTTCCGATATGATACCGTAGCCCTGATCCAGACCATCACCGAGATAATCAAGAATGTGTGCAAATCTTTCCGGTCTGGTTCTCGCAACGTCATACCAGGAAACTTCCGCATCTCTGTTCAATGAAACCTTGTCGAGGAAATCAAATAAATGCCAGTTGGTATATTTAACACCTTTCTCTAACCCGTCTTCGTAGACAGCCATAATCGCATTGAAGAGAAGGTCGTTACAGCTGTTTTCAAAGAAAGGTTGAAGATCCGACCGCTGGTCTTTTGTAAGACTTTTCGCAATGTCCCTGGCGGTAAGTTCCGGATTCTTGCTGACAGCAACCTCCTCAATGATATTCCAACAGGAGTTTGGTGCGGTTGCGTCAACCGATATAACTATATCCTGAGGACGTTTGAATTTCAGCAAGTCCTTCTTGGCGCAGAAGATGAACACATTCTCATTCATTTCTTCGGCAGTCCTCAGAATCGGCGTCATGATTTCTTCCATCAAATAGGTTTTGCCTGATCCTACCTGTCCCATTACAAGGGTAGGACATTCGAATACGCTGTCATCTAAAATCAGCCCGTCATTCAGCCTGACGACCGGCGCTCTGAGTCTGCCCTGGAGCTGAGGCGGTGACTGTAATATTGAAAGTCCTTCTAATGTATGCTTGATCATATCAGTGCCCTCCATGGCCGCCGGAAGAACCGTGGCCTCCGCCACCTTGACCGCCCGAACCGTGTCCGCCCGTTCCTGAGCTGCCCGAGCTGTGTCCACTACTCGAACTCGAGCCGGCGGAGCCGTGTCCTGAAGAAGATGCTTGACCTCCGGAGGAATGTCCGTGAGATCCGCCCTGACCGTTTGAAGAATGACCTTCGCTGGATGAACTGTGAGGAGACGGAGCGGGACCGCCTTTATTGCCACTCTCGCGACCGTGGCTCATCGGTCCGATATCGCCCCTCTCGCGGCCTCCGTTATCAAGTCCGCCTTTCTTGCCAGATTGATTATTCATGTTTTTGGCAGCGTTCTTTGAGACTTGATTTGTCTTATCGATAGTTGCCTGGTCAACCTTTATACTGTCCAGAAATTCGTTTTTACCCACTGTTGGTTTTCCTCCTTTATCGGCATTATTATGGGCTTGTGTATTGTTGTTTGTTTGAGCCTTTGGCATCTCGTGGGAATGCGACCTGTTTTCGTGCGGGCTTTCAATATGATAAAGATCGGGGTTGTTCATTCTGTTGTTGAACTGTTCCTGGGTCAGTCCTTCTTTTTCGGCCTTTTCCGCTTCCCTCCAGAATTCGTGCCCGGGTTTATGACCAAGGTCGTACTTGCCGTCAATCGGCTTACAGGTATTAGCATCCAAAAACTGCCCCTTACTATTCTTTTGAGCCCTGTTCTCGACTTCCTGCCGCACTTCCTGCCGGATATACGGTCGATGTAGCATAATCAGTCGTCCTCCTCGTCGAAAGCGAAGTCCTTCGATACCTCGAACGGTGCATTCTCATCTTCACGTTCGAATGCCGTGCCGAAAGGACTGTTGAGAAGCGGCAAAATGCTGTCATCGATTTCAAGAATGGTGTTGATGTCGAAGATAGCGATGTTATCGGGATTATCTGCATATTCCTGATCTTCATCGCCGCAGAAGAATCTCCACCCGCTGTCATTGTGGTCGTCAGGCTGTTCACGATACATAAATCTGACTTTTCTCCTGCCCTCCACGAGCATCTTTGTGGCAAAAACGAAACCGAAATTATTCATCAGATGTTCCTCCTTCAATTTCTATAAGTTGATAATACGGTTATATTTTCGGGATCTTGCTTTGGACCATGATATGTCATAGCGCTTATCCTCCTCTTCGATATATTCCGTCGATGAAGTATTCCGCCTCTGAGGCTGAGCGTGCGCGAACCGGAAAGTAAACACCGAACCGGTCTTTCTTTGTCGCTACCGGGCAGTAACCGAACACATATGCCTTATACAGAGAGCCGAAGACATGACGGACCCGGAGTGTCTCACCGCTTTCGGTATAATATTCATACCCTCCATTCTGCGGAGTATGGTTCCTGCCGATTCTGCCTTCCTTGATTTCAAAAACTATGAGAAGTATGACAAGAACTGCGATTCCGCCGTATGCGAGAATGTTTAATGTGTCGTCCATAACTCTCCTCCTATCTGAAAATTGATTTTACCATCAGACCCATGCCGCCGATAATAACAAGCAGGAACAAACCTATACTGAGCAGCGAAGTCAGAAGCTCACATAAGAACCCAGCGCATACGGGGCAGAGAAGAACTCCCGAAACTCCGAGGCCGGCACTCAATCGCCTCGATGACGGTATCTCTCTGTATCGGATCAGATGCGTCACCGAGGGGATAAGCACAGCGAGATAAAGAATTAACAATATTGTTCGGTACATAACCGGCACCCCTTTCGTCAATCTTGATTTATTTTCCGAACTGATTACGATACTATTGTAAATCCGAGATTGTCCAACCATTAACACGTGAGATGTCCAGACAATACAACCGGATATACAATAATCTCTTGTTTTTGTTTGTTGTATCCAACAGAATAGTATAACTGTCTGCCGGATGGAGGTTAATGGCTGCTCAACTCAAGAATGGATACGGCTCTTGCCGACGATGCATCAAGCAGTACCACCTTTCGGTTCCCGGATGCTGCCGCTCCGTCATAACCGGCAATTATAAGCCCGAGTTTTTCAAAGAAGCCGATGCGTTTGACCTTTCCCTTTTTTAGAATAGAAAGGCGTGTTGTTTTCTGCTGATTGTTTTTCATAGTGTATACCTCCCTTAAGCTGCAAGTTCACGGTCTTCATAAATGACCTTGTTTGCATTGTTGACTCTGTTGTTGTGCTTGACCTGTTCTTTCTGCTCGACTGCCTCACGAAGCACATAGTCGATCATTCCGGGCAGACGGTCGAAGATCTTCCCAATCCTGGGATTGCGGTACATCTTGCGGTCTTCATAGAGTTCCTTAATGGTAAGACTGAAGCCGCAGTCGCCCATACATCTGCCGTTATCACGGAAGTATGCAAAAACCGAGCCGGAGAAGTCCTCTGTTGTGAAAAGGTAAAGACGTTCTTTGGACTTGCTGGATTGATAGTAGAACTTATGCGCTCCCGTCACTGTAACGCACACGATTCTGTCTTTGAGATTAACTTGGGATTTGATTTTCTTCATGAGAAAAACCTCCTAATATTTTTTCAGCAGTTTGCTGTTTACATTTATGTTGTATCACAAAAATCGTCCAACGATCGATAAGACAATTTCCGAAACATTCCAACAAATCAAGCTATCAGAGAGAAATCTCATAATATTTTCCAATATATTTATTTGATACCCACAAGTCGATATCTTGAGTTGCAGTGTACAAGAGAGTTGGCTTTGCCCTTTAAGATACTTCTTTCAGTTTGTATCATCCCATGAAAGACTGAGTTTTTTACTCCAATCAGAATCTTGAAAATAATAGTTCAAAAACTTAAATGAACCGTCATCAATTGAATTACACAGTCCAAGAGTACATCTCGCTCCATCAAAGCAGGTTGTAAGCTCTGACCCTCTTTAACTGGGTCATCTTGTCAAACTCCGATATATCTTCACTTATTTGCTTCCGACCTATTTCGCTGTTATTTTTTAGTCTCCCCCGTTTATTAACTATGTTTATATTCTTAACCTTCCACCAGTATTGTATGGGATATTTAGAACAATATGGAATTGATGTTCTTGGTTTGTTGTCCAATAGATTCGAGATTAATATATATTAAAGCAAAAACATTTCCAATATATTGACAACTGCGAGTTTTTGTATTACAATTAATTTGTAAGGGGGGTGTAACATGAAGTTCGAATCTAGAGCAAATCAAAAAAACAATTTTCCCAAAAAATCCGAACCTGATATTTTCTTTCACACAAAGGGAAGCTATAAGAGCTTCGGAATTCAAAGCCTTTATAAGGATCTCTTTGTAAGCGTAAAATCTTATGCGGATTCTGCATTAATAACATTTCCTGAGGGGCACAAGGAAAAAAAGGGAGAAGAACTTTTAGCGTTTCTCATGCCTGAAGAACTATTTAGATACATTAAAGAACGAGCAAAACAAAACGACTATAAAGAATTTATCGTTGACATCCACAAAAGCAACAAAATAGCCCTTTTTGTGCAAGAGATGTTCCACGGGGACAATGAGAAATACTCAAAAAAGATGTTTGCAGAATGTTTCAGACGGCATTTTGTGGATCTATTAAAAAATGCAATATTTTCACAATTTTTACGTTCCGAATTGGAAAGTATAGCCAAAGTTATTACTCCGGAGAGCATTTCCGAGCCGGCGCATGGTAAGTTTATAAAATTATTAAACGGCGGGCATAAATACATATCTATTGCCATAGCCAATATTTTTGCGTCAGCTATGCTTGGATTATTCTCAATGGAATACGCTGTACCGATTACTGCCCGCAATAAGCGAGGAATTCAAAATGCAAAAACTTATTTGCTAAACGACCTTGGGATGAGGTATATCTGGGTGCCCGAATCAGTAACAACCTCTTTTGAAGAATTGTTCAATGTTCAAAGTTCATTCGATCATGGCGATTTTGCTGCAGCATATAGAAGTGTAGAAAACTGGCTTAAGAGACATGAACAAAATGCGCCAATGAAAGAGCTGGCAAAAGCATATCAGTTAAAAGGTCTTACTCTTTGCAAACTTGCCAAGAGTAAGGAAAGAGGATTTGAAGGTCAAGTAGGGAACGGAATAAAACTGTTGAAAAAGAGTATTTCTACCGGTGCGGCAGAACCGTATGTTTACTGGTTTTTATATAAACACTATGAGGAAGAAGGATCTGAAACTGCTGTCAAGTATTTAAAAACAGCTTTTGCACAAAAGTATGCAAAAGCCGTTGTTGAAGTCGCATTCTTGTATTTAAACGAAAAGACAGGAATAAAAGATATATCTTATGAGGAAATTCTTGCTAAAATAGAACACATTATCAGCCATGAGTCTGCAAACGAAACAACAGATATCGGAAAATGTTATTATTTGAGAGGCAAGTTCGCCAGAAAAAACGGCGATGAATCTGAAGCACAAAAAAATTTTGAAATTGCCGCAAGAAAAGGAAATGAAAGAGCAAAGCAGGAGCTTATCCAGAAAGAGCGAGTTGCGGAAAGAGGGATTTTTCCTTCTTTTTCTAATCAGCCAAAGGCTAAATGCTGTTTTGCAAACACACTAACAGGCACTAATTATCAAGTAATATCTACCTTTCCTAACGATGAATGGGCTTTATTTTCCCCTGTAAAAACAGCGGTTAACGGAATACAATTTGCACGTAATATTGATGAGTTTATCAATTTGCAGCATATAGGGGAGTTTGAATTTTGCCGCCCTCAAATCGTATTCCTTTTCATGAGCGAAGACAAAGAAAAAAACTTAAATGAATGTCTGGAACTTTTAGATAAATTATTCAATGCTGTTATTGAACTATCAGATAAGCAAAAGTGGGAACTAATAGACAACACATATATTTATGTAAGCGCAAAATATGAAACAGCGTCTATGCTCATTGATGCAAACACGAGTCAGATGGGCAATGGCATTTATTTTAAAGTGCATATTGCAGACGAAAACCGTGACACTGTTCATAAACTTCTTTGTGATGTGCCGCTTTTCCTTCCGGCATTGAACGGCGCAAAATCGGAAAACAGTACAAAAGTTATCCTTTTCGGCAGTTCGGAAATGAATTATTGCTTTGTCAAGGAAAGCATTGCCAGCGCATATTTAGGAGCCATACATCCGATAGATATAACGTTATTGGGAGAAAACGCCGATGTATTGGAAAGCAGATTCCAACAGGAATGTCCCGGCGTGTTTGGTTGCCCTGACATCACTTGTATACGGTCAAAGTTTATTAGGTGCAGTATAAAAGAAACGGATTTTCCAAAGTTGATTTCCGGTCAATTACAGATCAATCCTTCCGACAACAAGGCAGTACATAGAAAAGAGCCGGATGACGATATTGCTGAGGCTCTAAAATACGGAAACTACTTTATTGTGGATTATGCAGATGACCTTGAAAATATCCGATTTGCAATGGAACTCAGAACTTGGCTTCTCAGAAGCAGAGATACCTTTGATCGGACCCCATTTATTGGCGTGAAAGTCTCAGAAAAACAAAACTCATATCTCACAAGCCATTTGACTCTTGCAGGGCAGGCTGCAGGTGATTCCTACTACAACAAATATGATTTGTTCCCGTTTGGCATATCAGCCCAGACCTATCATTATAAAAATATCATCGAAGATTCTGTTCTGAATAGAATTGCTCTTCAAATTCACAAATTTTATTATCTGGATAATGACTTAGATAAAAAGGATGAGAAGAAACTGAAAGAGGCATTGGAAGAATGCAAGCGTTCGGCTGAAAACGACTTCTATAGCTTCTCATACAATGCCGATAGCTCGATTTCGACAGCGATAGGACTATGTTACCGTTTCTTTGCGGCAAAGTGCATTCTGGCAAGCAAAGAAGATTATTTGGATTTCGGTGCGTTGAAAAGCCTAGAAGTGTTATCGGAATTTTCAGACCAATTAAACAGCAACAGCAAAGAAGAACTTGCGAAAATTGAACAGAGCCGTTGGAATTCATTTATGTTGATCCGGGGCTGGCTTCCTGCTGATATAAATCAGGTGAAGGCTTATGAAGCACAATCCTCTGGATCTGCCCACAAGCACGTTCTTGCCAAACTGCACCCGTTTATTAGAGAGTGGGATGATCTTGACGATCCGAATTTGGAGAAAGTGCTTGGTATTTTGAAATTAAAATCCAACTATAATAAAAAGCCTCAGGTTACCACTAGAAGAAGCATTGCGGATACCACTAGATTCTTTATAACAGATTCCAAGGAACACGAACAAACGCATTAAAAAAGAGCCAGGGACTTTCATCCTTGGCTCTCTTTGAAGATTGGCATAAATATTCTTCTTTGCATTGTTAAGGTTCTATTGCTTTTAATTGCCGCAGAGAGGCATCTCTCTTTTGCCGGAATCTCTGTTCACATGAAATGTCATCAGTGTTATAATAGAATTCAATTATTGAGTTGTAAGCGCTTTTCAAGTTTGCCAATGCCTCATTCCTTTCATAGTTACCTCTTGACTGTTTAACTAATAACTCAGCAATAGTTATAGTTTTCTTATAGTATTGTTCAGCCTCGGAATCTCTATGCGCTTTTTCACAAACACACGCAAGGTTGTTGTAGCAGTTGTAGATATTTCTTAAATCCTGATAATCTCCAACGCTCTGCAATAACCATTCTCGGATTTCCAAACATTTTTCATAATATTCGATTGAAGATTGATAGTTTTTTGCAAATTCATAGGCCATTCCTAAATTACTATACGTCACGGATAGGTCTCGTCTAAAATCAGGTTTATCTTCATATGTGTAGCTCTTTATATGTTTTATAGCATACGAATAATATTCCATTGCTTGAGATGATTCATTCTTCAATAAGTAAATACTTCCAAGATTGTTACAGGAAATCGTTAGCAAGTGAACAATGTGTTCATTAAGATCGTCCTGACTTTGGCTACAATATTCATAAAGGCGAAGGTAAGCCATCTCAGCATCTGATGGTTTTTGTGCTTTGTTAAAGAGTGCCGCAAGATGCCATAGTTCTTCAGCAAATGACATATCAATCTTGTTTATTTCACTTGCGATTTTGGCTTGAAGTATGCCTATAAGGTTTTGCTGCCATCTAATACTGGCTGATAAGTCTTTTTTTACGCTTTCGCCCATCTCATACATTCGAACAATTTTTTTCAATGCAGCTACAACCCCTTGCCGGGCGGCAGACTCAATGAGACAAGCTCCCCGTTCGGAGTCAACTTCAACATCGATTCCATTCAAAAAGGCTAAACCAATAAAAAAATCATGTTCTGGAGAACGAGGTGATGTCGACAGTGATATCTCTTTAATTTCATTGGTCAGTTTTGTATTAAAGTCTCTTTCGCGCACACGGAGAATGTACTTTACATCGAGCTGTGCCTTCACCTGCTCCTCATCTGTAGGATACATCTCAATAGGTATGATATGTTTTCCTTCACTACGAGCTAAAGGGTATTCAATCTCGGTAACGTAGTTCGACTCCTCGACTAAGTTGGGAGTAATCATGATTGTAAATAGATCACTTGTTTTTAATGCTTTTTCAATCGCAACATTAAAATCCTCCCCAGGAAGCAGGAATTCATCGTACCAAATTGCAATGTTGCGGCAGGACTCATTTTGATGAATCAGTCTCATTAGTTCTTGAGCCAGACTACGGTCTTTTTTTCGATAGCTAAGAAATATATAAGCATCAAAGGCGGCTCTTATCTTGGCAGATAACTCATCCCCGACCAAAACCTCAAGCAAGAATCGTTCTAATTTTTGCTCATATGTAAGCTGATAATTTTCTGCATTCTTTTTATAGATGAATTGAATATCTCCAAATTTGCTTTTATATAGCGCCTCAAGCCCTTCTTCCATCATGATTGGCAAGATAGCTATGGACTTATCAATTGCTGTTTTGATTTCGATATATATAAGTGAATTTTCCAAATCTGTCAGCAGGGTTTCTGATATCGGTATAACAACAAGTTGAACTTGTGATAAAAAGTTTTCAGAAAAAGTCAAGTCATTTCCGAAGTCATTTTTGACAGAAATATCCTCACTATTTTTATACCAGATTGAGCAATTTACTATTTTCAAGATGTCATCTGATATATCTTCAAAATACATTTCCTGATCCACCTTGGTGCTACAGAAATAGACCCTTGGTTTTCCAATGGGGGTTTCATTCTTTCTGTTTTTTACCAGAAGGCTCAGCTTAGTACTTCCTTTCGCTTTGTCCATATTTTCTCGTATCCTGTTACCTTGATTGGTGTCCTCGCTTCTCTAAGTCCCTTTTTATGCGTTCAACAAGAAGGCGGTTCCTGTCGTGTCCATAACTGAAGAAAAGCTCAAGGCCTCCGTCTGAAGATTTGGGCTTTGCGCCTTCAGAAAGCTGTTGTTCAGAAAATGTTTTGTCACAATCTTCACAAACAAATAGTTTTCTCTTTTTGCTGAAATATATATCTTCAGATCCGCAGTAAGGGCAATTATTCATGTTTGCACCTTCGAAAAAATCAACTAATCTGCTCACCGTCATCCGTCGTTGAAATGGAAGTTTTCAACTCGTTGTCTACTCCCAAAACCCCTTTTAAATCAATCGGCTGCAGTGAACCTTCAATAAAGCGCAGAAATCTCTTTCCTCTTTTGTTATAATTGAAAATCCTAAGATCACTGGAAAACCAGATCTCTTGATTGCTGATCTCTGGCAGCGACTTAATAGATTCCCATACTTCAAGCATGTGGTCATCATCCTCACAGACAAGAACTATTATAGGTCTCTGAGGAAAACTAATTTCAGCTTTGCCATGGTAAAGCTGATCCAGGTTGGCAAACAGTAGAGACAATCTTTCAATTTTCTCACGAAGCCATTGTTTATTACTTTCGATCTCAAATTCTTCTACGCGCCTAACCGGCTCCGCTATCATTGGACAATCATTTATCGTTACAGTGGCGTATATCCTTGCGCCAACATACTCTACACCTTTTAGATGAATGATACAGCTTGTCTCATAATCTTCACCTATTTCGTCCTTATATGTCTTTAACCAATAAACCAGCCACTGATTGGCAGTCAAAAAACGCTTAACCGTATTACCGTCCTGAAAAATATCAAAAGCATTATATCGGGTAGCGTTCTTACCCAATTCATGTAAAAGAATACTGCCATTTCGCCCCAGTGTTATTATTCTCATTGTAGAGTAATTACTGCTATCTAAGCTCCCGTCATCATTTACCGTCACGAATCTGGTTAATGTTATCATCTGGTAATTCGCCATTCTGTTTATTATCTTGCTAAGTTTCGCTTGAGTAACTTCGTTTCTCCAGCCAAATGATACATATCCTGCTTTTATCAGGTCAACCAGCATCGTGCTTGAAACATAGCGAAGCTTTGCGATCCATTCCAGAATGTTTATTTCAAACGGGCCAATGCCGCCTAAAGACCCTTTGTTAAGTGCAGATACTAAATCAAAGAGTTTCTTTTTAGAATCTGAGCCACTGCTGTCTGAAGAGTCAACGGCTCTCAGTACGGTTCTCGGATAGAAAATGAAAGATGAGTTTTCGGCGTTTTTGATACGCCCAAGCTCGTTTTTTTCTTTTGCCTGTTGTTTGGGACCATGTATGACCAGATCGCTTTTTGTGGATGGCTCGTCATCCTCAGACAAAACCGTTTTGTCTATTGGTTTCTGATGGCTTTCTGGGACTTTGCCCTCAACTTTAAATGATTTATTGTATTCACTTGTTATTAAGGAGCACAAATCATACCATGTCAATCTGCTATCATTCCAACGTCCCATCCATTTGGGCGTTGAAATAACGACTCGCTCTTCTCCTTTTGTTTTCTTTATTCTGAATCCTTTAATTGTGCTTTTCTTGTGCGGCAGATTAACATCAGCCATGCAAGATGTAACTTCCTGAACACGACGAAATTCTATGGTGGCTGAATCAGATATGTATTCATAATCTTCACCTAACACCTGTCTCCTATATTCATTTGTGACGATTTCAACTAACTGGTCCCATTCGATGCAGGTTTTATTCCAGTAATAGTTCATTTCTCTGGGCATAAAAACCTGTATGATATCCTTTTCTTTTGTGTGCACAAGGTGGATACCATCTATTTGTTCATTTGTAGACGTAATAGTAGCCATCGCATCAGCCTCAACCCTGACAACTGATGAATAGAAAGTGCAAATCTGTGTCCCACCTGTATTAGATCTATCTGATTGTTTTTTTGCTGATGCTGCCGCCAAGTATTCTCGTGTGACTATCTGTCGCACCTCACTCCATTGTACCTCCGTGTACGACCATCGGGTATGCATCCATGATGGCATATGTACCATAATACCGTCACCAAGTCCGGGCATAACCTTTAAATTGCTAATCACGACGCCTGTATCACGAAGTGTTATATCGGCCAAACAATTATTCTTTTCATCAAAGCTATGCAATTTTACCAGTATCGGCTGATCATTGATTGATTTCCTATACTCTTCAGTTATTTGTTTTCTAACTTCTGCCCATTCTACTTCTTTGAAGCTCCATGAGGTTCCCATGCCAGAGGGCATATGAACCATGATTCCTCCGCCGGGGCCCAACTTAACTCTAAAGCCTGAAATCTTATTGCCGGAGGGCGGAAGTACAACGTCTGCATAGCAATTTCCCTGAACATCAAATTCATAAAGAGAAACGCTCATATTATTCGGTGATGTCATGAACTATGCCTCCATTCTGAATCAGAAAATTGATATTTCGACGATTGCTCATATCTCCATGAATGCCATTAAATGAACACCCAAAAATCCAAATGCCGGTGTAATTTGAATATATTAACTTTCGATACGGCGGAAAACGCTCTATTACTAACAAAGATGAATCCATCTTGTAAACCCGTTGCTCATCGTCATCACTATATTCGGGAATATCGACAAATTCATATCTCCATCCTAGCGGTTCAATACGATCCGTTTCGTAGGAATAACGCGCTCCAAATGGGAAACGCTTCCAAGGCAAAAATGCCATCTGGATACTGTTAGTTAATCTATCACGAACCCACACACAACCAGTTTTACTTCCGGTAAATCGCATGTTCTGAACTATCAGTTCATGGTTGAGTTTTTTTACTTCTCCATTTGAAGAAAAAACATAATATCCATTTCCCTCATAATCTTCAGAGACTACCCCTATCTGTTTAATTTGTGATCCTTGTAATGCCGATTCCTCTGAAAAATCTGAATCTAAAACTATCAAATTAGTTCCAGAACCAACCGCGATCCCATTTCTCAAATAACATGCACACTGGATGTTCGCCGAGAATACTTTTCTGTTAAGCACATCAAAAGATTCTGCATCATACTCGACCAGTAAATTTTGAATTGCCACTAAGACTCTCGAACCATTCTCATTATACTGAATGCAGCATATGCTTCCGCTTCCTGTAGCACCAGCGTCTCTTAGACTCATATATTGAGTAGCCCTCGTTTTCTCTTGAGATTCCTTGCGCAACCTATTATCATCATCCAATTTCTTTTTTAAAGTTGGAGGAAGTTCCCAAGAAAGAGTTCTATCATCGAAACGGGCTACGGAAATCAGTTGCAGCATATTGCTTCTGATAAATTCTTTTCTTCGAGGATTCCATTTTGCACATCTTGCCGGTACGTCATAAGATAGTTCTGATGGCAGTTTGTTTCCGTGAACATCGCACCAAATCAAGGGCTCCAAGTCAAACGAAACATTGACCTCATTATCTTTGGTGAACTGAACATACCTGAAGTTTTTGCTTTTGCTGTTATTACCGTAGCTGCTTACAACGGCTTTCTTTTTTACAGAATAGCAGAAAACAATATTTTCATACATGATGGCCAACATTTCATTGTTGTCTTCCCACGCAAGATCAACAACAGCACTAGATTGCAATTGAATTGAATCAATCCAAACGTGCTTAGCTACACTGTAAACCTTAACCACTCCATTTTTATCTCCACTAAAAACTCGCGATATGCCATCGAAAACAATTGCACTTATTTGTGCTTCGTGTCCATCAGACAGAAAATTAGTTCTATCTATCCAAGCTCCGTCAAAGATGCTGGAATAATATTTGTCCTCATACCAGATTGTAAATCGGCACTTATTAAGCCAGCACTTTCTGAGATCAAGATGAGAGAAATCACACCACGCCATAAGATTTTGACGACCGATTTTCATAATGTTAACAATGTTGGCCACGGCGTTTTGCGTAGATTTGCCAGCTTTGTTTCTCCACAGAGACAATAATTGTTCGGCAACACTCTTTTTCGATGCAGATACGCTCTCTTTATCAGGGAATTCCCATCCTTGTTCTGATAGTATTGGTTGAGCGTTCTCTTCATGCAATATGTCAGAAACAAAGCCAAGAATTTCATCAGAGTATGTTCTTTGCTGCAAAACAGATTCCACTGCATTCATTCGCTCAGCATCCTTGGCAAAAGATTTCATTTCATTTGAAATGTGAAATGCAGCAAAATAATCACGGAAACTTTGATGCAGAAACTCATAGCCCGAATCTGATTTATGCAGGAAATGTAGTGAACCCTCTGCAAGAGCAATTAATGTGTCAGCATCGATTCGACTTCTTCCGCGAATTAACTTGCGAAGTTTATCGCGCTTATACCAAGAGTATCTTTCGCCTTCATCGTTTATTTCATCTATGCTATCCCACACGTCATCTTCGCTCAAATACAAAGATTGCTTTTCAATCATTTTGTATGCGAGAGATGGCAACAAGTACTCTAATAACACAAGATGAGCTGCTCTGTCAAAGCTTTCTTCTTCCGCAGCTCGATATAATTGAGTTTGAAAAAAATTGCTCAGTATCTTCCCCGCAGTATTAGGGTTTTCTTCGAGAACAATGCCTTCTATATTCTGATATTTATCTTTATGCTTTTCAACATCCGCAAACAAAGTCAGCATTAGCGGGGTCCTTATGACAGATAGCACTTTTTCGTCTACGACAGACGGAAGCCCCATGTTCTGTAAATACAAGTTAATGGCTTCTTTGTTCAGAGGCTGCATCTCGAGTGATACAACGTTTTCTTTAAGACTGTGCATCAACGAATTATCAAACCATCGTGATGTCATAACAAGTTTGACACCGCAATAGGCATCAATATAGGTCTTCTTGATAATCCTTTTTACAAATAATTCTATATAACTCAGGGAGACTTCATTAATCCCATCCAGCAAAAGAACAACATTGGGAACCGTTGTATAAGGCACACTCATCAAATCTCTGAGATCTCGCCACAATCTTTGGTTGCCACCACATACAATGCGTTCCAAATATTGATCCAATGTCAAATCAGCATCTATTTTACTAAGGGGAACATAAATTGCATTTATTCTTTTTCCAAGTAAGTATTCACAAGTCTTAAGCAAAGAAACAGTTTTCCCTGCACCGCCTTCTCCGGTAATTAATATGTGCTTGTCGTGATCTGCTTGTCCATCTACTTCGGAGAAGAATTTGACTAATGATACATCTTTATTATTGTCATCTTTATACAGTACATTTATTTCTGAGTTTCTAATAGCAGGGAACAATTCGCTTCTTATTTCATTTAATGCATAGTTTCCGCTTTGTTCGTATTGCCTTTCATGATAAAGGCGTAAACGCGCAATAATATAATCAGGAGTACTGATAGGAGGATAATCGTTTATATCGCCACTGACCGAGTACCTCTTTAATTGCTCCATGGGAACACTGGCTATGATTTCTAGGGCAAATGATTCAATACTACTATCACTATCATCAATTCCAGAACCAAAGCCAAGAATATTATGACCAGCACTAAATGAGAAAAGATAAGCATTTTGCCTGTTTGTGTTCTCACTTACATCATCTATGCAAACAGCCAGTATGCTTTTCTGCTTATCGATAGCACGGTCAAACTCATGAATACAATAGGGCTTATTTACATAAGTCTTCGAGAGAAATGCTATAAAGACTATTGATTTGTCAATAGCGCTATCTATTGCAGCATTAAAATTTTCCTGGGCGCGCAATTCGTCTTTATCAATCCAACTAGAGAAACCGGCTGCGCAAATTGAATCAGCGATTCTTTCCACTAAGGCGCTGTCATTATGCGAATAAGACAGAAATACATCGGCATTTTTAGATTGTACGTTTCCAACGCTCATTATTTACACATCCTTATCCTCGGTTTAGGTGTTCTTCCCCTCTGAGTGTCTCAATCTTATGTGCTTATGTGAGGCTCTCGCTTATTTTTTTTAAACGGAGTCCAGCATATCCTCAATCCAGCAAAGTCTATTTCTATTTTCGTCTTCCGCCTCTTTCATGAGATCATCATAATGCTTTCTTAAGCTCTCACGATATGCGGTTCCAGATCCGGTTGGAGGATTATTGCTCATATTTCTTGCCTCCTTAAATCATTAATGATTTTAAATCCCTAATTCATCCATCTGCTTAAGCATCGATAATGCTTCTGGAGCACCATTCTCAGCAGCATGCTTAAAGCACAGATAAGCTTTATCTTCATCAGGTTCACAACCTCTTCCCGACAAATATAATGTACCTAAAACAAATTCAGAAGGGGCGTCCCCGCAATCAGCAGCATATTTGCAATAATTGAATGCCTTTTCATAATTATGGACCTCAGGGATCTGGTATAAAAGGGCTAAATGTGCTGCTGATAATACATGCCCCCGTTTGGCTGCCATTTCAAAGTACTCAATTGCCAGCGTAAGATTTTTCTCCACATGTCCATAATTATACATATATCCAAGCATATATTGCGCGTTGGGATCTCCATTTTCTGCAGCAATATGATAATACTTTTGAGCTTTCGCGAAATCTTTTTTAAATGAACCCGCCGGATTAAAATAAAGTGTGCCTAATTCAAATGCAGCCATTATGAAGCCGTTATCAAGCGCCATTTGAAAGTACATTGCCGCCTTTGTATAATTCGGCATAAACGGAATGCTTAATACACCTCGCTTGTACATAAGTCCTAATTGATATGCCGCATTAGGATAGGTGTCTGCCATTTCTTTATAAATATCTGCAGCTTTATTAAATTCTCCGTGCTCAATATAGAACTTGCACAATGTATCCTTGCGCGGGTTGTCCAACGAATCCAATATAGAAAGAAAGTACTCTTCAGTTTGATCGTAATTATAAATGCATCCACTACCTATACTGCGCATAAATCCAACCTGACCAGCAGAATACAAATCACCCTGTGCAGATTTAACATGATATTCATAACTTTTCTCATACGATTGATTTTCGCGAGGCATACTACCTGCATAATACATGCGGGCTATAAATTTATCAGCAATAGGAGTATATTCACTTTCGGTAGCAGAAACCTTCTTAAACCACAATGCAGCCTTGCGCTCATCTTTGCCGCCGGAAACCCCATAATAATAATAGATTCCTGCGCTCAGCATTGCGCATATATCTCCATCGTTCGCTTTGACCAGTATATCCTCTAATGACTTATCAGGATCAAATAACTCACTTGAATTGTATACATCTCTAAATCCGTTCTTTCCGTCATTTTTAGATAACAAAACTTCACAAAGAAGAGAATACGGTGAATTGACATATTGTTCAGGGAAAACATATGCATCTATATTGGGAAAAAATGAAATATTATCCGGGAGTTTAGATGCATCGTCAGGCATCGTCACGCCATTAATCAGTAATGGAATTATGTTTTTCCCAAATTTCTTTGCGCAAAGTAGTTCATCCCTTATCCAACAGATTTTATCATTTGATTCCAATTGAGCAATATAATCTTCTGTGACAATACAAATAAAATCTTTACATGCGCTTATTGCTTGCTTCAGTCTTTCAGGAAAATCACCACTCCTCGCTTCATCAGGGTTAAAATAAACACTATACCCAGAACGCTTCAAATCATTCGTTATCCTTGTAGCGAAGTTGTTTCCCACGCCATCATTACGATATGAAATAAAAATATCCTTCTTCGTTTTCATCATATTCACCATCCATTGCCAATCACGATGTGTCACCTATCATGACGGTTATCAAACATTGAGTTATTTAACCAAGCTTATAAACGTTATAAAAGGCGGAGCATCTCTTAACTTTTAATCATCCTTTTTTGAAATGGTATAACCCAATTTAACGATTAGCTTTAGTGTTTCAAACGCAGTATTCCTATCGTAGTCTTTTTCACTTTCTGGCAACTTGTCATATGGGATAAGGAGCGGAGTAGTTTTCTTCTCTGCATCCTTTTTCTCTCCATAAGTCCATCCTTCGGCGATACGACCGACAGCCCATACATCATGAACATTTTCAGCTATTTTCTCCGTAAGAGCAAGCAATTCCTCCGGCAAAGAAATATCACTAGTATCAACAGGTTTAGGATTGTACATGTTATTTATCCTCCTCACTTGCATAAGTTCCATTAATGACCTTTAAAAGAGTATGCCCGATGTTATTGATCTCATCAGGTCTCCAAATAGTCACCACATCCATCATGTTACCACGACGACGCTGCATTGCATTTACAGGCGTACTTGTATAGAAGGGCTTTTCCTGTGTGTCTGCAACAAGAACAGCAGTAGCGTTAATTCCAAACTGATCCTTTAACTCAGCAATCTTGTAGTAGAATTCCTGTTCAATGTCCAATCGAGCTTTACACTCCACAAAGAGAGTCCTGAACCCTTTTGTCAGTATGCAATCGAACTCACTCTTGACATCGGTTCCCTCCCAGTCAATCTCAAAACTGCTGACGACATCATCAAATCTGCCAAGTTCTTTAACCTTGTGGTAAGTATAAACCTCAAGCATCTTCCCGGCTGTTGTGAGCAACTCCTTGATTCTCTGCGTAGCATAGGTAAAGCTTAGTTTGCCATCGGCAGCAAAGAGATTGATAACATACCCTCTGTCACGGAAGTATTCCATCAAGCCTGTGATTTCGGCGGCTTTCCCTGCACTTACCTGAACGCCGTTTACAACAAGGTCGTCAAAAGCAACATTAGCTTCTCTACTCTTTGTATTAAGATGAACGCTTATGAAACCGGGAAGCATCAATGCATAGATGTTTGAAAACAATCTATCGTACTCGTTTCGATACCCGCACCGGTCAATAATTACAACCTCGCAAGAGTCGGTCGTATAACTGCTGACTCTGCTTCCTTGCTCAACAATCTCCTGACTTCTCAAAAACCGAAGGACCTTGGTAACACTTTCACTGCAGGCGAAAGGCAGAATGTAGGTATATCGTTGTTGATCTGTCTCCTTGTCTCTGGGGGCCTTTCGCTTGAATGAAGCAATGATATCATTTTTCTCGGAATAGGCACCAAGCGTGTCACAAAGCGATTTCCACGCAGAGCTTTTTTCCCGGTATTTCTTCCACAGATCTTTGTAATCTGCATAGAATTCGGGGTGATTGCTACTCTCGCTTGATGAAAGTCTAAATGCTGCCATATCTGTAACAGTTATGTATGGCGTCTTTCTGATAAAGCCCAGCATCTCACAATTGGAGATATCATGAAATTTCATGCTACATGAGTCAAACTGATAGCAAGGAAATAATTTATAAAACCCTGCACCCTGAAGCATATAAGATAGTGTGGTAGTATTCTTTTCCACAGCGAACAGTGTCTTACCCGTACGCCTATGATTCAAGTAAGCCGTCAAGTTTTCGTGAACTGCTTCAATCCCTTTAATTGCAATTCGCTTGACCTGTCTGATGCGTCCATTGCCGAGTTGAACTATGCTTTTCTCATATTCCTCTGTTACAAAGGGGGCAACAGCATCAGGGTAAAGGAGAATAAATTCAACGACAGCCTTGAAGTTCTTTTTCCGCATGTATTCGATGACATATGGAATTGATTCGCTGAGTTCATTAAGCGATTGCCTTTTCTCGATATAATATAGGTATAGAATTCTCGATGGACTGACTACAGTTGAAGCTGCAACATTACCAAAAACTGCAGTGTTATCGCCTGTTGAAAAAGGAATAGCAAGATAGGCGTTTTCAGTATAGGTAAGGATGAAAGGAATGTTGTCAACCAAAGCTACATCATCCTGTTTCCAATCCCTGTATTCCATGCTAGCAAGAACGGGATAATAAACGGTTTCAAAAGCCTTGATCTGTTCACGAACAGCTTTTTTACGCTCAACAGGGAGTCCCTCGGAGGCATTAATAAAGGCCATTTTCAGGCTTCTATACTGACGAACCTTACCCATATCTCCATTCCAAACGTCCTTCAGGCAAGTAAACCACTCCTGGAATGCTACCAGGGCTTTTTTGTTGCCTTCTATGAGTGACCTAATTGCAGCTATGCTGTTACCTGAAAGGAGATTCTGCTTCTTTGCTTTTTTTGCTTTCCTGGCATAGACACGGTGCAGTTCGACTGACATTCGATCCAAATCATCAAGCTGACCAAGATCCGTATCCGAAGCCTTATCCCATTTATCATAGTTATCATTGGATCTGAACTCCGTTGCAAGCTTCTGATCTGGTCTGCTCCTGACAATACACACATGCCTCTTACGCTTCTCATCCTTGGTAATGCCAGTTGCACACTCTTCGAGATCGGAGATATGTTGCCATCCAAGGCAAAGCTTCTCCGCAACCCATCTGCGATGCTCAATCCAGATCAGCTCATTTTTCAGCCCGCGATTGCTTTTATCTGACAGTATTCCTCCAAATCTCCTCGCTGCTTCAACAAAGCCAGTCGTTTCCAAGTCAATTCCAATACTATACAACTTATACTTAAGCGAAAGGACACTGGATACGCAGGAGCTATGGTTATAATCCTTTCTGTATCCCGCACGTACTGCTCCGTAATTGACATTTAGGTTTTTCTCCCAAACCAAGTGTGTATTGAACGCCATTCGCTCAACTTCAAGATATGAAGGAATTCGCTTTATATCGGCATTAATAAAGAGCGGATAAAGGAATGACAGCTGTTCGTCAGACGATGTGCTCTTTTCGCATATATAACTGATAGAGCAACTCATTTCAAAAACTTCAACTGCGGTTCGACAGGCATCACCAGCCGCCCTGTTCAACATATCATCGCCCAGTGCAATAAAAACATAATGCGGTCTCCTCAAGTCATATTGTTCGCACATTATTGTCTGAAGTATATCTGCATTTTCATTCTGATCGTTCCCAGCAAGTTGGCAAGATTCAAATGAAATGCGACCATAATTGTCATCGTCTTCAGACAATGTGCCGTCTATGTCAAAAAAGCTGGGCAGTTCAGGTCGTTGTGCGAGATAGGCCGTTTTCTCGTTTTCACTATCCGTTATGACCGTTACGTTTAACTTCTTATTACGAATTTGGCCGCTTTGCAAGGAAGCGTCAAGAAATTGCTGCCCGTGTACTCCAAATCCAATTATCAGGACATTAAGGCTGTCATCGGATTGTGAACAACATGCGTATAGCGGATGTGCATACAGATGATATTGAATAGCCAAAAAAGAATTGTTAAGTTCCTTCATATGTTGATCCTCCTATAAAAGTACAGTTCCTTTGATTCTGCTTTACCGCTCCTCGTCAGGGTAATACTCAACTATTTCACCAAAGTCTGTATCTAAAACCTCACATATCCGCTCCAGAACCTGCATGGTTACCTCTTGATCCTTCTTCATTCTCGTTAAGGTGTTTGGCGCTATATCAGCTTGTTTTCTTAACTCTGCCGTTGTCATCTTTTTGTCAATTAGCAACTTCCATAGCCTGTTATAAGAAATAGCCATACTTTCACTCCATTCTTTCGGCGTTTTCATTTTCAACTTTTCATCGTTAACATATATTATACACTGGGCCGTTCGTCTTTGTCAAGCCAAAACTCGCAACTTGTTGCGATATATTCTAATGCAATAGCAAGGACATCGCATCGTATTTCGATCAAACCGCTTACATGGGACGAGTCCAGCATAAATCTTGAACAGCAGTATTTCCACACGGTTCCTCATTTCGCACGCGATTTACAGCCATTCTCGCTCACGAATACAAGACTGGACAACAGATGAGATGATGCCCAAAACAAGAATAACCTCGACTGATTGATCTGTCGTGGTCGTTGTCAATCTTGTCAAACATTTTAATTTTTCCTATGGCTGTTGTCAGAGGGTGTTGTCAAATGGATTTCTGCTGTTGCCGTTTTTTCCTGTGGGTGTTGTCGTTTTATCTGCTGCTGTTGTCAGCGCCATCCTCGCTTTGTCGTGATACCACCAGCAGATAAACATAAAGAAAGGGCTGCCGGAGAGTCTCTAATCCCCGAAAGTCCTTGATTTCAAGCCATTCTACCGTTCTGACAACGGCATTTATTTGTATCAATTCTTGGGTTTACATTTCGGCAAAGATGCCTGCAAATTCCCACTCCGGATTCTTTTGAATGTATTCTGTATAGTGAGAAACCTGTGCCTCATAGCTGGTAGCCTGCTCATCGCTGTCAGTACTGACACGGCAGTACGCTGCGACTCGAAGCTTCGGTTTTGTGTCCTGACGGGCAGTGTTTCCGACCTGCCTTCTAGCAGGGATCACCATAACATTTCCCATTTACAGCACCTCGCTTTCAATTAGGCTGTAGAGATATTCTGCTTGCTTTTGGGGATTCGGGTCATATTGTGTGCTAGGTTTCATTGTGAAAACAGTCGGTATCCGAATGGATCGATGCTGCTTTTTTCTATGATTACGTCCAAGTTTTGTGGCTCGACGTTTTCGCTCCTCCTGAGCCGCACAAAAGGTTTTGTGGTCAATAATAGGCGGATAAAAATCATCCCCAAGGTAATGCTTGTTTTCCAAAATACGCTTAACCGTTCCGTGATAGGCTTTAATCCCGGCCTCATTTGCGGCGGTTTCCAGAGAAAGCCCACTGAGATAAGCGGAATATAGCGTTTTGATTTTTGCGGAATCGATCTTGTCAACAACTGCGACACCGTTTTCTATCCGGTAGCCAAAAGGTGTATGTCCCATTCACTCACCAATCCTTTCTTTGAGAGTAAGTCCGCATTTTAGAACAAACCAGATTTCACTGCGGTTGAATACCTGAATGTGATCTACAAAGCTGGTAAAGAGCGTTTCATCAAAGGATTGCAACATATCGCTTTGTTCTGCAAAACGAAGCAGTTTTGCGGTTTCACTCAGTTTCGATACATCGCCGGTCATATTTGTGTTAATGGCTTCTATGTTTGCCCGGTATTCATCCGCTTGGGCAAGAAGCGCATTGTTTTCCCGGTTATAAAGCACCTGATCGATATATCCCTGGGTCGTAAGCTTGGTGAGGGTTTCTCTTTGCTCCAAGTTCTGCTCCAGTAAACGCTCTAACCGCTGAATCTGGCCAAGTGCTTTGTCCTTTGAATTGTTTGCAATCGTCCTCTGATACGGTTTCAAGACCAGCTTGTGGCTGTAGATCAGCTTATTCAGCATGGTTACAAAAGCCATTTGTAACGCATCATCCCGGATGTACTTCATAGAGCATGATGCCTTATCGGAAAGATGGGTATTACAGCACCATGCGGCATAGTTTTCATATGAACCGGAATGAATCCGGCGCTTGAAAGTATCACCGCATTCACCGCAGATGATCTTCCCAGAGAAAGCATATCGTTTTTGGTATTTTGAGCCACCTTTTCCAATGCCTTTCTCCTTGGATCTTTGTGCCGTAAGGCACTGTACCGCCTCAAAATCCTCACGGCTTATAATTGCCGGATGATGCTCAGTAACCATATACATATCCTGCTGTCCGGTATTTCTGTGCCGAACAAATCTTTCATCGGTATAGGTTTTTTGGAAAATGACATCTCCCACATATTTTTCATTGGATAGGATTCCACGAATCGTGGTAGGAGTCCAGCGGCCGCCCTTCTTTGACGGTATATTTTGCGCATTGAGTTCTTTGGCAATCGTCTCTACGCCTTTGCCTGAGAGCACGTCAGAAAATATATGCTTGATGATTTCTGCCTGCTTTGGTTCGATGACAAGGTTGTTTCCGTCCCAAAGGTAACCGTAAGGCGGATAGATCAGTTTAAAAGTTCCATTTTGAAAGCGCCGCTTTATTGACCATTTTACATTGTCAGAAATGGAAGCGGATTCACTCTGAGACATACTGCTGAGAACCGATAAGAGAACCTCGCTTTCCATAGACCCTGTATCAATGTTTTCCTTCTCAAAGAAAACCGTGACATTGAGCCGCAGGAGTTTTCTGATAATTTCCAGGCAGTCGGCAGTATTGCGCGAAAAGCGGCTGATCGACTTTGTAATGACGTGATCTATTTTCTTTGCCTTGCAGTCGGCAATCATCCGAAGAAGTTCCATGCGTTTTTCCTTCTTGGTTCCACTGATTCCTTCGTCATAATAAATCCCGGCAAATTCCCAGTCAACTCGAGCGGAAATATATCGTTCATAGTGATTTTTTTGGGTATCCAGACTTTCCAACTGTGCATCGTTGTTCGTGGAAACACGGCAATAGGCTGCCACTCGCAGTTTGGAGACTGCGGTTGGAGCGGCGGCAATTTTTGTGACCCGTTTCATGCGTCACACCTCCCTTCTGTAGTGTCACATATTAACTCTAAAAGCATGGATAATCAACTTATTTTCGGCATAATCTCCACCAAATCCGGTGAGAATGTGTCACGGTTAATCTGCGTTAATTTGTTAAATTCGGACAAGGAAATAAGTCCATTTGCCAATAATTCATCTGCTGCCTTTTGTGCCAAATAGTATTGGTAGTCTTTTTGCAGTTCGATTGGATTCATTGTATTTTCACGCATAGCGAAACCTCCATCTGAGGGATTCCCTCAGTACCCAATGGAAACGAGAAGTCCGTTTTGGCGGGAAAACACAAAAATAAGCCCACCGAACCGAAATGGCTCGATGGGCTTTGGAATTAGTTGGGAATTTTCAGTTTCTGACCGCTGAAGATGGTGTCGCTGGTCAAACCGTTGAGCGTTTTGATCTCCTTGTAGCGGGAACCGCTACCGAGGTATTTCACGGCGATACCCCAGAGGGTGTCGCCTTTGGCCACGGTGTGGACACGATAAGTAGTGGCACCACTACCGCTCACAGGAGCCAGATCAGACACACGAACCGGGGACATGATAGCATTCGTACCGCTCTCATTCTTGTTGATGACAGCACGATCACCGGAAACCTCCTGCACATACCAGTTTTGATTTCTCACCCAGGTGGGAATGGTCTGTCCGCCATAATACTTGATACCTGTGATCTTAACAAGGTCACCCGTTTTGATGGTTGTGCCTGTATCAGGATTTGTGGAAGGCTCAGAAGTACCGCCACTAAGCAGTGCTTTGACATCTGCTCGGAAGGTATCCATGCTCTTTCCGTGCTTGGGGAACCAGTGCATCACATCACCGTGATTGGATGCGATGCCCTTCTTATATCCCTCGTTATGGCAGATGATATTCTGCTCGGTCAGACCGTACTGCTTGCAAAGGTAGGCGCACAGTTCCACGGCTTCCTTGTAAACCTTGTCGAAATAGGTCTTATCGGTAAGCCCGTCCTCACAGATTTCAAAGCCGATGTGCGTATCGTTGGCAGAACCACCTGCGTGCCATCCACGGTGATTCCACGGTAAAGTCTGGTATGTTGCAATTGTTCCGTCATTAAGTTTACCTATAAAAGCATGAACACAAACCTCACTGCCTCCGGGATGATATGTGTTCCAGTGATTGTTATAGATGTTTTTCCCCAGAAGTCCGTCGTCAGGACCTACATATCGTTTAAGCCACGGATTATTTGCCCCTGTGCTGTGAACCATGATGCCCTTTACCGTGATTTTTTCTCCTGCTTTGTAGCAGGCATTTGCAGTAAGAATAAGCTTATGTAAATTCATATTATTTTTCCTCTCTATTATTCAGCTGTTTAAGTATTTCCTTTAATTTTTCGGGAACCGGCAGACCGATATGTGAGGCGTTTTCCAATATGGACACGCCCTCATTTGAGAGATAGAAAAATACCACCACGTTTCTCAAAATGCCTGCCTGTCCCAATATGTAAATATCCAAAAGATTTCCGATTCCCACCAAAGCGAAGATGAGAACCTTTTTGCATATGCCTTTAAATCCCACCTCGCTTGAAAGTTCCTTATCGGCTATGGCGCACATTATTCCCGTTATGTAGTCTATTACCACAAACGCCATAAGTGCGTAAATAAAGCCGTCGTTTCCTCCCAAAAACCAGCCGACAAATCCCCCGAAAGCGGAAAAGCCTATTTGTATTAAAGTCCAGATTTGTTTCATTATATATGTTTATCCTCCTTAAATTATGATTTTTGAACCCAGGCGTTCCAGGATGAGTTTACCTTTGACCTGACATACATGGTAAACGGACTGTCACGCTTGGTATATCTTTGAATAACCACATTTGTACTGCACGAGAAAACCTCAAGCATACCGTAGTTTGTACACGGATAGTTTAAGCTTGTATCTGCCGCATATCTTCTAAAGTAAATCCCCGGCGCAGTCAGGTCATTAAGGTTTGTATCGTCTGGAATTGCTTCCATAACCAGTCCCATAATATTAAATCCGTTCATCCTTATTTCCCCTTCAACATCGAGGGCGGACTGAGGATTGGGCGTGTTTATTCCCACTTTTCCTTTTCTTAAAGCGATAAGCGGTGTTCCTTGTGGCACAACAAAATAAATATCCAGCGCAGTTGATGTGTACAGTCTGTCCTGAATCTGAAGATGGAAGTCATAGGAATAATTGGCGTCAAGATTACAAAGCTCAAGGTTTTCATAGGAAAAGGACGAGCCGTTTATATCGGCTGTTGAAAGTATGCTGTAATAGCTTCCGTATGAACTTTGATTTGTCTTTTTGTATCGGTAGCGGATATATCTCACCGTGTTTTTCATAGTTCCGTTTATTGTAACAGGAGATATTGAACCGCTGAATTTTAACTGCATTTCAGATTCAATATCGTTGGTTCGCCTAAGTGTAACCGATGAGATTTTTGGCTTTTCATAGGCGATAACCGTTATTGTTACTGACTTGGAACAGGTATAGCCTCTTGAGTCTGTAACCGTCAGAACAACCTCCACACTTCCGGAAGCAGTAACAATCCCGATTGTCAAATCTCCGGATACTGTGTTTGAAACGGAAACTCCGTTGCATGAAGCTGTGTAATTTTCAATAGACGCTCCGTTTTTGGCTGAGGCGGTTCCCGGTGTCACTGTAAGTGTTGAATAGCCCTGTATGAGATACTGGCTGTTGCCTGTGATGCTCACCGTTGTGCTGTTGCTGTCCCTGTATGAAAAACCGCTGAGTGTTGGCGCTGAGTTTGCCTCTGTTGTCTTTACCTCGGCTGTAAACGTCGATGCAGTTCCAATCTGTGTTGAACCGTTAAAGGTTGTAAGCTCAAATACCGCTTTAAAAGATTTAAAACCTGACATGGCGTTTAAAAGCGTTGTTCTCTGCGATGAGGTTAGGGTTACTGTGCGGCTCGCCGTTCCTAAAGACCACTTCAAGCTTGATATTGTAAGGTATACCGAGTTTCCGTTTTTGATTTTCAGTGTATGTGTGTAGGAGGCGTTGTAAACTGTTGTGTTGAGATAAAGATATACCGTGCTGCTGTCAGCCGTCACATCCTGAACGCTGTTTATCTCCGTACCTCCCAGAGTTTTAACAGATACACTTTGAGAAACTCCGTAAACCCGGTTTGATTTTTTCCTTGCCCTGACCTTTACTGTATAAGAGGTGTTGGCTGTGAGATTTGATATTGTCGCTGAAGCGGATGTACCTTCGGCAGTTGAAAACTGCGTCCAGCTTGAGCCGTCATTTACGCTGTACTGCCAAATATCGCAGACAGCCGAAGATGTGGCAGAAACAGAAAACCCCTTAGCGGTTATACTGTTAATAGAAAAGGAAACCGTGGGAGCGGTTCGGTCTATGTTTGTCAGTGTCATGGTTCCGCCGTATTCCAAAGAACCGTAAATATACACACGTGTTGAAAATCCCACTGTTACTGTTTTGCTTCCGTCTGAATTATGTGGAACATTTATGGTTCCGCTTACGCTTCCCTTTGCGGCAGGGAAAACTCTGTCGCTCCAGTAGGTTCTGCCCTTTGAGTAAACTGTGGTTCCGTTTATTGTAACGGTTGTGGCGTCAACAGTGTAATAGGTTTCTATTCCTCCGGCGGAAGTCAGTGTCCAGCTGAGTGTTGAGGAATTCCCGGGCGTGTCTACTGTTTCGGTTATTGTAAGCTGTAAATATCTGCCCTCATATGAAGAGCTTGTCCATGAAGCCATAATAAAAATCACCTCGCCTGTATTTTAAGTTTTATGTGAGCAGTGAAGGGATTCCAAAGGGACCACCGTCCCTTTGGCAGGAAGTTTGAAGGACAGAGTCCTTCAAGGTCTTAATCAAGAACAACGATATTAAGCCCCTGAGAGGAATCTTCCAGAGGCACAAACTTTGTTTTCCCCACCGTAAGCTCTCCGTTTACGGTGGTTTTCTTTGTCAGTGTTTCGTCCTTATTGAGGGTAAAAATAACCTCGTCGTTGTAATATCCGGCAAACTCCGTGTTGGTTATAACTGTTTTCTGAGAAGAAGCGGAGTTTGAAACCTCAATACCCCTGCGGTCTATTTTGACCTCGGAGGTATAAATCTCGTTGGGAGCCGGCGTCCACTTTCTGGGAATAGCGCCCTCGGTGAGCGTTATGTCTGAAAGGTAAAGAGAGCTTCCACGGCTGTAACAGAAAAGCTTTATAGTCGGGTCTGTCACGTCGCTGAGAGTCAGCGAAAACTCTGTCCAGCCAAAGGAGGGGACCTGATTAAAAACATCCTCGGATTTATTGCCGTTGTAGATCACTTTCACATACCCCGAATAGTTTGACGTCTTTTTCGCCTTGAGCGTTATGGTATAAGTCCCCGGCACAACGCTGTAAACGTACTGGGTGAGATTTGAAGAAGATCCCAGCACAATAGCAGAGTCTGAAACCGTATTGTTTTGTGTGTCTGTGGAGGAGTCAACGGACACGGTTCCCGAGTATTCCCAGTCGTCGGTAATGCCGTTAAGTCCGGCTGAGTTTTTAACATAGTTTATCCCTCCCATGTACTGCTCTTCAAAGGTCAGTGTAAGTCCGTCTACGGTCTGGGAAAGGTTTGAAAGCTTTTTTTCCGAGCTTAAAAGGTTTTCTTCAATCACCCCTTGGCTGTCGGATATTGTTTGTATCGTTTCGGTGAGAGAGGAAACATAGCTGTTAAGTCCGTCGGCGGTCGACTGAAAGTCGGAAATCCTGTCGGTGTTGACGGAAACCTCGCTTCTCAGACTTTCAAGACCGTTCTCCTCAACCCATTCCGAGCCGTCCCACACCATTGTTTTTGGCGGAACCTGTGTCGTGTTTACCCAAAGCTGACCGAAATAGGGATTGTCCGGCGGTGTGTCCGAGGTTATCACATCGCATATATTGGTTATGGTGAACTGTGATGTTGCTCTCATGCTAAAGCTCCGCAACCACCATAAATGTGGCTTTTGTATCAACGTCCGCCGTTCCTACTGAAAGAGTTTTTCCCATCTTTGAGCCGTTTGTTCCCCATGAAGTGTCTATTGAACCGTCCTTATCGTACTTTGTCCAGGTGTATGTTCCTATGCCGGCTGAATCAATCTCCATTCCTGCCTGATAGCAGACTGCGGTCAGTGTGGTTGAACCCTGTCCGTTTTTGAAAACATCTCCGCCGGTTGAGGTTATGATTATCTGAATCGGGTCTGAATTATCGATAAAGGTTGCCACATCATAAAACTTTGAATTGTATGTGCTTGAGGTTGAATCCGTGTCCTTTGCCATACACTTAAATACCGCATAGCTTTCAACCGCCGCCGCATATATGGTTATGGTGGATGTTGCGGTTCCGGTATATTTTCCTGTTGTGTCGGAAAGCTTTTTCCAGCCTGTGCCGAAGTCAGAGTCATATCCCGTTGAGGAGGAACCTGTAACGCTTGGGTCCATCAATGCCCATTTGTAGGTGACGTTGGTTGTGTCTACACTGCTTCCTCTCCAAAGCTCGGCTGCGGCGGTCAAGGTCGCTATCTCGCTGTTTTTGAAAACATTGCCCTTGGGTGTTGTCACCAGCAGGTCGACAATACCGCCGCCGTTTACAACTCTTGAAAATGAGATTGTGAGCGGGTGCGTTATTGAAAGTCCCGTTGATGGGTCTTTATAGGTTATGACGCATCGGTAATCAATGCCCGGAAGTCCTGCCATCACGTTTCCTTTTACTGTGAGAATATGGCTTTTTGTTCCGCTTAGAGAATAGGAGCCGGAAGATGTTATTGCGGTGGAAGAGCTTCCGATATACCATTTTACAGAGGTGACCTCATTTGAAGTTATTTTATCTGTAGTTGTTCCTATAACATAAAGGCTTGGAGTCAGCACCAGATTGGATGAAGTCCAGTCCGGCGAATATGTGTTGTTATCCGGGTTGAACATCTGTGTTTTTGCAAGGTTTGAGCCTATGTAACCCGTAAGGGTCAAGGCGTCGTTATAGTCAATAATTGTAAATTGTCCCTGAGCTTTGCTCATAAGTACCTCCTGTTTTATTTGTATTATTATTAAGACCTTGAAGGACTCTGTCCTTCAAACTTCCTGCCAAAGGGACGTGGTCCCTTTGGAATCCCTGTTTTTGTTACAACAGGCTTTTTCTTGTGGTTGGGTCTATCAGGTCACAGAAAAAGGTCGCACGAACTTTTACATCATCTGAGGTTATGGTTATCTCCTTTGTTCCTCCGTAATGTTCAGAATTCCAAAGCTTATCATCGTCGCTGTCATCTGAAACCCTTGTCCAGATAAACTGATTATTATCAAGGCTTTCCGTTATATTCTCATCCCAAGAATAGACAGTGGCGGTAAGAGTTGTGCTGATATTCCCGTTTTTGAAAATGTTTCCATTTGACGAGGTTATAACCAGTCTGTACATTTTCTTTTCTTCAATCTCCGTGACCCTGTCGCTTATTTCCGTCACCGTTGAAGAGGTGGCGTAGGCTCTCAGGTGAACCTCTCCGCTTTCCAAATCCCACCATGACGAGCCGTCCTGAGATGAAATAACACCTGCCTTTATGATGTTTGCAAGCAGAGAACCGGTTGTGATAAAGTCAGCCACTATCTTTCCGTCAGAAGTGATTGCCGTCTTATATGGTCCGTTATAGCCGTTGGAACTGAATCCGAATCCTGCCGAGTTCCATCTCCAGACATTAACGGCGCTTTCTATGCTGGGTTCATCGAGAATCAAAAGTTCATATGGTCTGCCGTTTTCATCGCAGTTTATCACAACATATCCGCCTGTCTGTCCGGTTATTAAGGCAGTGGCATTGTTTACCGCCGACTGTAAAAGCTTGGGAAACCTGCCTACCGTATTTTCCACCTTTTCCACCGAGGACTGAACCTGTGATATGGAGGTTATCATGCTGGACTTCTCATTTCCCAGCGTTATGCTTGAGTACCTTTCTGCCAGTGAGTCGTAAACCGTTTCAATGACCATAGCCGAAACGCTGACTCCCAAAGAGGTGTGACGGACTGTCACAGTGTCGCATAGGTTCACACGCTCCAAAAGCGCTGAGTATTCCGGCTGTTTCCACAAGGGTTCAAAGGAGATTTTAACTGTGGGAATTGTGTAGCCCAAAGGGTTGTTTTTTATGTAGTCCTTTGCCGCTCCACGGAGAAGCTCTTCCGTGATTACCGCCCCGTCCTCGAATTTATCCGTAAAATCCATAATCAAAGTTTTTTCTCTTGTCATTTCCGAGGACACTATTGGCAGAGTTTGTTCGGGCAGGGTTACGACTTCCTCGGTTTCTGAATTCTCCGGCGTATATACGGCATAGGGTAAAAGAGAAGTGTAAACGCCGGAATTGTCCTCGTCCTGTTCAAGGTCTGTAAGGTTTTTTCCGTATTCGATTACAACTCCTGTGTTTTTCCCACGGTGAGTGTGGAACTTCACCGTAAAGTTGTCCCATTCAAACTCGCCGTGCCACTTTGAAAGCATTGAACCATCCGAACCGCCGAGACAGGCACGCACACTTTTGGGCTTCTCAACAGTAAAATCCTTATCTTCCGAATAGTCCGTCCAGCCGGTAAACCTTGCATCGCCCGATAAAAGCTGATTTAAAATCAAAGAGGGCGAACGGCTGTCTGTGGAAAAGGGCATAACCGGAACATTGGCAAGGTCATAGGAAATATGCTGACCGTAAACCGAAACTAATCCGTTTATGGGTTTTGTGATCCTGTAAATCCTGAAAGCCTGTGGGTTTGCGGTATCGTTTGGTTTTACCTTGATTATCGCTTCCTTTGTAATCAGCGAATAGTGCTGACCGGTTACAGGATATTTTAAAAGGCACTCAAACACACCGTTTCGCTCCTCTGTGACCTCGCAGGAAACAGTGTCTGTAAGAGCGCCTAAACCGAAGGTCGAAAAATCAACGGCGTTTGCCGGAAACAAAACAGGAATCATAGACAGCACCACCTCCTCTTGGACAAAATAAAAGAGCCGATTTCTCGACTCTTTTTAATGTTTTGCTAAATTTTTAAATCACGTAAAGCGGAAAGTTGATCTCGTTTTCCGTAAAGCACAGCTGTTATCCAAACCGTACTGTCGCTTTCTTTAATAAAGAAATACACGATAAAGTTTTTAATAACCATTTTTCGTATACCCTTTGTTCGCCAAGGTTCATCAATAATAAGAGGGAATCTCGAAGGCATGGTATTCAGCTCAGAAATTTTTTCCTGCAATAAGCTTGACCATCTTTTTGCTGTTTCAGGTTCTAAAAGTACATGTGATATATATGAGATAATTTCATAAATCTGTGCTGTAGCTTGATTCGTGATTTTTACTTCATATTCCATTTAAATGTCCTCGTTTATCTGTTTAAAAGCTTCGTTTATGCTCTTTCCGTTGCCTGAGATTGCTTCATTATAACCCTTTTCCATCATTGCATCAAACTGTTCCGACGTCATTGTATCAAGAGTCTGGGGGTTATGGACGGAGAGAGAAAAAGGTATGCCGCCGGTCATAATGATTTGCCTGTAAAGCGTGTTGATTAGTACGGAAACCGGCATACCTATTTGTTCCAGCACCGCTTCCGCTTTTTCTTTAATTTCAGGCTGAACTCGAACTGTAACATTTGCACTTTTTTTAGACATATAAATCAACCTACCTTTCAGTTAAATAATAGCATATTGTATAGCAATTTGCAATACATTTTTAAAGACAACACCACTTGGGTGTTACAGTGATTTGTTCAACATTTCCTATGGTTGAAATGAAGTTTTCGCCGCTGTTGAGCACCGGGAAATCTTTACCTGTTACCTTCTGGTTTAAAAGCTCTGTTTCCCAATAGAAATTCATCTGCTCGCTGTCGCAGGAAACTCCCTTTTCAATATCCTTAAAGCTCCATGTTTTGTTAAAATCCTTGTTTTGAACCGTCAAAGAAAAATCACCCGACCCTTTAATTTCTATTATGGGCATTGAGGGGAACAGCTCTGGGTTTAATATCTTTCCTCCGTTTTCTATTACAACAGGACTTAATCCCTCAAGACTGTATCTGAAAGGCTTGCAGTTAAATGTAACTGTAAACACGCCGACTCTGTTTAACTGCTCCTCAATCTCAAGATTCTGATGTATTACTCCGTATCGAATGTAGTTTTTGTCATAGGAATCTGTTATTTTGTGGTATCTGTCCGGTTCCGAGTAAAGCCAGCCTTTTATTTCTTTGAGAGTTTTTGATAAATCGGAAACAGTTTTCCTCGCCAGAAAAACGGTATAGGAAATTTTGACATTTGAAAAACGCTTGTTTGATATTATCAGATCGCCGTTTCTGCCGGGAATCGACTGAAACTCTATGTCGTATTCGGGAGCGGAAAAAACATTCTTGCTCTCAATATGGAGCTTAAACTCCTCGGAGCTTCTCCCGTTGTAGGTAAAATAACTCATGCAAATACCGCCCCTTTCCTCATGGCAAATTGATTTGCGGTTTCCATAACCTCATTGGTAAGCTGACGTATATCGTCAGAGCTGTAATTGTTGAAGTTTGCAATGTTTAATACTATTGTAAAGCCGTGGGATTTTTCGGAGGACAAGCCGTCATAAGCCGAGCGGATATTGCCGCTTAGGTCAAAGTCTGTGGGAAGTGAGCTGTTCATATCCTTTGAAAGACCGTTCATAACTCCGCTTATGTCACGGCTAAGATTCTCGGTTGCCTTGACTGCCAAATCACCTTCGCTGTCAATGGAGCCGGCAAGACCTTTTACAAGCATTTCGCCAACCCATGCCATTTCCTTGGAAGGAGAATTTATGCCGAAGAAACTGCATATTCCGTCCCAGATTCCGGAAATCCAGCCGGAAACCTGATCCCAGAGCCAGCTGGCAAGTCCCGTTATACCGTCCCACAGCCCCTTTACAATGTTTCCTCCTATATCGGTTATCTTGTACATGAGGTTTCCGAATGCCTCTACAATCCCTGTGATAATCTGAGGGACTGCCTTTACTATCTCGACGATGATTGTCGGAAGATTTTCAATAAGTGAAATAAACAGCTCCACGCCTGCGTTTATAATCTTGTCCACATTTCCGGACAGGGAATCAACTATGCCGGATATAATCTGAGGCACAGCCCCAACAACACTTACTATTATCTGGGGAAGATTTTGAATCAAGGAGGTAAGAAGATTAAATCCCGCCTGAACTATCTGAGGTATGGAGTTGATTAAGGCGTTAACTATGTTGTTTACTATCTCGGGTATGGCGGCTACAATGGCGTTGATTATCTCAGGAAGAGCCTCCACAAGAGAGGTCAGAAGGGTTATTCCCGTGTCTATAATCATGGGGATTGACTCAAGGAAATATGTTACTATTCCTCCTATTATCTCCGGAAGAGCCGCTATGACTATGGGCAGGGCATTTAAAATACCCTGTGCCAAGCCGGTTATCAGCTGTAGTCCGGCTTCTAAAATCATCGGAAGATTTTCAACCAGAGTTGTGACAATCTGAGTTACGACCTGTACTATCGCCGGAATCAATGTGGGCAGAGCGGAGCTGAGTCCTGTGGCTAAAGCAGTAATAATCTGCAAAGCCGAATCCAAAAGCAAAGGCAGAGAGGTGATAAGCCCGTTTACAAAGGTTAAAATCACATTCAAAGCGGCAGTTGTCAGCTGAGGAAGAGCCAAAGCGATGCCGTTTATTATGTTGATTAAAATATCCGTTCCGGCTGTTAACAGCGCCGGAAGGCTTTCGGTTATGGCAAGAAGAATCACAGGAAGTATCTGTGAGATTTTCTCCATAAGCAGCTCCGTAAGTCCGGCAATACCCTCTGCCAGTATGTTGGCGGAGTCTGCTGTTCCGGTAAGAACTCCCTGTAAGCCCTCGCCAATAAGCTCAACAAATGGAAGCATCTCCTCTAAAACACCGGCAGCCATAGTTTTAAGTGTGGTCATTATTGGTTCTGCAACGGCTCCCAGCTGGGCATATGCGTCGGTAAGCCTTGCCTGGGCTTGCTGGGCTTCGATAACATCGCCGTTTAAAACCTTGTAGTTTTCCGCCGCCTCCTGATACAGACCGTTGAGTGTGTCTGTTATGAGAGCCGCACGCTCCTGTTCCGAGTTACAGCCGTCAAGTGAGGACTGGAAATTCTCCTCGCTTACTCCTGCCCAGTTTAAAGCGTCAGCCAAAACTCCGGTAAGCTGTCCGGTTTTGGCGGTTTCATTTGAAGCCTCCGTCAGACCCTCAATGGGCAGACTGTCACCGAAGGTTGCCCAAACACCGGCGGCAATGTCCGTCCATTGGGATAGCTCCTGTTCAGATTTACAAAGCTTTGCCAGATGGTTTACCGCCTCGACACTTCTGTCCTCTTCGCCTAAGATAGAATAAAAATCGGTGTAAGCATTTCCCGCCTGCTCTGCGGTAAAACCTGCTGTAGTAAAGGCAGTATCAAGCTTTGCTTGGTCTTCACGGTGTTCTCGGGTAGATTCAGCAAGGTCTAAAAACTTTTTTGTAAGTCCAACCAGGGCGGCACCTGCGGCAACAGTGGCGGCTCCCACGGTTACCGCCATTCCTTTTACCGCTGTGCCTATATTTTGTATGGCTTTTGAGGATTTTTCAGCATCATCCGAAGCATTTTTAACCTCATCTCCGAACTCGTCGGCTTCCTTACCGGCGTCTGAAAACTCATCACCTGTATTTTTAAGACTTTTTTCATTTTGCTTTAGCTCACGCTCCATATCGTTGAGAGCGGCCTCAGCGTTGTTCAGCTGGATCTGCCAGTTCTTTGTTCTCTTGTCGTTTTCACCGAAAGAGTTAGATGCATTGTTCAAGGCAGAGCGAAGTGTTTCGATTTTCTTTTTCTGTTCATCAATTT
>NZ_NFKS01000014.1 GCF_002160515.1 Anaeromassilibacillus sp. An172 | reverse complement strand
CTCTCTAAAATCTGTATCTCAACATCTTTCGATGTTCAAATCAATCTTAGAGCTTGATGCTCATTTTCGATACACTAACGTATCCGTGATTTTTAGTGTTTTCTCACTTGTAATTGTTTGAGTATTTACTCAAAGTCATTACGGGTTCTTACTATATTTCGTTGTTTAATTTTCAAGGTCCTGTTTCGCTCGTTTTTCCCATTCCTATCAGCTTTTTCGCCTCTCAGCGTTTCGCTGTTTTCGTGTCGTCCCGAGCGGAACAGTTGCTATTATATAGCATTACACTCCTTTTGTCAACACTTTTTTTGAATTTTTTTGATTTTTTTTCGGTTTGACACATTGAATATTATATTTCAGCTTATCTCTATGTTTTTATACACTTTTCACCCCATTTTCACCTGTTTTCACCTGTTTTTCCCTTTATTCTATGTTTTCAGCTTCTAAATAAATTTGAGATTTCAAAAAAATATTTCTTTCTTTTCAAAATTTTTTATAATTTTTTTAAAACTCTTTTACATTTATCCGCTGTTTGCCATACATATAGTATAGAAGTATTTTATTTGTATTATACATCTAATATAGATATTATTTTAATACATCCTCTTTTTAATGTTTTTATAGGCTGAATTCACCTGTTTATTCTATTTTTCAACTATTATTTTCAAAATCTATTGAATTCCTGGAAATTTTCTTGTACAATATACTTAAATTACTTGCTTTATGGTAATTGAATTTTATTTATGGAGGTAATTTTATGTACCAAAATATGTACAACAACCCGGCTCCTATGGGTAATTACAATCCTTACGAGCAAAATTCCGGTTTGCTGAAAACTTTTTTCTCTAAACCGGTTGTTATTATTTTAGCCGCTGTGGGCGGTGTATCTGCTTTAATAAGTATAATTTCTTTCTTTATGCAGATTGGATCATTTAATACAACTGTCCGCTATTACAACTACATAACGAACGGGCAGTTTGCACGCTTCTATTCCAGCGCACAGCCTATATTTGTTATTATATCAATATGCAGTATTGCAATGACTATAATAACTGCTTTGGGTTACTTCCTGCTTTACTCAAAATCAAAGAACCCTGACCCACAGTCAAATCCAAAAGCAGGTTCAACTCTTCTTTGGGTTATAAGCATTATATCCTTTGTAGCAACCTGTATTCTCGCTGTATTTCTTATTATAGTAGCTTTTATTCTCTTTATAGCATCCGGCGAGGTTTCAAGATATGAAGCAAGCATTATGACTACTGCCGGCGTTTTTATGATTATTATCGCCTTGATTGTTTTCTTTTACTACTTATTCCAGTTCCGCTTCTTTTCTTCAATTCACACAAGCTTCAGCAGTGTACAGATTGTAAGCAAGAGCGCAGTGGCTTTCGCAGTATTTTCTATTATCTTCTGCGTGTTCTCAGTTATTTCTTTATTCACAAGCCTGGACACAGCTACAGCTATGACTGTTATTTCAAGTCTTATCAGCATAGTAAACTCTGTTTTCCTTGCTGTATTTGCACTTTCTTACAATTCTTTTGTAAAGTCAGTTACCACAGGCGCAAATCCTATCGGCGGATTTATGCCTAACAACGGTCAGTTCAATCCTTACAATCAGAACACAAACGGTCAGGCTCCTAACATGAACATGGGATACTCCTATCGTCCTCAGCAGCCTCCTGTAAACGACAATAATCAGTTTAACGGTCAGCAGTACCAGAATCCTTATGGAAGCTCTCAGCAGTCTTCTGACGCTGATAAAGCCTATGCAAATCCTTATTTCAGCCAGGATTTTGAAGAGCAAACTGCAAATTCTCATAACGACATATTTAATCAGAACCCTGTACAGCCCGAGGAACAGGCTGAACAGAACAAGTGTCCAATGTGCGGTGCTGTTCATTCCGGAGACGATTTATTCTGCGGCAACTGCGGCGCAAGACTTAAGTAAACGACATCCTCATATACATCTTAAGCAAAAAGAGGTAAGCCCCTGTGGCTTACCTCTTTTACTTTAAAAGGATTATTTTCCGAATGACTTGAAAGCTTCCATAACTTCGTTATATCTTATTGTATTCTGACTGTCAGGCTTTGATGCGTCATAGGCTGTATCTCTGTATACCATGAGATATTTTCCGTTGTCGGAAAGAACTGCTTCTGTTTCAGGAAGATTTCCTATTTTAAACTTTCCGTTTGCCTTAACGTCTGCGATTGTCTTTTCTCCTGTTTCGTCAAGATTTTCAGTGTCGAAAACATAGAATTCAGCTGTCACAGTGCCGCCGCCGTAATTAAAGGAATACTTCTTTCCTTCCTTTGCTCCGATAAGCTCTGCGGTCATTTCTGTCGGTTCTCCGCTTACATATGTCATATCTGTCATATATCTGCAAAGGTCCTCAAAAGTGTCGCTGTAGTCGTTGATATCTACCTGTGGTTCTGTAACCTCTTCTGTTGTTGCTTCTGCTGTTGTAGGAGCTTCTGTTGTATTGAGAGGGTCGCTTACACCGCAAGCTGTTGCTACAGATGCAAACATCATCACTGCGGCGAGAACTGCAATTATTTTTTTCATCAGGATTCCTCCGAAATATTATTTTTCTTTCGTTTTATTATAGCCTATTTTATTTTTTAAATCAATAGCATAAGATAAATAACCTTTACTCTGACTATTTATTTTATTTTCTTTCTATGATAAAATATCTTAAAAAAACTCAAGGAGATTTTATGAAACAAATATTAAGTCTTATGCGTGCCGCTGTGGACAAATACAATATGATAGATGAAAACGACGTTATTGCCGTGGGCGTTTCCGGCGGAAAGGACAGCCTTGTGCTTTTACAGGGTCTTGCTTTACTGTCGAATTTTTACCCCAAGAAATTCGTTGTAAAGGCCATAACTGCCGACCCTATGTTTTACAACCGGCCGGGCAAATACGACGAAATACAGGCTCTCTGTGACAAATTAGGGGTGGAATACCGCATAGAACCCACAGAGCTTTATCACATTATATTTGAAACAAGAAAAGAGAAAAATCCCTGTTCCCTCTGCGCCAAAATGCGCCGTGGTGTTCTCCACCGTGTAGCCAAGGAAATGGGATGCAACAAGCTGGCTCTGGGACATCACCAGGACGACGCCGCCGAAACCTTCATGATGAACCTTTTAAACGGGGGAACTATCGAATGTTTCAGTCCTAAAAGCTATCTTTCCCGACGTGACCTTTATCTTATCCGTCCCATGATTTTCTGCACAGAAAGAATTGTGAGAAACACCGCCGCAAGGCTTTCACTGCCCGTATGCAAAAGCCTATGCCCCGCCGACGGTGTAACAAACCGTGAGGAAACCAAAAAGTTTTTAGAGGAGCTGGATGCAAAATACCCCTCACTCACCCAAAAAATAACCGGCGCCCTCCAAAAATCCCACATCTCCAACTGGTAGTTTTTAGCTCCGCCTTGGACAGGTTCATCTGGCATAAAACTTCCACTATGCGGCGGGGTGAGGTTTGCTTTCCTGACTGAGAATAGCAAGTTTTTTATTTCCGCCTTACATGGAAATTAACACCGTTTCAGGTCGGGCGAGACGTTTTGTTAAGAGACTTAGAATTGCTCGCTCACATTTAGGTTTGATTTTTTAATATTAAAACAACAACCGTGGTTCTTTAAATTTTTGAACCACGGTTGTTTTATAATATAGTCTTATAGAATAATCAAATCGTAAGAACATATAGTTCTTAAAAAGAATAATAAGAAGTTAAATGAAAGCGAACCATTCCAAAGACTAAACAGAAGGTTTCGCCCGACCTGTAATGATGTTTATTTTTTTAAATAACCTTTGCAGGTCGGTAATAAAATAAAAGTCTCGCCCGCCATGTGCTGAACCTTACCGTCATTTGGAAGTTAGGCATGGCAGATATAAAAAAGGCGGAAATAAATTATAAGTCGAATTCGGCGGCTCGGTAGAAGCTGTCTATGCGCTTTAAAAATCTGTAGTGGCCGGAGGGTAAATCCTCGTAATACATGTTTAAATCCACCTGTTCTTCTGAAGTGGTGTTGCTGATTATGACAATTCCTATTGATTCCCATGCGGCGTCATCTTTAATATTCATTTCGTACCACTGACCGTCAATCTGAATTTCCAGCCGTGGTTCCTTGCCGTACACCACATCCCTGTCTGTGTTGTTTTGATAAACAAGATTTAGATTTAGGCTGTCTCCGTCTTTTTCCAGGCTGTCAACCTTTACGGAAACGCCCACATTTGATATTCTTGCATCATCTATTCCGGGTTCAAGCTTTGACACATCTACACCGGCTCCGCATGCCGATAAAACAAAAGCAAATATTATCCCAAAAAAACATAGACTTAATCTCTTTATACCCATTTTGTACACCTCAGTTTTGTTTTTTAACAATCTCATATTCATTGTCAGACCTGTAATAAGGGCAGTTTGAAAAATTTCCTGTTATAAATTTCTCCATTTCATCCTCATCCAAGTTTACATCACAGACAAAATATCCGTAATCCTCTATATAGGTATAGTTATTACAGGTTTCACAGTTTGTAGGAGTCTTCTTTTTCATACAAATCTCACCCTTAAAATCTATTTTTCGGCTTATTTCCTATTATTTTTATTATTATATCACCAAACAAAAAAGTTATCAACATAGAGCCATCTCAATGTTGATAACTTTTTCGTTTATATGTGGCAGGCTCAATGTGACAGGCGGCGGCTATGTCTTTCTGCAAAGCTCCGTCGTTGTCCTTGAGATAATCAAGGATTTTAGGCTGACCTATTGTTAAACCTGTTTCTTTAAGACGTGAATACAGCTTTTTCTGTATCTTAGTATGACACGCCATCATCAGGTAATGAAACGTCATTTCTTCACCCCTTATTTTATTTAGATATCTAATTATTAGAACACTAACTATTTTACACACATATAAAAAATATGTCAATGGTCAATGATAACCAAAATAGATTTCCCTTTTAAATACTTTTCTTATTTATATGTTGATAAAAAGCTGTGTTTTGAAACCTACAGAATAATATCATAACAAAAATAAAAAACCGTGGCTTCAAATGAAATAAAGGTTGTGTTTTTATAATGTAAAAGACTTGCTGACACAAATCCCATTGAGAGCGAACCATTCCAAAGATTAAATGGAAGGTCTCGCCCACCGTGTGCAGAACGTAATGCATAAACAGAAGTCTTGCACGGTGGAAATAAAAAAACACCCGTGGTCGAAAATAACCACGGGTGAAATTTATAATGTAAAAGATTTGCTGACACAAACCCCATTGAGAGCGAACCATTCCAAAGATTAAACGGAAGGTTTCGCCCACCGTGTGCAGAACGTAATGCATAAACAGAAGTCTTGCACGGTGGAGATAAAAATCATCTCTTTGAGAACTGTGGAGCTCTACGAGCTGCTTTGAGACCGTATTTCTTACGCTCTTTCATTCTTGGGTCACGAGTGAGGAAACCAGCCTTCTTGAGAGCTGATCTGAGGTTCTCACTGTCGTACTGGAGAAGAGCTCTTGAAATACCGTGACGGATAGCACCAGCCTGACCTGTAACGCCGCCGCCTGCAACTCTGCAAACTACGTCAAACTTCTCAGCTGTATCTGTGAGAGCCAAAGGCTGTCTAACGATGAGCTTCAAAGTCTCAAGACCGAAATAATCGTCGATATCTCTGTCGTTGATTGTGATTTTACCTGTTCCCTGATACAGTCTTACTCTTGCAACAGAGCTTTTTCTTCTGCCTGTACCGTAAAAATATGCTGCCTTATCGTACATTTAAGCGTCCTCCTTCCTTACATTTCCCAGTTTTCCGGCTTCTGAGCCTGATGATTGTGCTCAGAACCTGCAAAAAGTCTGAGACGAAGCATAGCTTCTCTGCCGATTGTATTTGAAGGAATCATGCCCTTAACAGCAAGCTCCATAGCCTTCTCAGGCTTTGTAGCCATAAGTGTATCATAACGTGTTTCCTTTAAGTGTCCGATGTAACCTGTGTGACGCTGCCACTTCTTCTGAACGAGCTTGTGACCTGTCAAAACTGCATCCTTGCAGTTGATGATGATTACGTGGTCGCCGCAGTCTACGTGTGGTGTATAAGTTGGCTTGTGCTTACCTCTGAGAAGCACTGCTGCCTGAGCTGCTACTCTACCGAGTGGCTTGCCGGCTGCATCAATAACATACCACTTGCGCTCAACCTCGCCTTTTTTAGCCATATATGTTGACATAGCGAATATCCTCCTGTTTTTATTTCTTTAATCTCGCAATGATGATTATATTACATTAAAATCTCCCTGTCAACACTTTTTTTGATTATTTTAATTTAACTTTATACAAACTCTCGTTTTCTCTTGTTTTCTCGCAAATACTCACTTATACTCACGTGCCATTTTTATTTTTTAACAAAAAAATTTTTTATCAACATAAAAAATTAAAATGCATAATATATCATCAGGAACCTTTTTCAATAATTATGTTAATATTTTTAATAATGTCAAAACAAATCTAAAAATTGTCTTTTTTGTTGCAATTTATTCATAGAAAAAACACAAATTACCCCTTTATTTTATCATAATTATATGGTATGATTGATACATATTAAGGAGGTGATATTTAGATGGATTCTCACAATAGGTCGTCGGTACTTGTTTGTGTTACAGGTCAGCATGACTGCGACCGCCTTATAAAGGTGGGAGAAAAAATAGCTTCATCAAAAGATATGCAGCTTCATGTGCTGTGTGTACATCCACCGGTTGAAGACCTCAGTCTTATGAGCAGCGAGATTGAGTATCTTTACAAAACATCCAAGGATTTGGGAGGTGATATGACTATAATCTTTAACGACGATGCTCCGCAGACCGCAGTTGACTTCGCAGAAAAAATTAACGCCAAACAGCTTGTAACAGGAATGCCCGACGGCAGACTTAACAGCTTTATTCTTGTATTCCACGAAACTGCGCCACATATTCCGATAGCTATGGTATCCAAAGAAAACATAACTTACAATATGCAGCCAAGCACAATTTACGCATAATGAAAACAACTAAAACAGGTTAAATCCTGAAATATATAGGAAAATACACTCCCGGTAAAGATTAACTCTTTGCCGGGTTTTTTGATTAAACAAAATTACTTATCCACATTCCTTTAATTCTATGTTGATAACTTTTTAAAATTAAAAGGTAAACACTATCGAGAGCTAATCTCTCTAATAAATAATATGCCACTTTATCAATACAGATATAAAAACAATGTCTAATAAGAGCAAGCCACTCCAAAAAATAAGTAAAACGTCTCACCCGCCTTGAAACGATGTTTATTTTTAATCTAAACCCTTGCAAGGCGGAAATAAATCGGCTATAAAAAACAAAAAAACCGAAGGTTAATACCTTCGGTTGAGTTATCATATATGTAAAGACTTCTGGTGCTGGTGACCGGACTTGAACCGGTACGGATTATTAGTCCGAGGGATTTTAAGTCCCTTGTGTCTGCCTATTCCACCACACCAGCAGATCTTGAAATCAAAATGGTGACCCGGACGAGAATCGAACTCGTGTTACCGCCGTGAAAGGGCGGTGTCTTGACCGCTTGACCACCGGGCCATTTGGTAGCGGAAATAGGACTTGAACCTACGACACTTCGGGTATGAACCGAATGCTCTAGCCAACTGAGCTATTCCGCCATTTAGTTTTCTGCTGCGCTATGGCAACGTCAACAGTTGAGATTATACACTATCCTCCCCCTTTTGTCAATACTTTTTTTAAAAATTTTTTATATCCGCTTTTTTTATATCCGACCTACAAGACTTTGTTTTAAAAATTAACATCATTACAGGTCGGGCGAGACCTTTTACTGTTATCTTTGGAGTGGTTCGCCCTCATTTAACTTTATTTTTTATTATTCCAAAAACAACTTATTTTATACATTGACCCTGCTTTAATTATTATTAACCATTTAAAAAGAAAAAGATGGTGCAAACCATAATTGGTCTGCACCATCTTTTATTAAGATGAAATCATGTCCTGATTGTTGTATCATCAATATAAATTTTCGAGGCATGCAGCTCCGATAATACCTGCGTCATTTCCCAAAGTTGCAACGCAAATCTTTGTCTGCAAGCAGCTGCTCTCGCCCTTGTAAATTTCGCCGGCAACTTTTTCTCTCAAAGGAAGAATAATGTTGTCGCCCTCTTTACTTACGCCGCCGCCGATGCAGAGAACGTCAGGCTGGAAAATGTGAATAATGCTTGCAACGCCGCATGCAAGGTAGTCGATATACTCATTAACAACCTTCTTGCCGCCCTCGTCGCCCAAACGCATAGCGTCAAAAGCTGTTCTTCCGCTTACATTACCTTCTTTTTCAGCAAGCTTCTTCATAACTGAAGTTTCAGGGTCTTCCTTCTCGATTTCCTCTTTTGTGAGGTTTATAAGACCTGTAGCTGAAGCATATGCTTCCCAGCAGCCTTTTCTGCCGCAGCCGCATGGCTTTCCGTCTTTAACAATAACCATATGGCCAATCTCTGCGCCTGCAAAGTTTGAACCGCTGTAGATTTTACCGTTGATTATAATTCCGCCGCCAACGCCTGTGCCGAGAGTTACAGCAATAGCGTTTGTAGCACCCTTTGCAGAACCTGCAAGGAACTCACCGTATGCAGCTGCGTTTGCGTCGTTTTCTATGTAAACTTTCTTTCCAAGTCTTTCTTCCATCATCTTAACGATTTCCCAATCCTTGAAAAGAAGGTTTGCAGAATATGCGATAATTCCTGTTACAGGATTAACAGCACCAGGAACGCCGATACCTACAGAAGAAATATCGTCCCAGTTTACTCCTGCTTTTTCTGCTGCCTGTTTAGCAACCTCTGCCATGCTGTCGCAAACTGACTCTGCCGGACGTGGAATATTTGTTTTGCACTCTGCTTTTGCAAGAATCTTATATTCATCATCCACAACACCGGCAACGATATTTGTGCCGCCCAGGTCAATACCTAACTTATACATTATAAACAACTCCTTGCCAATGAATTATTTGAAATAAATTCCCATAATCATTATATCACACCTCAAATTGCTTATAAAGTCAAAATATTTCAAAATTAAATTTTTGTGAACTTTTTACAATTCACGTGGTCTGAATATAGGCACTTTTCCGAACAGCTTATTTCTTAGGAATAATAACCTCTGCGCCGCCCATGTATGGTCTCAAAGCCTCCGGGATTCTTACAGAACCGTCCTCGTTGAGATTGTTCTCAAGGAAAGCGATGAGCATTCTTGGAGGAGCAACAACTGTGTTATTGAGTGTATGAGCAAAGTATTTGCCGTCCTTGCCGTTTACTCTTATCTTGAGTCTTCTTGCCTGAGCGTCGCCCAAGTTGGAGCAGCTTCCTACCTCGAAATACTTCTTCTGTCTTGGTGACCATGCCTCAACGTCAACGGACTTAACCTTAAGGTCTGCCAAGTCTCCTGAGCAGCACTCCAAGGTTCTTACAGGAATATCCATTGAACGGAACAAATCAACTGTGTTCTGCCAGAGCTTATCGAACCACATCATGCTGTCCTCAGGCTTGCAGACAACTATCATTTCCTGCTTTTCAAACTGGTGTATTCTATAAACGCCTCTCTCCTCGATACCGTGTGCGCCCTTTTCCTTTCTGAAGCAAGGTGAGTAGCTTGTAAGTGTATAAGGGAGATCAGCCTCGTTATTTATTGTATCAATGAATTTACCTATCATTGAGTGTTCGCTTGTACCGATAAGATAAAGGTCCTCGCCCTCAATCTTATACATCATAGCGTCCATTTCTGCAAAGCTCATAACGCCTGTTACAACCTCGCTTCTAATCATAAAAGGAGGAACGCAGTAGGTAAATCCACGGTTAATCATAAAATCTCTTGCATAGGAAATAACTGCTGAATGAAGTCTTGCAATATCTCCCATAAGATAGTAAAATCCGTTGCCAGCAACCTTTCTTGCGCTGTCAAGGTCAATACCGTTAAATCTCTCCATAATATCAGCGTGATAAGGAACCTCGAAATCAGGAACAAAAGGCTCACCGTATCTCTGAACCTCTACGTTCTCGCTGTCGTCCTTACCTATCGGAACGCTTGGGTCGATGATATTAGGAATAGTCATCATATTCTTTTTAATCTTTTCAGCATACTCAGCCTCAAGTTTTTCAAGCTCTGCCAAACGCTGTGACTGGGAAGTAACCAGTTTCTTTGTTTCCTCTGCCTCTTCCTTTTTGCCCTGACCCATCAAAGCACCGATCTGCTTTGAAAGTCTGTTTCTATCAGCTCTCAAAGAGTCTGCTTCCTGCTTTACCTTTCTGCTTTCAACGTCCCACTGCAAAACCTCGTCAACCAGCGGAAGCTTATTATCCTGAAATTTATTTCTGATATTCTGTTTAACAATCTCCGGATTTTCTCTCACAAATTTAATATCCAACATACCTAACTATCTCCTTTTTATTTTATAACCGACGGGGAAAGGTTAAGCTATAGATTAGCTTCCGTTTTCCGTCGGGCGAGACCTTTTCTTTAATCTTTGGAATGGCTCGCTCTCATTTAGGTTTATTTTTTATTTTTTTCTGACCTGCAAAGGTTTAATATGGAAATTAAAATCGTTTCAGGTCTGGCGAAACCTTTATTTTTTTATCCGCCTTGCAAAGGTTAAACTTTAAATTAACTTTTGTTTCAAGGCGGGCGAAACCTTTTTTATTTTATTTCCGACCTGCAAAGGTTATTTTTATAAATAAACTCAATTTCAGGTCGGGCGAAACCTTTTCTTTAATCTTTGGAATGGCTCGCTTTCATTTAACTATTTATTAAATTATATTTTTTATATCGTAGGGGCACACTAACATGTGCGCCCGGTAGCAGTAAGGTATTTAACAAAATAAACACTGTTTAATGCTATGAATTTTAATTATATATTAAACTAATTTCACATTGAAAAAACTTGTTTCACGTGAAACAATCATATAATCAAAGCTTAAATAGGAAAAAGCTATTTCAGTCAGGAAAACTAAGTTAAAACCGCCGCAATAGCGATTGTTTTCTGACAGATAAATCTTTCCAAGGCGGATACAAAAATTAGTGTAATTTATTTGCAAGCTCTTTCAGTTCGTCCTGAGAATAGAACTCTATCTGCAAAACTCCGCCTTCGTTATTTTTTGAACCGGTAACAGTTACCTTTTTGCCCAGATACTCTGTAAGTGCAAGCTCAACCTCGCTGAAATAGGATGGCTTTAAGGATATTCTTTCCTGCTTATCCTCTTTCTGAGATTTGTCCTTTTCTGAGTTTATCGCTTTCACCAGCTTTTCTGTCTGCCTTACGGAAAGCTCTTTTTCATAAATCTGCTTTGCGGCATTTATCATCTCTTCCTCGCTTCCAAGGGCAAGCAAAGTTCTTCCGTGACCGGCGGAGATTTCTCCCCTTTCCACCATGTCGGAAACTTCCTTAGGAAGATTTAAAAGTCTTAAAGAGTTTGCCACTGCGGAACGTGAGCGTCCCACAACCTGGGAAACCTCTTCCTGTGACATTCCGTACTCGTCCACCAAAACGCCGAAGCCTTTCGCCTCTTCAATAGGCGTCAGGTTTTCTCTTTGCAGATTTTCAATAAGAGCAAGCTCCATTGTTTCGCTGTCGCTTAATTCCCTTATAACTACGGGAACTTCCGTAACCCCTGCCATTCTGCATGCACGGTATCTTCTCTCACCAGCTACAATCTGGTATCCTCCGCCGATAAGTGGACGAACCAAAAGGGGCTGTAAAACTCCGTGCTGAGAAATGCTGTGGGCAAGCTCTGCCAATGCGCTCTCGTCAAAATCTTTCCGTGGCTGGTCTCTGTTGGGTTCTATCTCTGATATTTTAAGTGTGACCGTACTGTTTTTACTTTCACTTTCGTTTTCCATAAAAATAGCGTCCAGTCCTTTTCCAAGACCCCCCAGCTTCTTAGCCATAGTTGCGTTCCTTTCTTATTATTTCTTCTGCAAGTGACATATATGAAAGTGCGCCCTTGCTTGATTTATCATAATACATTACCGGCAAACCAAATCCCGGAGCTTCTGAAAGTCTTACGCCTCTGGGTATTACCGAGGAGAAAACCTTTCCCGGGAAAAACTTCTTTACCTCTGCCACAACCTGCTGAGTAAGGTTAAGTCTGCCGTCAAACATTGTAAGCAGAACTCCCTCTATCTCAAGGCTTGTGTTGTACTGTCTTTTAACTCTTCTAACCGAACTCATAAGCTGTGAAAGTCCCTCCAGCGCATAATATTCGCACTGAATAGGAACAAGAATTGTATCAGCCGCTGTAAGGGCGTTTGTGGTTATAAGTCCCAAAGAGGGAGGACAGTCTATAATTATGTAGTCGTAGTTTTCCTTTATGGGAGCAAAGGAAGTTTTAAGTCTTTGCTCTCTGTGAGGAATATCCGCCATTTCAAGCTCTGCCGCCGCCAAATCAATGCTTGCCGGCATTAAATGCAGATTCTGAAATTTTGTGTTCATAATAATGTCGTTGGCTTTTGCGCCGTCTACAAAAATATTGTAGGTTGACATCTTAACAGACCTTTTGTCTATTCCCACTCCGCTTGTTGAGTTTCCCTGAGGGTCGGTATCCACCAGCAAAACTCTTCTTGACAAACAACCCAGTCCGGCTGCCAAATTTACGGCAGTTGTAGTCTTTCCAACTCCGCCTTTTTGGTTAGCCACTGCAATAACCTTTGCCAAAATCTCACCTCAAATTTCATTCTTCCAATATTCTACCCGTAATTATACCACACATTATGCGGTATTTCCATATACAACACACTAAATTTTTATTATTTAGTTATTCATATCGAAGAAAAAATGTTTCACGTGAAACTTTTCCTGATTAAAAACATATTTTTATATATTTGTTTCACGTGAAACAGTACATACACAAGTGTCTGATAAATCAATGCCCCACCGTAGGGACGAGCAATTCCCAAAAATAAGGAAAGGGGTTCACCCAGCTGACAACGCCAGTTTATTTTTTATATGGGAGTTTAACCGCCAGACAAAAAATAATCCACCAATACAAAGTGTGTTTATATATAAAAGAGTAATAAAAAGCTTTATGTGAGCAAGCCATTCCGAAGATTAAACAGAAGGTCTCGCCCGACGGAAAACGTGAGTTAATTTCAAGCTTAACCTTTCCCCGTCGGATATAAAAGAGTAAAGACCTGTGCTTTTGGGGAACACAGGCCTTTAACAAGGGGTTAGATAAGGAAATGGGTATGAGTGGCTATGACAGGGCAGATGCCCAATCAGATATATTAAATAGGTGTACGCATATTAGTTGAGGAATTTAAGCTTGTACACAGTAAAAAATTTAGGCTGTTTTGTTGTCTGTTGCGTCGTCCTTTTTGGAAGATATATTTTTTGGAATTCTTACCGTGTATTCGATGTAATCGTCGTTTTCTGCACGCTTGCTAACGGCGTTGATACCTGCCAGCCGCATTGTGTCAACGGCTTTGTTTATGGTGTTAATGAAAATTCTCACATCTTTTATGACAACACGTTTCTTTCTGTGCTTGTCGTCAACGGCGATAAAACTGCTGCTGATGATGTTGTCCACAAGCTCTTCGGTTTGGTTTATGTTCAGACTTTCGCTTATAACCTTGCTTAGAGCTTCCTTTCTCAGATTTTCATCTGCTATTCTCAGAAGAGCCCTTGCGTGGCGTTCAGAAAGACCGGCTTGATTTATCCAGTCCTGCTCGTCCATGGTAAGCTTTAAAAGCCTGAGCTTGTTGGCAACGGTGCTTTGCTTTTTTCCAAGCTTTGCCGCCGCTTCCTCCTGTGTAAGGTTGTACTTCCTTATAAGCCGTGAAATTCCTCTTGCTTCTTCGAACATTCCCAAGTCAGACCTTTGCAGATTTTCAAGAAGCGCAAATATCGCCGACTCCCTGTCTGTGCATTTTATCACAATACATGGAACTCTTTTAAGACCTGCAATCACTGCCGCTCTGAGCCTGCGCTCTCCTGCAACCAGCTCGTATTCCTGAAGATTTAGTCTTCTTACTGTCAGGGGCTGGAGTATGCCGTTTTCCTCTATGGAAGCGGCAAGGGAGTTCAGCTCTTCGTCCTTAAAGGTTTTTCGCGGCTGACTTTGATTTGGTCGGATCTGCCTTATAGGTATGTCCACTACCTTATTGCCGTCTTTTGAAATAAAGTTCAACCGCTTTCACCTCCGCAGGAATGTTACAGGTATATAATAAACCATCGGAAGCAAATTTTCTGTCGTTCCCTGTGCAAATAAAAAATTGTTTTTTGTTCTTTTATAATGAATAAACTCAAAAAACCTTATGCCGCTGAATATCAATGACATAAGGTTTTTCATTATCTTTTTTTCTTCTTTTTGTTTGAGCCTTTTTTGGCAACGGGTACGCTTCTTATTTTTTGAACCTCAACTATGGTTCTTTCCCCTGCGTCTTTCAGCTCGTATTCATGTACGGCAGAAACCTTTCCCCCGTGCTTTTCAATTTCTGCTTTTCCCTTTTCAAGCTCCTCGGATAATGCAGGGCCTTTTAAAGCAACCAGCCTTCCGCCTTTCTTTACAAAGGGCAGACAATAGCCGGAAAGCTTCTCCATGACGGCAACCGCTCGGGAAACAGCCATATCAAATTTTTCGTGATAGGTTTCGGTTGCTCCCCCGTCCTCAGCTCTTGAATGTACTATCTCGCAGGTAATACCCAGCCTTTCGCAAAGCTCCGCTAAAAATTTAAGTCTTTTATTAAGACTATCAAGCAATGTAAGCTCTATATCCGGCCGCATGATTTTCAGTGGAACAGATGGAAATCCCGCTCCGGTTCCCACGTCAACCATTTTGCAGTTCTGAGGAACTTCCGCATATTTCAGCATTATAACGCTGTCCACAAAATGCTTTAAAGCCACTCCGTCCATATCGGTTATGGCGGTAAGGTTCATAAACTCGTTCCATTCCACCAGAGTTTTAAAATATATTTCAAACTGCTGAAGCTGGGTTTCGGAAAATACAATTTCGTTTTCCTCTCCCCTTGCTTTTAAAATATCTGTAAATTCACTCATAGATTCACCTTTAGTTATCTGCTTTTCTGTTTTTTCTCTGAGCAAGCCAAATAAGCAGAACGCTTATATCAGCAGGAGAAACTCCGGAAATTCTGGAAGCCTGTCCTATATTCAATGGCTTTACCTTATTGAGCTTTTCCTGAGCCTCAAGTCTCAAGCCTATAATTGTTTTATAGTCCACATCTGTAGGAAGCTTTTTGCTTTCAAGCTTTCTCATCTGCTCAACCTGGGCAATCTGCTTCTTAATATAACCCTCGTACTTAATCTCGGTTTCAACCTGACTGAATATGCTTTCGCTTATATTCGGTCTTCCTGTATCAAGAGATTCAAGGCATTTATAATCAATCTGCGGTCTTTTCAAAAGGTCTATCATTCTTACACCTGAGGTTACAGGAGATGTTTCACGTGAAACAAGTATATTGTTTAACTCCTCTGAAGGTGAGAAAACAACCTTTTCTATTCTCTTCATCTCCTCAGCCTTGATTTTCTGTCTTTCCAAAAAGCTTTCCCAGCGGCTGTCGGTTACAAGTCCTATCTTTCTGCCGATTGGTGTAAGTCTTTCGTCGGCGTTGTCCTGACGGAGAATAAGTCTGTATTCGCTTCGGGATGTCATCATTCTGTATGGATCGTTTGCTCCCTTTGTTACAAGATCGTCTATAAGTGTTCCTATATATGAGGAAGCACGGTCAAGCACAAGGCTTTCTTTTCCCAAAACCTTCATTGCTGCGTTGATACCTGCAACAAGTCCCTGAGCTGCCGCCTCTTCATATCCGCTTGAACCGTTGAACTGTCCTGCTCCGTACAGTCCCGGAAAATCCTTAAATTCCAGTGTTGCGTTCATTGCCAGCGGGTCAACGCAGTCGTATTCAATGGCGTAAGCCGGACGCATTATAACAGCGTTTTCAAGTCCCTTTATGGAATGATAAAATTTAAGCTGAACCTCCTCCGGCAATGACGAGGACATTCCCTGCAAGTACATTTCCTCTGTATCAATTCCGCATGGTTCTATGAAAAGCTGGTGTCTTTCCTTTTCTGAAAATCTTACAATCTTATCTTCAAGGCTCGGGCAGTAACGTGGGCCTACACCCTCAATCTTTCCTCCGTAAAGTGGTGAACGGTGGATATTGTCCAAGATAATCTTTTTTGTTTCAAGGTTTGTCCAGCTTACATGGCAGACAACCTTATTTTCAAGGCTTCCCTCTTCTGTTTCATAGGAAAAAGGAATAACAGGCTCGTCGCCCTCCTGAACCTCCAAGTCGGAAAAATCTATGCTTCTTTTAAGCACTCGTGCAGGAGTTCCTGTTTTAAATCTTCTAAGGGGAAGTCCCAATTCTTTAAGGCTCTGACCCAAAAATGTTGCCGGGAAAATTCCGTCCGGGCCGCTCTCATAGGAAACCTCACCGATAAATATTTTGCCGCCCAAAAATGTTCCTGTTGCTATAATAACGGTTTTGGCATAAATTTCTGCGTTCATTCTTGTTTCAAGAACCCACATACCGTCATTTTCAAAATCATCGGATTTCTTAATTGAAACTATTTCAGCCTGCTTCAATTCAAGGTTCGGCTGAAGCTCCAGCTTGTGTTTCATTATCTGAGCATATTGGCGGCGGTCAATCTGTGCTCTCAAAGAGTGAACGGCAGGGCCTTTGCCTCTATTGAGCATACGCATCTGCAAAAGGCTTTCATCTGCGGTCTTTCCCATCTCACCGCCCAAAGCATCAACCTCACGTACAAGGTGACCCTTAGCTGTACCTCCGATAGAGGGATTGCAGGGGCAGTTGCCCACGGCGTCAAGATTTATTGTAAACACAACTGTATTACAGCCAAGCCTTGCAGCAGCAAGTGCTGCTTCAATTCCGGCGTGACCTGCACCAATTACAGCCACATCATAACTTCCACCAAAATAATTCATCCTCTACTCTCCTTTTATTTTATATCCGCCTTGCAAAGGTTTAATTTAAAAATAAACGTCGTTTCAAGGCGGGCGAGACCTTTTCCTTAATCTTTAGAATGGCTCTCTCTCATTTAACTTTTTTACTTACACAATCATACAACAAAAATGTTTTTTAATCAATAATTTTATATCCGTATTTTTTATTTCCGCCTTGCAGAGGTTAAAGTATAAATCAACTTTCGTTCCAAGGCGGGCGAGACCTTTTCTGCAATCTTTGGAATGGTTCGCTCTCAGTTAGCTTTCTTTTTTGTTATTTAAAATTTTTTCCACATTGCTTCAATACAATGTGGAAACTTTTATTTACTATAATTCTTTTATAGAATAATATTTGTAGGGGCGGATTATATATCCGCCCGGTAATACAACGGTAAATGATAAAACTATGTCCATTTACAAAGATGATGTCATATAACAAAACCAAACCCACAAAATATTTTTTAATAAATGTGGATTTGGTTCATCTTTAAATTAAAATTATCTTAATAACCTGACTTATTTTTATCATAAACCCTACTGCGACCGGGCGGATATTTCAATCCGCCCCTACGGCTGAGGTTTATTTTTTACAAAGTAACATCGCTGATTTTAAATCGATTTTTTATCAACATTTCTTTAATACAATGTTAATAAAAAACTTAATTGCGAGAATAGCCACTCTAAATAATGAAACAAACACTCGCCCAACCCATAACGTGCACCAACTGACAATGCAAAGTCATCCAAGGCAGAACTAAAAAAAAGCAGAGTTAAAAAAGAGAATAGCTATGCCCAATAATAAATCAAACTCTTACCCGCCGCACAAACGAACGGTGACTGCCATAGAAAAGTCATCCAAGGCGGAGCTAAAAATCATTTGCCGACACAGAAGTTGTGGAATACTCGGTCTACTACAGTTTCGCTTACTCGCTCGCCGGTCAGCTCCAAGATGCAGGAGATTGCATCCTCAAGGGAAACTGTAACTGCATCGTAGGTCATTCCCATTTCTAAGGCTTCTTTCGCTTCTTTTAAGGATTTTAAAGAATTTAATACAGCGTCCCTTTGTCTTTCGTTGGAAAGTATTCCCTGGGATGGGTCAAAGTTTTCAGCTCCGCAGATTTCCGTTACTGCTTCTGTAAGACTTTCAAGTCCTGTGTTGTTGGCGGCTGAAATGTAGACTATCTTCTTTACATAGTCCTTTATAATGTTGTCGTCCAGTTCTTTTTCAAGGTCGGTCTTGTTTACAACTGCAATACATGGAGTTCCTTTCAGTTCTTCTAAAAGCTCCATGTCGTCATCGTTGAGCTTTGATGAGTTGTCAAAGACAGCTAAAACAAGTCCGCAGTTTTTTATTCTCTCCTTTGCCCTTGAAACACCTATCTGTTCAACCTTGTTGTCGGTATCTCTTATTCCGGCGGTGTCGCTGAGTCTTAAAATAACATCGCCCAAAACCACAGTTTCTTCTATGATATCTCTGGTTGTTCCCGGAATTTCTGTGACAATGCTCTTTTCACAGCCGGCAAGGAGATTCATTATTGTTGACTTTCCTACATTCGGTCTTCCAACAATTACTGTGTCAATACCCTCTTTTACCGCCTGTCCTACATCATAGGTTTTCAAAAGGTCATTGAGTTCCTTTTCAGACTCCTTTATGCTGTTTTCCAATGCTTCAAAAGAAACTTCCGGAATATCCTCCTCGGGATAATCTGCCCAAGCCTGCAAATGTGCTGTTCTGGTTAAGATATCCTCTTTTACCTTGTCTATTCTCTTTCTCAAAGCTCCTTCACGAACGGAAAGCGCAGCTCTTGCGGCAGCTCGGCTTTTTGCGCCGATTATATCCATTACTGATTCAGCTTCTGTCAAATCTGTTTTTCCGTTCAGGAAAGCTCTTTTTGTAAATTCTCCGGCTTCGGCAAGTCTTGCGCCGTTTTTCAAAACAGTTCTCAAAACCTCACGGGTTACAAAAATTCCGCCGTGGCAGGAAATCTCCACAACATCCTCTCCGGTATAGCTGTGAGGGGCTTTGAAAACAAGTGAAACAACCTCGTCGATACACTGTTCCCCGTCGTACACCTTTCCGTAAAGTGCGGTATAACCTTTAAGTTCTGAAAGCTTCTTTCCGCCTGCTGATTTAAAAACTTTATCTGCAATTTCAACGGCACTGTCGCCGGAAATTCTTATAACGCCTATACCGCCGGCACCCTGCGCCGTACTTATAGCCGCAACAGTATCAAACTCATTCATAATATTTTCCTTTCTTATTTTTAATTCCGTCTCTTTTATTTCCGCCTTGGACAGGTTCATCTGTCGGAAAACCTCTTTTATGCGGCGGTTTAAACTTCCTTTTCCTGACGAAGATTTTTATTTCCGACCTGCAAAAGCCTATTCTTAAAATTAACATCATTCCAGGTCGGGCGAAACCTTTTTCTTATTTTTTGAATGGCTCGCTCTTATTTGACTTTTTTGTTTCACGTGAAACAGTTTTATTATCTATTTATTTGTTTCTCATCTATATTCTTTCACTAATAGGGCTAATCTGTCAATAAAAATCAAATACAATGTTTCACGTGAAACACTAAATTTCACACTTTAATATTCTCTCTAAATAATCGTTTATTATATACTTCTGATATTTCCTATTTGAATATATATATTTATATTAAATATAATAGTATAATATTCTAACTCAGAGATAACCACTCCAAAACGTAAAACCAACCCTTTGACCCGCCGTGCGCACAATCCAACCTTTAAAACAAACCCTTCCCACGGCGGATATAAAAAACACGGCGGAATTAAAAAATAAGGACGGAAATGTTTTTCATCTCCGTCCTTAATAATTATTTATCAATTCTGCCGTAAAGTCCGGTTGCTCCGCCTTCGTTTAAAGGCTTGCGCTCTACTGCCGGCTTGTCTGTGTCGGTGCGCTTTTTATCAAAGCTGCCCCTTTTAGAACCGGAGAACTTATTATAACGGCCTTTCTGACCGTACTTTCCGCCTCTCTGATTTCTGCGCTGTGGCTTCGGTGCTTTTGGATCCGGACCGATTACCACGTGGCGGGCGGCGTTTTCTCCCTCACTCCAGGATATTGCGCCGTTTACTTTCTGAACCGCTGTATGAATTATTCTTCTCTCATAAGGGTTCATAGGCTCCAAAGAGGTTTTTGAACCGGTTTTAACAGCTTTAAAGGCAAGTTTTCTGCCCAAAATAGCGAGAGTTTCCTCTCTCTTTTCTCTGTAGTTTCCTGTATTCAGAGTAATTCTGTAATAGTTGTTGTCAACATGATTTGCAACAAGTCCGGTAAGATACTGCAATGCGTCCAAAGTTTCCCCTCTTCTGCCGATAACGTACCCTACGTCTTCTCCCTCGATGGAGATTTCTACACCGTCTTCCTTGTCATGTTTTTCTACTGTAAGATTTTTAGCCCCCATAGCGTCGAGCACATTTTTGAGATACTCAACTGCTGTATCAACAGGGCTGATCTCTATGTAAACTCTTACCTTGGCAGGGCTGCCGCCAAATAATCCTAATTTCTTCTTTTCGGGCATTTTGAGGATTTCAAACTCGGTTTCAAAGGTTTCTACGCCGAGTTCTCTGCAAGCGTTTTCTCTTGCTTCATCCACAGTTGCTCCTACTCCGATAGCTTCCTTAATCAAAATTTCACCTTCTCGGAACAAATCATGAATTTATGAATTTCAGATTTTAAATTTCTTTCTGTATATAATCCGAATGCTCGGATAAATTTCCTATTTAAAAAATATTTGTTTTGTTCGCTGTTTTACTGCAACTTTTGAGCATTTTTCTCCTGTAAACGGAGCAGTGCAACATGCTGAGCTTCCATCTTTCCGCCCATTTTTGTAGCGTTATAGAATTTTTGAAGCACAAGTGTCTGAACAAAACTGAGTACGGTTGATACAATCCAGTAAAAACCAACGGCTGAAGGCACATTGAGAGCAATCCATGCTGAGAAAAGAGGCAGCACAAAAAGCATAACCTTCATGCATCCCTGCATCTGATTTCCCTGTATCTTTGTAAGTAAGAACTGTGAACCGATTGAAGTCAAAAGACACAAAACAGGAATTGCATAATAAATTCCGCCGGCAACACTTGGAGTTGACAAAAGGTCAAAGCCCAGCAAATTAAAGCTCTGGTTAAACATGGAAATGTTTGCAATCTCTGAAGCAGAGAAAATTTCCTGAACAAAGCTTGAATTCTGAATTGCAGGGAATATATTTACAAATTCAATCTGTCTGTAGAATGCGTTTGACGATTGCTGAAGTCCCGGAATGGAATTCATAAAGTCAATAGCCTGGTTTACTGAATCCGATGAAAGATGCAGTGTATTTGTAAGAGGATAGGCAACACTGTAGAAAACGCCCAAAAGTACAAGCATAGGCAAAATGGAAGTAATACATCCGCTCATAGGAGAGGTGTTCTCTTTCTCGTAAAGCTTCTGCATTTCCTGATTAAGCTTGTTTCTGTCGTTTCCGTACTTTTCTCTCAAAAGCTTCTGTTTTTCCTGAAGCTTCTGGTTAGCCGCCATAGATTTTTGCTGTTTAATAGAAAACGGGAATGTGATTATCTTAATAATCAATGTAAAGATAATAATCGCTATACCGAAGTTCTTAACGATAAGCAAAGGCCACCACAGCAAGTAGCCCAGTATAAAACCAATGTAGTTAAAAATTTGCATCATGGTTAAACTACCTCACATTTAGCTTTTCCTTTTTTCATTTTTCTTTTCCGGAACGGGGTCATACCCGCCCTTTGAAAAAGGATTACATCTTAAAATTCTCCAAACGGTGAGAAGGCTTCCTTTAAAAGCGCCGAAACGCTCTATAGCTTCCAGTCCGTACTGGGAACAAGTGGGATAATATTTGCACTTAGGAGAAGTCCTTGGAGAAATATTTTTCCTATAAAATTTTATAAGCTGTAATAGAATCTGTTTCATAACCAAAGTCTTAATAACCAAACAATCCGAAATTTTATAATCTTAAATAAGCGACCTTTAGTCTTCAATAATCAATCCCGCAGTTTTCAAATGACTTTGCATACAACTTAAAACTTCCGTGCTTTTTACATAGGGTGTTTTGCCTCTGGCAACAAAGACAATGTCGTACCCCTGTTTGAGATTTCCCTCAAGCATATAAAAAGCCGCCCTTATCACTCTTCTGGCTCTGTTTCTTTGGACAGCTTTTCCGATTTTTTTACCGGTAGTGATTCCGTAACGCAGGTTATTTGAATTATTTTTAATTACATATGTCACAAGCAAAGGGCTTACAAAAGATCTGCCTCTCTTATAAGCTCTGGAAAATTCTCTTTTTTCTTTTAAAGTGAGGGCATCACTCATTAAAATCACCTTAAACCGGAAACTTTTTTAAGCACGTTTAAGCAGCAGAGAACTCTGCCGCTTATCTTCGCCTAAATAATAATTTTTAAAAATACAGACCACATTCAACGGTGGCCTGTATTTTAAGCTTTATTTTTTATTAGTAGGTCAGTCTCTTTCTGCCTTTTGCTCTTCTGCGAGCCAATACTTTACGTCCGTTTCTGTCAGACATTCTCTTTCTGAAGCCATGCTCTTTTTTTCTGTGAAGCTTTTTTGGCTGGTAAGTTCTCAGCATTTAAAAATCCTCCCTTCGGATACATAACCTTGCACCTTAGCATTATATATTACTTTTAAAAATACGTCAAGGGTTTTACCTCGATTTTTCCACTGTTTAAGGCAAAAAAAAGAATATTTTTTTGTGTATAAATGAGATTTTTTCCCTTTTTTTCAGGTTATTTGAAAAAATCAGCCTCTAAAGCCGGTGATTTTTTAAGCTTTCAATAAAAATTTCAAAATTTAACCCCGTTTTTCCTATATCTTAAAGCTTATACCCCCTTGAAAAAAATTGAAAAATAAGTTTACAAGGTAAATTTTTTTTGCTACAATATATTATGAGAAATAGTGGAGGGGTATCGCCTTTTTTCCGCTTTTTATATGCACAGAAAAAACCGAAAGAAAAAATACGCTTTTTTTCGGCTTAATAAGTGCGACTAAAAATAATATTGGAGGTATTATATGGAATCCTTTAACGAGGCATGGGAAATCATATGCGATTACTGTAAAACTAAGATTACAGATGTTGCCTACAAAACATGGATTAGCAGAATTGTTCCCAAAAATCTCGATTTCGAAAAAGGCGAAGCAATTTTGCTGGTTCCAAATGATTTTCATCGCCAAACCCTCATAAGATGTTATACGGTATTGCTCAATGAAGCATTCAACGCCGTTTTTGGAATCGGCTTTACCGTCAAATTCGTAATTCCAAGTGAAGTTGGAGAAGAAAACAACACAAAAAAAGAAGAACCGGAGGATACTTTCCTTGATACAAACTATGAGTATACCTTTGACACCTTTATTGTAGGTTCTTCAAACAAGTTCGCCCATGCGGCGTCTTTGGCAGTTGCCGCAAATCCGGCAGGGGCTTACAACCCTTTATTCCTTTACGGAAATTCAGGTCTTGGAAAAACCCACCTTTTGCTGGCTATCGGCAACGATATTAAAAAGACTCACCCTGAAAGCCATATACTTTATATAAAGGGCGACGACTTTACAAACGAACTCATCGAATCCATTCAGATGAACAGAACCGCTGAGTTCCGTCAGAAATACAGACAGACAGATGTTCTTTTAATCGACGACGTTCAGTTTATCGGCGGCAAGGAAAGAACCCAGGAAGAGTTCTTCCATACCTTCGATACTCTTTTCAACGACAAAAAACAGATAGTTTTGACATCTGACCGTCCGCCGAAAGAGATAAAAACTCTTTCCGAGCGTCTGCGTTCACGTTTTGAGTCAGGACTTTTGGCAGATATCCAGCCGCCGGACATCGAAACACGTATCGCTATTATAGAAAGAAAAGCACAACTCCTCGATCTTAAAATTCCGGACGAGGTTTGCGAGTTTATCGCTTCAAAAATCAAGACAAATATCCGTCAGCTTGAAGGCACAGTTAAAAAGCTGAAAGCCAAGAGCCTTTTGAACGGAGAAAGACCGACAATCGCCACAGTTCAGGAGATTATTTCCGACATTCTCAACAACGATGTTCCGCCGGAGCTTACAGTTGAGAAGATAGTGGACGAGGTTGCAAGAACTTTCGGAGTTGCTCCCGAGGATATCCGTTCCAAAAAGAGCAGAAAGGCAAACATCAACCACGCACGTCAGATTGCAATCTATGTTGTAAGAGAGCTCACTCCTCTTTCAATGGTGGCAATCGGCGAAGAGTTCGGCAACAGACATTATTCTACAATTGTCTACACCGTTCAGCAGGTTGAGGACGAAATGAAAAACGATTCAAAAGTAAGAGAAACAGTAGAGGACATTATCAAGAATATTCGAGACAGATAATGACCGTTTTTGACTGAATTTGTGAAAAAACAAGGGGTTATTTTATCCACAAAAGTTTCAACATTCAACACACATAATTAAACGCGTTGTTTATATGTGGAAAACAAGTTGAAATGTTGATAAGTATTCAACATTCCTCAAAATCCGAGGAAGTAAAATTTTTACTTGAATTTTTTCGATGAATACTTAATTTTTTTTAGTCTTAAACATTTCAACACCCCCTACTACTACTACTCTAATTTAATCATAATCATAACATATCATATGATATGAAAGAGGCCTGCAGCCTCTTAGGAATGTTGAAACAGAAGGAGAGATAAAAACAATGAAGTTTAACTGTTCAAGAACAGATCTTGCCAACGCTGTAACCAATGTTTCAAGAGCGGTTTCAAGCAAAACAACAATTCCTGCCCTTGAAGGAATACTTATAAGAGCAAAAGAAGGACATATTATCCTTTCAGCTTATGATTTGGAAATAGGAATAACCACTAAAATAGAAGCTTCCGTGCTTACACCGGGAGAAATAGTTGTTTCGGCAAGACTTTTTTCTGAAATTGTGAGAAAGCTTCCTGAAGAAGTTGTCACAATGGAAACAGACGAAAGACTTATAACATATATAACCAGCGGACAGGCTGATTACCAGATTGTAGGTATTAGCTCCGTTGAATTTCCTGACCTTCCTACCTTTGAAACAACAGATGAGATTATAATAAAAGAAGGTCTTATCAAAAATATGATAAAGCAAACCATTTACGCTGTGTCTGAAAACAACGCTAAGGCTATCTATACAGGTTCTCTCTTTGAGATTTTAAACAAAAACCTGAGAATTGTAGCAGTTGACGGTTTCAGAATGGCTATCAGAACAGAAGCTATCGACTATGACCGTGACACAAGGTTTGTTATTCCGGGAAAAACCCAGTCAGAGTTTTTAAAGCTTTTGGGCAATGACGAAGAGGAAATGGTTTCAATAATTGTTGGCGAAAGACATGTAATGTTCAAGGTTAAGGAATATTCCATAATTTCAAGACTTATCGAGGGAACATTCCTTGATTACGAAACCACAATTCCTAAGGGTGAAGAAACAGTTGTAAATATAAACACAAGAGTTTTGATAAGCGCTGTTGAAAGAATGGCTCTTATCACCAGCGAAAAAATTCAAAGCCCTGTTAAATGCACCTTTACAGGTGATGAAATCAGACTTTCCTGCTCAACCGCAGTGGGAAAAGCAACTGATGTTTTGAGAACAACCATTGCCGGAAACGATGTAACCATCGGTTTTAATCATAAATATCTGCTTGACGCACTTAAAAATGCCGACACAGACGAGGTTAGACTTGTGATAAACGGCGGCCTCTCCCCTATGATTGTAAAACCTGTATCCGGAGATTCATTCCTGTTCTTGGTAGTTCCAATGAGATTGGCGTAATTTTTATATATTATCAAATCAAAATTTTGGGATTCAAAGGGGATATCGGTTCCTTTTGCAGGTGGTTTGGAGGACAGCGTCCTCCAAGGTCTTGTGCGGGTATAAAAGAAAGATGGTGTGTTAATTATTTATGAGATATGAAAAAATTGAGCTGAAGGACGGGGAGGAGTTTATCCGTCTGGATAATTTGCTGAAGTTTGCAGGAGCTGCGGAAACAGGCGGCCACGCCAAGGTTATGATTCAGGGCGGCCAGGTTACAGTAAACGGTGAGGTCTGCACAATGAGAGGCAAAAAAATGCGTGAGGGCGATACCGCCGTATGCAATGGAGTTACTGTTGAGGTGTGTAAAAGTTGAAGCTTTTAAAACTGAACTTTAAAGGATTTAGAAATCTTGAGGACGGATTTATCGAGCCGGGAGAAAAAGTAAATGTAATCTACGGTGAAAACGCTCAGGGTAAAACCAATCTTTTAGAGGCGGTTTGGGTTTTGTGCGGCGCCCACTCTTTCAGAGGCGCAAAGGACAGCGAGCTTGTGGGCTTTAACAGTGAAAAAGCCCGGCTTTATGCGGAATTTTACTCACAAAACCGTGTTCAGAATGTGCAGATAAACTTTTATCCCACACAGAATAAAAAAGACAAAAAAGAAATACTTATAAACGCTATACCTAAATCTTCCGCCGAGCTGGTGGAAAAAACCGGCGCTGTGGTGTTTTCTCCCGAGGATTTGACCCTTGTGAAAAGCGGCCCTGCCTTTAGGAGAAAATTTATAGACAGCGCAATTTGCAGACAAAAGGTAAAATATGCGTCCGTTTTGGGAAAATACAACAAAACATTAAACCAGCGAAACGCTTTGCTTAAAGATATACCAAAGCACCGTGAGCTTATGGAAACTCTGGAAATTTGGGATACCGCACTTTGCAGTCTCGGAGGACTGCTGATTAAAGAGAGAATTGACTATATTAAGAAATTGAATTTGTGTGCGGAAGAATATCACCATGGAATATCCTCGGGAAGAGAAGTCTTAAAGATAACCTATGACACGAATTTTGAAACAGAAAACCTGACTTCTCAACAGTTGGCGGAAGAAATGTTGAAAAAATTAAGAGCCGGAGTAAAAGAGGATTTGATGAGAGGATATACGGGAACCGGCCCCCACAGAGATGACGTAAATATGGAGATAAACGGAGTTTCAGCAAGGAATTTCGGCTCGCAGGGTCAGCAAAGAAGCACGGTTTTGTCTTTAAAGCTGGCGGAAGCAAGGCTTCATCGTGAAATAACCGGTGAAAATCCTATAGTTTTGCTTGACGATGTTTTGTCTGAGCTTGACAACAGCCGTCAGGATTATTTACTAAACAAAACGGAAAATTATCAGGTGTTTATAACCTGCTGTGAAGAGTCAAACAAAGAACAGCTTAAAAACGGTAGGATATTTAAAATAGACAGAGGTAAGGTGCGCCTTATGTCCTCGCTGTGACTAAATACGTGAAAGGCGGAGACTGAATGTATTTGCATCTCGGTGAAAATACGGTGGTCACAACAAAAAGCATTTTAGGAATTTTTGACCTTGATACCACCACTATATCGAAAAACACAAGGGATTATCTGACAAAAGCCGAAAAGGCGGGAAATGTTATAAATGTTTCCACGGAGCTCCCCAAGTCATTTATTGTTTGTTCAGAAAATAATAAAACCACTGTGTATATCAGTCAGATTTCAAGCCGAACCTTACTGAAAAGGAACAACGGGCTGAGAAAGGATATGTTAAAATGAAGCTGGCAACTTGTCCCTACTGCGGGAAAAAAGTACCTTATTTCAGAGCTTTTGTGATAAAATCAAAGTGCGACTATGTTTGCAGCAGCTGTAAAAGAGAGTCTAAAATAAGTGTAAGCCAAAAGCTTAAAAAGGTTTTTCTTGCGGCTCTGCTTATTTCACTTTTGATTATAATTATCAATATGATTTTTCAAAGCACAGACAATATAACACTGGTGGCTTTAAGCTTTCTGCCAATGGTGTTATTCTATCTGTTGATTCCTTTTTATATAAAATTAAAGCCTTATCTTAAATACAGGGACGTTGTCTGCGAAAGACTTAAAACCCTTGAACAGACAAAAAAACAAGAAAGAGCTCAAAGAAGAGCCGCAAACAAAAGAAAATCAAGGTGATATAAAATGTTCAAATTGCCTGTTTGTCCCTATTGTCATACCATATACAGATACAATAAAGTAAGAAAATTAAACAAAAAAGAAAAAGTTCAAGTTTGCTATCACTGCAAAAAGGAATTTAAAGTAAAAAGATTAAGGGGAATGGTCGTTTTGGGGGCGATTGTTCTCATACTGGCTGTTGTGACAAATTTGATTATTCTCAACAACCTGAATTCTTTAAACCTTACCCCACTACTTATTTCCACGGTGGCGTATGTAATCTTAGGATTTATATTCGTTCCGTTTTTTATAGATTTCAAGAAAATAAAAAAGACAGAACAAAAGTTATCGAATGAGTCAAAGAAGAAAAAATGAAAGAAAAACAGCGTTTGTCGAATAATAGCAAGTCCTGTCAAAGGAGGGCAAAATTTTGGAATTAAACGAAACAAACAACATTAACAGCAGCGAAATAACCAAAGTAGAAAACGAATACGGCGCTGACGAAATACAGGTTTTGGAAGGTCTTGAGGCGGTTAGAAAACGTCCCGGTATGTATATCGGTTCAACCGGCCCTAAGGGTCTTCACCACCTTGTATATGAGATTGTGGACAACGCAATCGACGAGGCTTTAGCCGGATACTGCACAAAAATAGATGTGTCAATTCTGCCGGGAAACGTAATAGAGGTTAAGGATAACGGACGTGGTATACCTGTAGGCATAAACAGAAAAACAGGTCTTTCAGCCGTTACGGTTGTTTTCACCGTGCTTCATGCCGGCGGTAAGTTCGGCGGAGGCGGCTATAAGGTTTCCGGAGGTCTCCACGGAGTTGGTGCGTCTGTTGTAAACGCCCTTTCAACTTGGCTTGAAGTAAAGGTCTGCGACGGAGAGGACTTGTATTTCCAGAGATTTGAAAGAGGAAAACAGACCGACGATATTAAGATAATCGGAAAATCCACCGACAGAGGTACAACGGTTACCTTTAAGGCGGACAATGAAATTTTCCAGGAAACCGACGTTTACGATTACGAAATTCTTGAAAAAAGACTTAGAGAACAGGCTTTCCTCAATGCCGGAGTGCATATCGAGCTTTCCGACAAGAGAGACCCTGAAAACATAATAACAAACAACTTTGTTTACGAGGGCGGTATCAAGAGCTTTGTTGAGTATATTCACAGAAAAAAATCTCTTGATGTTATTCATCCGTCTGTTATGTACTTTGCCGCAACTAACGAGGACGACACTGCTTCCGTTGAGGTTGCAATGCAGTACAACGACAGCTACAATGAGTTTATTTTGTCTTTCGCAAACAACATTCACACAACCGACGGCGGTACTCACGAGGAAGGTTTTAAGCGTGCCCTCACAAGGGTTATGAACGACTATGCAAGAAAGTTTAACAAGCTTAAAGACACCGACAAAAATCTCACCGGTGAGGACGTTCGTGAGGGACTTACAGCTATAATCAGCGTAAAGCTCAAGGAAGCTGAGTTTGAGGGACAGACAAAGGCAAAGCTTGGCAATACGGAAATCAGAACAATGGTGGATAAGCTTATAAGCGACAAGCTTTCAGCTTACCTTGAAGAAAATCCGGGCGTGGCCAAGGTTATTTTTGAAAAGGCTCTCGCCTCTTCCCGAGCAAGAGAAGCCGCAAGAAAAGCAAGGGAAAGTGTCAGAAGAAAAACTGCCCTTGAAAATACAAAGCTTCCCGGCAAGCTTGCAGACTGTCAGTCAAACGACAATCAAATTACAGAAATTTACATCGTCGAGGGAGATTCCGCAGGCGGTTCCGCAAAGGGCGGACGTGACAGACGTTTTCAGGCAATTCTCCCCCTTTGGGGAAAGATGCTCAACGTTGAAAAGGCACGTCTTGACAAGGTTTACGGAAACGACAAGCTGACTCCTGTTATCACAGCTCTCGGATGCGGTATCGGCGACGAATTTGACATAGAAAAATTGAGATACGGAAAAGTCATTATCATGGCTGATGCCGACGTTGACGGCTCTCATATCAGAACCTTGCTTTTGACATTTTTCTTCAGATTTATGCGTCCTCTTATAGAGCAGGGACATATATACATTGCTCAGCCTCCCCTTTTCAGAATTACAAAGGGCTCAGGCAAAAAGCAGGAGCATTTCTACGCCTACGACGACGTGGAGCGTGACAGAATTTTGGCATCAATCGAGGGTAAAACCGAGGTTCAGAGATACAAGGGTCTTGGTGAAATGGACGCCGAACAGCTCTGGGAAACAACAATGAACCCGGAAACACGTCTTATGCTGAAGGTAGAGCTTTCCGACGCAGAAGCCGCCGACGAAACCTTTACAATCCTTATGGGCGACAAGGTAGAACCACGCCGTGAATTTATAGAGAAAAACGCAAAATACGTTCAAAATTTGGATGTGTAATTTAATTCCGCCGTGTAAAGGTTATTTTTGGAAATAAACGTCGTTTTACGGCGGGCGAGACGTTTTATTAAGCGACTTACAGTGGCTCGCTCCCGATTGGGTTGGTTTCTTTTATTTCTGACCTGCAAGGGTTAGTTTAAGAAATTAGCTTATATACAGGTCGGGCGAGTTTTTTATTTCCGCCTTGCAAGACTTTAGTTTGAAGATTAACACCGTTTCAAGGCGGGCGAGGCGTTTTTTAAGCGACTTAAAATGGCTCGCCATCGATAAGGTTTGATATGGGATTATATCTAAACAGTCGGATAGTTTATAAGGATAAAATTAGATTTACATTGATAAAAAACAGAGGCGAAAATAATGAAAATATCTAAAACTGAATTGACAGTGAGATATGCTGAAACAGACCAGATGGGAATAGTGCATCACAGCGTTTACCCAATATGGTACGAGGCAGGAAGAACCGATTATATAAAAATGTTCGGAATAAGCTATACGGAAATGGAAGCAGCCGGAGTTATGATGCCTCTTATCAATCTCACCTGCCATTACGGTATTCCGGCAAAGTACGAGGACGTTGTGGTGGTTGAAACCAGAGCCACAAAGCTTTCTGCGGCAAAAATGGTGCTGTATTACGAGGTAAAAAGAAAGAGCGACGGTGTTTTGCTTGGAAGCGGAACCACGGAGCACGGTTTTGTTGACTCAAAAACCTTTAAGCCGATAAATGTAAAGAAAAAGCTTCCCGAACTTTTTGCGAAAATTTCCGAGGATATAAGGGAAGAAAATTAAATTTTTAAAATGAATAATTTATAATAAAGAAATTTACGTAGGTGCGATAAATAAAAATTGTGATAAGCGTAAATGTGAGCGAGCCATTCCAAAGATTGAGGAAAAGGTCTCGCCCGACCTGAAATGAAGTTTATTTTTAAAAAGTACCTTTGCAGGTCGGATATAAAATAAAAGGTCTCGCCCGACGGAAAACGTGAGCTAATTTAAAGCTGAACCTTTCCCTGTCGGATAAAAAATAAAAAGGTCTCGCCCGCCATGTGCTGAACTTTATTTTTTATAAATAACCTTTGCATGTCGGAAGTAAAATAATCTTCGTCAGGAAAAGGAAGTTAAAACCGCCGCATGGCGGAGGTTTTCCGACAGATGAACCTGTCCAAGGCGGAGATAAAAGAAAAGAGAGGTGTTGGAAGTTGGATAATTTTCAAGAGATGATGGAAAAGTCAAGGGTTATTGACGTTGACATACAGAGAGAAATGAGAAAATCCTTTCTTGATTATTCAATGAGCGTTATTGTTTCAAGAGCGCTGCCCGATGTCAGGGACGGTCTGAAACCTGTGCATAGAAGAATTTTGTATACAATGTTTGAGAAAGGCCTTACTTACGATAAGCCTTATCATAAGTGTGCTGATACTGTCGGTGCGGTTTTGGGTAGCTATCACCCACACGGCGACTCTTCAGTTTACGACGCTTTGGTAAGACTTGCACAGGATTTCTCCATGAGATATATGCTGGTGGACGGTCACGGAAACTTCGGTTCTGTGGACGGCGACCCGCCTGCTGCTTACCGTTATACAGAAGCAAGAATGAGTAAAATCTCAATGGAGATGCTCACCGATATAGATAAAAAGACAGTTGACTTTATGCCGAACTACGACGACCGACTTCAAGAGCCGGTGGTTCTCCCCTGCCGTTTCCCTAACCTTTTGGTAAACGGAAGCAGCGGTATCGCAGTTGGTATGGCTACAAATATTCCGCCTCATAATTTGGGCGAGGTTGTAGACGCTATGGATTATCTTATCGATAACCCGGACGCAACTGTTGCCGACCTTATGGAGTATATCCCGGGCCCTGACTTCCCTACCGGCGCAACAATTATGGGAAGAAGCGGTATAAGAGCCGCATATGCTACCGGTAGAGGTAAGATTGTTGTCAGAGCTAAGGCGGAAATCGTTGAAGAGAAAAACGGAAGATTTAAAATTATTGTTACAGAGCTTCCGTATCAGGTAAATAAGGCAAGACTTATTGAAAGTATCGCCGATATGGTTAAGGATAAGAGAATTGAGGGAATTTCAAATATCGAGGACCATTCCGATAGAAACGGTATGCATATTGAAATCGACGTAAAGCGTGACGCTTCACCTCAGATAGTTTTAAATCAGCTTTTCTCATATTCACAGCTTCAGGTTACTTTCGGCGTTATAATGATTGCCATTGTAAACGGCGAACCTAAGCTTTTGACTTTAAAGGATATTTTAAATCATTATATAGATTTCCAGGTTGACGTTGTTACAAGAAGAACACAGTTTGATTTGAATAAAGCTAAAGAGAGAATGCATATTCTCGAGGGCTTGAAAATCGCTATAGATTTTATTGATGAGGTTATAGCTATAATCAGATCAAGTAAAGACCAGGGCGAAGCTAAGCTTAGACTTATGGAGAGATTCGGACTTGATGAAATTCAGGCGCAGTCAATAGTTCAGATGCGTTTGGGACAGCTTACGGGCTTGGAAAGACAGAAAATCGAGGATGAAATCGCTGCACTTCATGTTAAAATTGATGACTACGAGGATATTCTCTCCAATCATTCAAGAGTTTTGCAGATAATTAAGGAAGAAGTAAACGCTGTAAGAAATAAATATGCCGACCAGAGAAGAACAGAGATTCTTTCCGTAAGCGGCGAGGTTGATATTGAGGACCTTATTCCTCAGGAGGACTGCGTTCTCACTCTCACCCAGTTCGGATATGTAAAGCGTCTTTCAATCGACACATATAAGACCCAGAAGCGTGGAGGCAGAGGCGTTGCAGGTATGACACGCCGTGAAGAGGACGTGGCAACCGAAATGTTTATTATAAACAGCCACGACTATGTTCTGTTCTTTACAGATAAGGGCAGGGTTTATAGACTTAAGTGCTATGAAATTCCAGAGGGAAGCCGCCAGTCAAAGGGCATGAATATAGCAAACCTCTTGCCTATTGACGCTGACGAGCATGTTACATCCATGATTAAGGTTCATGAGTTTGACGAAAACAAGTACCTGATTATGGTAACAAGAAAGGGTATCGTCAAGAGAATAGAGCTTAACGCCTATAATACCGCAAGAAAGGGCGGACTTATTGCACTTGAGCTTAACGAGGGCGACGAGCTTGCCTGGGTAAGAATGACCGACGGGGAAAGCGAAGTTATTGTTGCCACTAAAAAGGGCATGGCTATACGCTTTAAGGAAACCGACGTGCGCCCGATGGGCAGACAGGCACGAGGTGTCAAGGCTATTACACTCCGTGAGGACGACGAGGTTATCGGCATGAGTACAGTCCGTGAGGACGCTTATGTTCTCACTGTTTCAGAAACAGGATACGGCAGACTTTCAAAGCTCAGCGACTATAGAATACAGTCCAGAGGCGGTAAGGGTCTTACCAACTATCATGTGGAGAAATACGGCGACGTTGCGGCGATTAAGGTCGTTGACATGGACGATGATATTATTATTATCTCATCAGACGGTGTAATTATAAGGATTCAGGCATCATCAATCCGTGTATGCTCACGTCCAAGTAAGGGCGTTACCGTTATGAAGGTTTCCGAGGGCAGTAAGGTTGTGACCTTGGCAAGAGCACCTCACGACAGCGATGAAGAGGTTGTAAGCCTTGAAACAGACCCGGATGAAATTGCCGAAAACGAAGCGGAAGAAGCAATTTCAGAGGAAGAAAACACAGAATCACCAGAATAATAATTTATTATAAAAATCGGTTTCCCGAAAAGGAAGCCGATTTTTTTATGGAGTTTAATGAAAGAAAAATAAAGAAGAGTACATAATTTGTAAAATAACTGTGACTGCAAATTCATAATTGATAAATAAAACTTAATTCAAAGTCGGTATTTGCTATCATTTAGTCTTTCTTAATAGTAATAATTTTATGAATATATTTTGAATTTTTATAATTGTATAATTGGTATAAAAAAATTATTTAAAATTGTTTATATCTACAAAGTTAGTAATTTAGTAAAAAAATTCAAAAAAAGTGTTGACAGAATTTAAATAACGTATTATTATTAAGGTACTAAATTTATTAATATAAGGAGTGATTTTTAATGAAGAACATCAAAAAACGTGAATTGTCAATATTTTTGGCTATGATTTTTCTCATTTTGCCATTGCAGATTGCAGCAGTAAATGCGGAAGAAATCGAAACTAATGAAACACTTGTAAATGTTGTTGTAACTGACAGCGATGGTTTGACTATTGTTGCTCAGGTTCCGGAAACTTATGTTGAAGAATATGAAAGTATGTTGGAAAACCCAGAATTTAGACAGGAACAGATTGAAGAAGCACAGAGAAGTATGATACAGACAAGAACACTTCCTGAGGGTAAAATAATGTATCAAAATTACATGTATAAAGAAGATATAGGAAGAGAATATAACCGAATTAAAGGTACATCATCATTTTTAAATGATTTGGCTAAGAAAGGAGCAGAAGTAGTAGCAAAAGCTTTGTTTTCAGCTTTTGGAGGACCTAGTGGAGCCGCTGTAAGAATTTTATTGGATAAGCTTGATAATATAAGATTTAAATCTGAAGATTGGTGGCGTGATTCTTTTCTTATGATTCTTACAGGAGAAATAAATTGTGTTAGAGTTACACATATTGAAAACACTAAACCTACATATCCTGCTGCGTACTTAATTTATGAAAGATTATAATTTATTCATAATTATTTTGCAATTTTTAATGAAAGACAAAGTTTTTAAAGCTATATACAGTTAAAAATTAAAATGATTAAAATATATGATTAATTCTATCATATATTAAGATTATGTGCCGCTGACGTATAGCTCGTCGTTTATTCAATAAGTGATATGAATTATAGGCGAGGAAAGGAGGTACAGTCAATATGTATAACTGGGAATATAATTTTTTGGAAAAGCACTTGGGAAAAACCAAGTTTTGGAAGCTTTATACAGGAAACAGAGTTTTTCGTTATATATTCAAGGTGCTGGCGGTAATTTTAATATTTTTATCCTTATATATAGATATGTATACAAAGAATATGGGTGGAATATTTCAAATATCGATTTCTTTTATTACCTTTTTTATTTATATTTTTTTACTGGCTATGGTGGTAAATATAAGAAGCGATACAACAATTATGGTGGTATTGAGGTTTTTATTAGAGGTAATAATTGTTTTTGTAATTTTAGGAATGATTTATTTGCTGGTGGTTAATAATATTTTGCCCTACCCGATGTAACAAATATTTACATAAAAGAAAAATAAAAAACAGCCACGGTTTACAAAATAACCGTGGCTGTAAAATTATAATTGAAAAATGAAACCCAATCGAGGGCTAACCATTCTAAATAATAAGGAAAAGGTCTCGCCCGACCTGCGCAGACGTTAAATTTTAAGATAAACCTTTGCAGGTCGGATATAAAAAACAAAGGTTTCGCCCGCCTTGAAAAACGGTGCTAATTTTTAAGGTGAGTTTTGCAAGGCGGATATAAAAAATAAGGTCTGATATAAAAAATCGGAAATAAAAATCTTCGTCAGGAAAGAGAAGTTAAAACCGCCGCATGGAGGAGGTTTTCCGAAAGATGACCCTATCCAAGGCGGAGTTAGATTAAAATAAATGCTGAGGAAAGGGGCGGGATGTAGAGCTTGCCGTTTTCCATGCGGGTGCCCATTAAAGGCGTTCCTGAGGCGTAGCCCGGAGGACAATCTATTTCTATTTCAGTATCGCCTGTGTTGAAGCCGCAGAAAAGTCCTGTGTTTTCGTCGTGGCGAATGTAGGAAAGGAATTTTCCGTTGGAAAAGGCGTTGTGTATCTCCCCTTCCCAAAGGGCGGTACAGACTTTTCTCATTTTGCCCAAGCCCTTGTACCAGTCGATAAGCTCCTGGTTTTCATAGTCCCATGGGAAGCACTGACGGTTAAATGGGTCTTTGTAACCCTGCATTCCCGTTTCGTCGCCGTAATAGACGCATGGGAAGCCGGGCAGGGTGTACTGAATACCGGAGGCTATCTTCATAAGCTTGATACCTCTAACGTATTCCTCGTGGTTTAAAAGCTTGTGAGCCTGCCAGTTTCTGTCACGTCCGTTTAATGGCTCTCCGGCAAGAACTGTTATTGCTCTCTCTGTGTCGTGGGTTGAAAGGAGGTTCATAAGCACGTTTAATACAGGCTTTGGATAGTTTTCTACAACGGTCATTATGGAATTCATAACCACAAGGGCGTCTGCTCCCTTGATGTAGTCTATAATTGCGTTGCGGAAAACATAGTTCATTACCGAGTCAAGCTCTTCGCCTAAAAGAAATCTGCGCCTTGCGCCGTAGCTCTCCTTGTTTGAGGCGTCCTCCCAAACCTCACCTATCAAAAAGGCGTCCGGGTCGTAATCTTTTATATTGTCCCTGATGTTCTTTATGAACTCGTCGGGAAGCTCGTCGGCAACGTCAATTCTCCAGCCGCTGCTGCCCTTTTTCATCCATTTTCTGATTATGCCGTCTTTTCCGTTTATATATTCGCTGAAATTGGGGTCGGTTTCGTTTACCTCCGGCAGGGTGTAAAATCCCCACCATGAGCTGTAATTGTGGGGCCAGTTTGAGAATTTGTACCAGCTGTAATAGGGTGAATTTTGGTCACGGAAGGCTCCACCGTCTCCGTATTTTCCGCTGCGGTTAAAATAAATGCTGTCGGAACCGGTGTGGGAGAATACTCCGTCGTTTATTATGTGTATTCCAAGCTTTTTGGCTTCGCTGCAAAGCTCCTCGAAGTCCTCTTCTGTGCCAAGCATGGGGTCGATTTTGCTGTAGTCGCCTGTGTCGTAACGGTGGTTTGAATAGGCTTCAAATATGGGGTTGAGATAAATGCAGGTTACACCTAAGTCTGCAAGGTAAGGAAGCTTCATTGTTATTCCCTTTAAGTCGCCCATGAAAAAGTCGTTGTTTGTTATTTCGCCCTGCTCGTTAGGCCACCATTTTGGCTGGGAATACCAGTTTTCGTTTATGGTAAGGTCGGTGCGTGTTATGTTTTTTCTTTCTCCGCTGAAATAAAATCTGTCGGGGAAAATCTGGTACATAACTCCGCCTACAGGCCATTTCGGTGTTTTAAAGTTCTTTTTATAGCAGGTAAGCTGCCATGACCTCCATGGGGAACGGCTTAACTGGCTTTTTTCGTTGGGGTCGTCGGAGGGTACTATAAATCTTTGACCCTCGGCTGTGTTTATTTTAAAGCTGTACCAGTACAGTCCCTCTTTTTCCGGAGTAAAGTCGCAGACCCACAGACCTGTTGTGTTGTCAAAGCCTATTTGCCAAAGCATATTTATAAAATTCCAGTCGGCGTCCTCATCGTATTTTATGGCAAGCTGCGCCCTGCTGCATCTCAGCTCAGACGGTACGAGAATCTGAAAATGCACCTTTGTTCCCTCTTCTACAGCTCCGAATGGACTTCTGTAGAAATAGCACTTAGAGTCAAATAACGGATACATAAAATCACCCCGGGTTTAATACTTTTAAGAGAAATATCCCGTCTGGTGACGGGATATTTCATTTATTTTGAAAGATTAACTTTTATCAGTCTTCATCAACAGGCTTGAGGTTCCAAATGTTGTTTGCGTAATCTCTTATTGAACGGTCTGCTGCGAAGATGCCTGCGCCTGCAATGTTCATAAGTGACATCTGGTTCCACTTTCTCTGGTCGCCGTAAATCTGTGAAGCCTTCTGCTGTGCGAATGAATAATCGCCGAAGTCTGCAAGTACCATGTATGGGTCAACGTTGAGAAGTGATGTTGCGATATCGGAGAACTTGGAAGCATTGATTTCGTCAACTGCTGCTCTGATAATCTGGTTGTTTCTGTAGTAGTTGGATGGAATATAGCTCTGCTTCTTAATTCTGTCAACCTCAGGTGTTGTCATACCGAAGAGAATAATGTTGTCATCGCCTACTGCCTGGTGAATTTCAACGTTTGCGCCGTCCAAAGTACCGATTGTAACAGCACCGTTTATCATGAACTTCATGTTACTTGTACCGGAAGCCTCTGTTCCTGCAAGTGAAATCTGTTCGCTGATTTCTGCGGCAGGTATAAGCTTTTCAGCAACTGTAACTCTGTAGTCCTCCAGATATACAACCTTGAGCTTCTGGTTTACTCTTGGGTCGTTGTTGATTGTATTTGCAAGATGAATGATGAACTGAATAATCTTCTTTGCGAAGTAGTAACCCGGTGCAGCCTTTGCTCCGAAAATGTAGGTCTTTGGCTTAAAGTCTGCATTTGGGTTGTTTCTCAGCCACTGATAGGTTGAGAGAATATGCAAAGCGTTCATAAGCTGTCTCTTGTACTCGTGAAGTCTCTTAACCTGTACGTCAAAGATTGAGTTAGGGTCAACGATGATGCCGTTGTGCTTCTTGATGTAGTCAGCCATGTAAACTTTATTTTCGTATTTAATCTTTGCAAGCTTATCAAGAACAGCTGAATCATCCTTGTACTTCTTCAGCTCTTCAAGCTTGGAAGCGTCTGTGATGTAGCCGTCGCCGATAAGGTCTGTAAGAAGTGAAGCGAGCTTCGGGTTAGACTGGTTGAGCCAACGTCTGTGAGCGATACCGTTTGTAACGTTTGTAAACTTAGCAGGTGTTACTGTGTAATAATCGTGGAATACAGTATCCTTGAGGATTTCACTGTGGAGAGCGGAAACGCCGTTTACCTTGTAGCTTGCCATAACAGCGAGGTTTGCCATCTTTACAACGCCCTCGTTGATGATTGCCATTCTGCCAACCTGATAGCCGTCGATGCCTCTTGCGTGAAGTTCTGCGCAGTAACGTCTGTTGAGCTCTTCTATAATCTGATAAATTCTTGGGAGAAGCTTCTGGAACATATCAATGCCCCAGCACTCGAGAGCTTCTTTCATAACTGTGTGGTTTGTATATGCAACAGAGTTTGTAACAATCTCCCATGCCTTATCCCAGCTGTAGCCGCACTCGTCAAGGAGTATTCTCATAAGTTCAGGAATAGCAAGAACAGGGTGTGTGTCGTTCAAGTGGAGTGTTACCTTCTCTGCGAAGTTTTCCATTGTCTTGTAAACTCTCAGGTGTCTGTTTACGATATCCTGAACAGTTGCGCTTACAAGGAAATACTGCTGAGTAAGACGGAGGCTCTTTCCTTCCGGATGATTGTCACCGGGATAGAGAACCTTTGTGATTGCCTCGGACATAGCCTTCTGCTCCATGGCTCTTACATAATCGCCGCCGTTGAAAGCGTCCATATCGAAAATTTTGGATTCTGCTGCCCAAAGTCTCAGGCGGCTGATACCCTTGCCGTTGTATCCGGAAACAAGCATATCATAAGGAATAGCGTTGATTTTTGTTGCGCCCTCAATCTCAACACTGTGGTTTCCGCCAATCCAAAATTCCTTTACTCTTCCGTTAAAGGAAACCTCTACAGCCTTTTCAGGATGAGCGTGAAGCCATACGCTGCCGCCAGGAAGCCAGAAATCAGGAAGCTCTGTCTGCCAGCCGTCGATAAGCTTCTGACTGAAAATACCGTATTCATATCTCAGGGAATAACCCATTGATGGATAAGCCTGTGATGCAAGACCGTCAAGGAAGCATGCTGCAAGACGTCCGAGACCGCCGTTTCCGAGACCTGCGTCAGGCTCCTGCTCGTAAACCTTGTCAAGGGAAATGCCGTATCCCTTCAAAGCCTCTTTGAGTGTGTCCTCAAGACCGAGGTTGAAGATGTTATTTTTAAGTGATCTTCCCATGAGGAATTCCATGCAGAGGTAATAAACCTGCTTTTTGCCCTGCTCGTTTGCTTTGTTTGTGAACTCCTTGTAGCCCTCGCTCATAAGGTCACGGCAAACAAGAACAGCAGCCTTGTAAAAATGCTCGTAGGTTGCCTCTTCAGGTGCTACACCGAAATTGTGGGAAAGCTTAGCACCTATTTTATCTGAGATTTCTTTAACAGTAAGATTGTATTTCATACTCTTCCTCCTAAAAATGCGGCGTTTTTTATGTTATAAATTTCACGAACCCTACGCCGTTTTAATTGATTTGAAAAAACAAAATTTTAATAATAAAAAGAAATATATGTCAACGCTTAACACGTGAAAACAGTGTAAAGCGACATATTGTATTATACTATAGGTTTAATCCAAATTCAATACCCAAAACCGATTTTGTACGTAAAAAATACATTTTAACCTAAGAAATATTTGTAAAAAAACTGTGTAGTTTGCACAAATATAATCATTTTAGGACGATTGTAAGGTGAGTAAAAAAGGAAAATAAAGGTTATATTATAGGGTGAAATCACCGGTTTTCATGGAGATTTTTTTCTGTGAAAACTGTTTAATCAAAAACTTTGTAAAGGCTGTGATTTATATATTTTGGATGTTTAGAAAGATTTTTAAACATTTTTAAGAAACTCTTTTTTCCTTTCATCTGTTTGACGTAAACCGAAGAATGTATTATAATTGTTTTATTTCATAAAGGGTAAAATCTTTGATTTTTTGGCAGAAATTACAGCTTTTTAACGCTTAAAAAATCTTTGTATAATCTATAATAAAAGGGGAAAAATCAAAGACTAAGGAAAGGATGTCAGCTATGGATAAAAAAATCACAGTCACCCTTGCGGGTCAGATATTTACAATAATCAATCAGGAGGATTTGAACTACGTTGAGGAAATCGCCCGCCAGACAGACAATAAAATAAAACTGGTTCAGAGAGAAAACGAGCATTTCTCAATAACCGCCGCCGCAGTCCTCTCCTGCATGGATTTCTGCGACGATATTAACAGAGCACAGAAAGAAATTATCGCAAGAAATAAAGAGCTTTTCGACGAAAAAGAGAAAAACTCTGTGCTTACAGAGCAGATTAAGGGTCTTATGAGCGAAATTCAGACACTTAAAATGCAGATTTCACAGCTTGAGTCCGGAAAAACCGAGGAAGTTTCAACATCAGAAAGCGACCATGTGGAAAACTCTTCAGAAAAATCAGAATCCGACGAGGAGTCCCACGGGTCTGAGGTAAAGGAAAACAAGCGTCCCGGCAAAAAAGAGTACGTGCCCAGAAACAACAGAAAGAGAAATAAAAAGAAAGCGGAAGAAACAAATGAGCAGGCTTGAGGTACTTGCCCCCTGCGGGGGGATGGAAAGCGTTGAGGCGGCGGTAAAAAGCGGAGCGGACGCAGTTTATCTTGGTGCAAAGGAATTTTCCGCCAGAGCCTCCGCCCACAATTTTGACTTTGAGGAAATGGAAAAGGCGGTTAAATATTGCCACATGTGCGGTGTTAAGGTGTATCTTACCGCCAATACGGTTATTTTTGATAAGGAGTGCGAAAGGGCTTTGAACACTGTTATCAAAGCCTATAACGCAGGAATTGACGGAGTTATTGTACAGGACTTCGGTCTTGTTTCCCTTATTAAAAGGTATGTGCCGGAGCTTCCTCTCCACGGCTCAACCCAGATGAGCGTTCACTCTCCCTCAGGCGCAAAGTTTTTGGAGGAACTGGGATTTAAAAGGGTTGTGCTGTCCCGTGAGCTTTCCATGGAGGAAATAAAGGAAATAAGAAAAGCCACATCAATAGAGCTTGAGGTGTTTGTTCACGGCGCACTGTGCATGTGTGTTTCCGGTCAGTGCTATTTCAGCGCAATGCTGGGTTCACGAAGCGGAAACCGTGGAGCCTGCGCCCAGCCCTGCCGTCTGCCCTTCGGTGTAAACGGAAAAGGCGGCTATGCTTTAAGCCTTAAAGACAACAGTATTATAGATTATCTTTCGGAGCTTGAAAAAATCGGCGTGAACTCAGCAAAAATCGAGGGCAGAATGAAACGACCGGAGTATGTGGCAAGCGCCGTCCGTGCCTGCCGTGAAAGCCTTGACTTGGGCTTTGTAACAGAGCAGACAAGGGAATATTTAACGGGAGTTTTTTCACGTTCGGGATTTACCGACGGGTATTATAAGGACCGCCGTGGGAAAGATATGTTTGGAATAAGACGTCACGAGGACGTAACAGCCGTTTCTGAGAAAATGTTCTCACAGATTAGAAATCTCTTCAAAGACCAGCCTAAGAGGGTTGGACTTTCCGGGAATTTTTCGCTTTTTTCCGGAGAATATCCGGTTTTAAAGGTGACAGACGGGAAAAACACAGTTTCGGTAAAGGGTGAAGCCTTGGGAGAAATCCCCATAAAAGCCGCCGTCACAGAGGAAAAAGTGAAGCAGCAGCTTGAAAAAACAGGCGGAACACCTTACTTTTTTAAGGAAATAAATTTTCAGATAGCTGAAAACGTGACTATCCCCCTTTCCGTTATAAATAATATGAGAAGAAGCGCCCTTGATGAACTGTCAAAAATCCGCAGTGAAAATAAAAATGCTTTTGTTGAGGAGGTCACTCTTTCGGAGTTTGCTCCCCACAGAAGAAAAGGCGAGGACAAAAATTACGCAGTCTGGAAATCAAACAAAAAGCCTCCGGAGTTTTTCTCGGAATTTGATATGGTTTTCATACCGCTTTTTTCTCCTGAAGAAAATTTCCTTAACCTTATTAAAAAGGGAGTAAATGTTGGCGCAGAAATCCCCAGAGGAATGTTCTCCCTTGACCAGAGAATCGAGAAAACCTTGGAAAAGCTTAAAGGTATCGGGGTTAAAGATGTTTTGGCTTCAAATATCGGCGCAGTTTATCTTGGAAGAAAGCAGGGATTTACTGTTCACGGCGGTTTTGGTTTGAACATAACAAACACTTACGCTTTGAATTTCTTTAAGGAGCAGGGTCTTGCTGACGCAGAACTGAGCATTGAAATGGCAAAGGAACAGATAAACGGCTTGGGCGGCGATATTGAAAGAGGCGTTATGGTTTACGGAAAAATCCCCCTTATGCTTACAAGGAACTGTCCCGGCAAAAGTGCAGGACTTGACTGCAAAACTTGCAAAAAGACGCTGAAAATTCGTGACAGAAAAAGCGAGGATTTTGCTGTTTTTTGCGACGGAACCACCTGTGAAATCCTAAATTGTAAAATATTAACGCTAATTGACAAGTTATCCACAATGTTTTCCACAGATGTTAAATACTACCTCTTCTATGTTGATAACTCTGTTGAAACAGTGGAAAACCTTGAGAAATTCAAGGATTTCGCCATGTTGACAGTGAGGAAAACAAATGGATTATATTCTCGAGGGGTAAAATAAGGAAAAGTTTTAACGGTTTCCACAATAGGTATGTGGAAAACTTTTCAACCTTTTCCTTGTTAAACAAAAAACAACAGATAATTTTTCTTTAGAGAATTAAAAAATTGCTAAAAACTGGTATTGAAAGTTTTTTAATAAAAAATTTCAAAAAATGAATTTACACCCACAAGAAAAATTCATAAAAGGAAAAATAAAATAGGAGACGACTATGAAAATAAAGGTCAAAAAAATAAATGAAAAGGCGGTAGTTCCTCAGAGGGCTACTGAGGGGTCAGCCGGTGCTGACCTGTTTGCCTGTATTGATGAGCCGGTGGAGATAAAGCCGGGAGAAATAAAGGTAATAAAGACGGGAATTGCTATCGAAATTCCCGATAAGAATTATGCCGCTTTTGTTTATGCCAGAAGCGGACTGGGAATTAAACACGGAATTTGCCTAAGTAATGGGGTCGGAGTTATCGACAGCGACTACAGAGGTGAAATCTGCGTGGGACTTTGCAATATTTCTCAAACTTCCTATACTGTAGAGCCGGGAGAAAGAGTGGCTCAGATGGTTATAATGCCTGTAGACTGCGCAGTGTATGAAGAGGTTATTGATATAAATTCCACAGAAAGAGGAACAGGCGGTTTCGGTTCAACGGGGAAATTTTGAGCAAATATTGTTGAATGAGCAACAAAATTCTTTTTTATTTATTGAAATTTAACAAAATTTTTAATATATATTTTATTAAATAAACCGTGAAGCTCGTTGCAAATTTTGTATGAATGTGATAAAATGAATAAGAGGTATGATTATATGAGCCAAATAATTGTTATGGCATCGGGAAAAGGCGGAACAGGAAAGTCCACCGTTTCTGCCGGAATAGCCGTTTCCCTTACAAAGCAGGGGAAAAATGTTTTGCTTATAGACTGCGACTGCGGCATGAGAGGTCTTGACCTTATGCTGGGAATCGAAAAGAATGTGGTTTTCGATGTTTCGGACGTGGTCTGCGGAAACTGCGACTACAGCAAGGCTATATATTCGGCGGAGGATATTCCGGGACTGTACCTTTTGCCTGCCCCAATAGATGCTGCGGATGAAGTAAGTCCGGCGGTTATGAAACAGATAACCGACGAACTCAAGGATAATTACGATTATATTTTAATTGATGCTCCTGCGGGGGTGGGAAGTTCTTTTGACACCGCTATTGAACCGGCGCAAAAGGCACTTATTGTGGTGAACGCAGAACCCACCAGCGTTAGAGGCTGTCTTAATGTGCGCAAAAAGCTTACAGAGAAGGGTATTACTGATATAAGACTCATTATAAACAGATTTAATGAGAAGAATTTCAGAACAATGGGAATCTATAGAGATTTGGATGAGGTTATAGACATATGTAAGACACAGCTTATCGGGCTTGTTCCCGACGATATAAGAATTGCCGCTTTGATGCAGAGCGGATGCGGAAAAAATTGCTGGTCTTCGGCAGGCGTAGTTTTTGACAGCATTGTTTCAAGACTTATGGGAGTAAACGTGCCCTTATCCTTTGGAATGTAAACATAATTCATACCGATTACATATTAGAGATTTATTTTGTCTTTCATAGATAAACAGAAACATTTTTCAAGATTTATGAAACTGGAGGTTATAGTTATGAATATCGCAATTATTGCGCATGATGAGAAAAAAGAGCTTATGGTACAGTTTTGCATTGCTTACTGCGGAGTTTTGAGCAGACATCATATATGCGCAACGGACACAACCGGTAAGATTGTATCCGAGGCAACAGGTTTGGAAATACAGAAATTCCTGTCCGGCAAGCAGGGCGGCGACCAGCAGATTGCTGCAAGAATTGCCTGCAATGAAATTGATATGCTTATTTTCCTTAGAGACCCATTGAATCCTAAGCCTCACGAACCTAACGACATGAATCTTTTAAGACTTTGCGATATGTACAATATACCGGTTGCCACAAATATAGCCACTGCGGAGCTTTTAATCCACGGACTTGAAAGAGGCGACCTGGACTGGAGAAATATTTTGAAATAAACTTATTATATAAAGGTAAAAAATATTAACAGGGGTTCTGCTGAGGTTTCAGCAGTCCCTTTGCTGTTTATATAGGTTAATAATATTCAATTTTAAATTATGCTTATTATTTGATTTTTTAATATTTGGAGGAAAAGTATGGCGCTTATAACGAAAAAAGTTAAGGGAACCGAGGATGTTCTCCCAAAAGACAGCTACAAATGGCAGTTTGTAGAGGAAATTATGAGAAAGGAAGCTCAAGCCTTCGGATTTAAGGAAATCCGCACACCTGTTTTTGAGCATACCGAGCTTTTTTCAAGAGGCGTCGGCGAAACCACTGACGTGGTTCAAAAAGAGATGTACACTTTCAGCACAAAAGGCGACGCTTCCATAACTTTGCGTCCGGAGGGAACTGCCGGCGCTGCAAGAGCCTTGCTGGAGCATGCAATATATAACGACGGACTTCCGGTAAAAGCAAGCTATTTTGTTTCCTGTTACCGCTATGAAAAACCACAGGCAGGCAGACTCAGAGAGTTCCACCAGTTCGGTCTGGAGTGCTACGGAACCTCTTCTCCTGCGGCTGACGCCGAAATGATTAGTGCGGCGGCTTCCGTTTTCAAAAGACTGAATATAGAAAATTTAAGACTTGAGATAAACTCAATAGGATGTCCTGAGTGCCGCAAAAATTATCACAAGGCATTAAAGGAATATTTTGAGCAGTACAAAGACCAGCTCTGCGAAACCTGTCTTTCAAGACTTGAAAGAAATCCTATGAGAATTCTGGACTGCAAAAGCCCGGTATGCTCTGAGATTGCAAAGGACGCACCTAAGGTTCTTGACTACATCTGCGACGAATGCCGTGAGCATTTCGAGGGTGTTAAAAAATATCTTGACGCTGCAAATATTGAATACACAGTAAACCCAACAATCGTAAGAGGTCTTGACTACTATACAAAGACAGTTTTCGAGTTCGTAACCGACTGCATAGGCGCACAGGGAACAGTCTGCGGCGGCGGAAGATACGACGGACTTGTTGAGGAGCTTGGCGGTCAGCATCTCCCCTCTTTGGGATTTGCAATGGGTATCGAAAGACTTTTGATACTTATGGATAAGCTGGGAATTGAAATTCCAAAGCCTGAAACCTGTGATATTTACATTGCCGGACTTGGTGAAAAAGGCTCATTTAAGGCATTTGAGCTGGCAAGCAAGGTGAGAACCTCCGGACTTATAGCCGAAACAGACGTTGTGGGCAGAGGCCTCAGAGCTCAGATGAAGTACGCCGATAAGATTGGGGCAAAATTCTCCATGGTTTTGGGCGACGACGAAATAGAAAACAATGTGGGCAAGCTTAAAAATATGAAAACCGGCGAAATCACCGAGGTTTCTTTGGACGATAATTTCCTTATACAGTTCCAGAAAGCCCACGTTGATTATGCGTTTACAATCAACAACTAAATTTTTTTTAATTATACAAGTCAAGCAATAAAATTATTGTTTGAATAAAGTGTTATGAGAGCGAGCCATTCCAAAGAAAACAGCGGAAGGTCTCGCCCGACCTGAAACGAGGTTTATTTCTTAAACTAACCTTTGCAGGTCGGAACTAAAAGAAAAAGTTAAATGAGAGCGAGCCATTCCAAAGGAAACAGCGGAAGGTCTCGCCCGACCTGAAATTACGTTTATTTTTTAAACTGACCTTTGCAGGTCGGAAATAAAATAAAGGTCTCGCCCGACGGAAAACGGAAGCTAATTTCAAGCTTTACCTTTCCCCGTCGGTTATAAAAAAATAAAAAAATACTTCGTCAGGAAAAGGAAGTTTAAACCGCCGCATGGCGGAAGTGTTCCGACAGATGAACCTGTCCAAGGCGGAGCTAAAATAAAGGAGATATGAGAAAAAATGGCAGAGTTTATGACGGGGTTGAAAAGAACTGACTATTGCGGCGACTTGAGAACATCCGACATCGGCAGAGAGGTTACCGTGTGCGGATGGGTTCAAAGACAGAGAGATTTGGGTCAGCTTATTTTCATCGACCTTAGAGATAGAACAGGTATTGTTCAGCTTGCTTTCGACAACGAAACAGACAGAACAATTTTTGAAAAGGCTTTTGCTGCAAGAAGCGAATATGTTTTGGCAGCTAAGGGTGTTGTAAGAGAGAGAAGCTCTAAAAATATGGAAATTCCAACAGGAGAAATCGAGGTTGAGGTAAAAGACCTCAGAGTTCTTTCCAAGGCTGAAACACCTCCTTTTGAAATTTTGGACGAAACAAATACAAACGAGGAATTAAGACTTAAATATAGATACCTTGACTTGAGAAGAGGCCCGCTTCAGAGAAATATAATGATGAGAAGCAAAATCGCCAAGACTGCAAGGGATTATTTCTATGAGAACGGCTTTATAGAGATTGAAACACCTATGATGATGAAATCAACTCCCGAGGGCGCAAGAGATTACCTTGTTCCCTCAAGAGTTCATAAGGGCAAGTTCTATGCTCTCCCCCAGTCACCTCAGATTTATAAGCAGCTTTTGATGGTTGCAGGATATGACAGATATATCCAGCTTGCTAGATGCTTCCGTGACGAGGACTTGAGAGCCGATAGACAGCCTGAGTTTACTCAGATTGATATGGAGCTTTCATTTGTCGATATGGATGAAATCATGGAGATAAACGAGGGTCTTTTCAAGAGATTGTTTAAGGATGTTTTGGGTCAGGAGCTTGAGACTCCGTTCCCAAGAATGACATATAAGGATGCAATGGAGAGATACGGTTCTGATAAGCCTGATATCCGCTTCGGCATGGAAATCTGCGATATTTCAGAGCTTGTTAAGGACTGCGACTTCGGAGTGTTCAAGGGCGCAATCGAAAACGGCGGTTCCGTAAGAGGTATTGTTGCAAAGAACGCAGCTTCTAAGCTTACAAGAAAAGAAATTGATAAGCTCACCGAATATGTAAAGGGTATCGGCGCTAAGGGTCTTGCTTTTGTAAGATGGGTTGAGGATAAGCCAACCTGCTCTTTTGCTAAGTTTATGGCAGAGGGTCAGCTTGAAAATATCCTTGCTACAATGGGCGCAGAAAAGGGAGACGTTGTGCTTTTGGTTGCAGATAAAAATTCAGTTACACTGCCGGTTTTGGGCGCATTGAGACTTACTGTAGCTAAGAAGCTTGACATAATTCCAAAGGGATTTTCTTTCCTGTGGATTGTGGACTTCCCGTTCTTCGAGTACGATTCAGAAAGCGGCGAGTGGGTTGCAATGCATCACCCGTTTACAATGCCTCGTGAGGAGTGCTTGCAGTATCTTGATACCGACCCGGGCAAGGTTATTGCAAAGGCTTATGACCTTACATTGAACGGAACAGAGCTTTCCAGCGGTTCTATAAGAATTACCGACTATGAGCTTCAGCAGAAGATGTTCAGAGCTTTGAAGCTTACAGACGAAGAAATAGAAGCAAAATTCGGCTTCCTTGTAGAAGCTTATAAATACGGTGCTCCGCCACACGGCGGAATGGGCATAGGCCTCGACAGAATTGCAATGATTTTGTGCGAAGCCGACAGCCTCAGAGATGTTACAGCATTCCCGAAGGTTCAGAACGCCAGCGAAATTATGTCAGCCTGCCCATCTGTGGTTGATAAGGCTAACCTTGATATTTTGGGAATTAAGGTTGTTGAAGCCGAGGACGAGGAGTAATTAAAAAGGCTCTGTGTCAATAGTTGGTCATAAGTGGTTCCTTTGGAATCCCTAAATTTCTTCCAACATTTGTCATACAATTTAAAAAAATCAGAGGTGAGATTTATGCCTTGGTATGGGTGGCTTGTAATTTTGGCTGTAATAGCTTTGGCGGTGGTTTGCGTTGTGGTTAAGGCTAAAAAAGCGGTCAGGAATTTTTCCAGACAGGCTTTCGGCACAAACACTATCGCCCAGGGTTTAAGACAGCAAAAGGAAATGCTTGCGGAAACCCCTAAGTCCTTAAAAGCCATGACCAGCATATTTCTCCCCCGGATTGAAAGAGATTTTCCAGAGTTCCACTATGAGCATTACAAAGAAAAATCCGAAAATATGCTGAGAAGCTATATTTCGGCGGTGGCTTTAAAGGACGCTTCAAAGCTTTTGCCCTGTGCCCGTGAGCTTGAAAATAAGACTAAGGCGGTTATAGAGGATTTAAAAAATTCTAAAAAGACCGTCCATAGTAAAAATATCGTAATTCACGACACACAGATAAGCAACTACATAAAGAAAAACGGCAACTGTTATGTGGAATTTCAGAGCGCCGTGGGCTATATACATTATGTGGAGGACGAAAAGGGCGAAATCCTTGAGGGCGATAAAAATTATAAAACCCAGACCGCTTTTACGGTGACTTTGGCGCATATTCAAAACGAGGATGAGCTATTAGAGCATACAAGCGGAACAGTGGGACTGACCTGCCCCAACTGCGGCGCACCGATAAAGTCAACGGGCCAGAAGTTCTGCGACTACTGCGGAACAGGTGTCAGAGAAATAAATATCCATACGTGGAAATTTATTGATATAGAAGAATGAAGTTAATTCATAATGAATAATTAAGAATTAAAAATTAAGAATTATTAAAGTTTACAAAGAGCGGGCCATTCCAAATAATAAGGAAAAGGTCTCGCCCGACCTGAAATGATGTTAATTTCTTAGAATGACCTTTGCAGGTCGGAAATAAAAAACTCGACCAACCTGAAATGATGTTTAATTTTTAAACAAACCTTTGCAGGTCGGAAATAAAATAAACGTCTCGCCCGCCATGTGAAGAACCTAACCGTCATCTGGAGGTTAGGCATGGCGGAAATAAAAAAAGCGGAGATAAAAATAAAAGAGGTGATTTTTGATGGGTATTATAAAGGCTTTGGTTGATACTGTTTCGGGAGGTTTTGCCGACCAGTGGCTGGAGGTTATAGAACCTGCGCCAATGAGCGATTCCACCTGTTTTGTTCCGGGCCAGCTTATGAGCAAAAGAAACGGCAGAGGTTCAAACACAAAGGGAACAGATAACACGGTTTCTAACGGTTCTATTATCCACGTTTACGATAAGCAGTTTATGATGCTTGTTGACGGAGGAAAGGTTGTTGACTATACAGCCGAGCCGGGATATTATAAGGTTGACAATAGCTCTATGCCGTCTATGTTTAACGGCCAGTTTAAAGATACGCTGAAAGAGGCTTTCTCAAGAATTAAGTACGGCGGCGTTACACCACAGGCTCAGAGGGTTTTCTATATAAATCTTCAGGAGCTTAAAGGTATCAACTTCGGCACGCCTAATCCATTAAACTATTTTGATAATTTCTATAACAGCGAACTGTTTATGCGTGCTCATGGTCAGTATTCCATAGAAATCACAAATCCTTTGCAGTTCTATGCTGAGGCAATCGGCAAGGACGCTGTTACGGAAAATCTTTCCGTTGATTTCAACGAGCTTAATAGAAAACAGTATTTAGGCGAGTTTTTGACTGCCCTTTCATCTGCATTTAACCAGATGTCTGCGGACGGTATAAGAATTTCTCACGTGACCTCAAAAACCAGAGAGCTTGCAAAATATATGGCGGATACTCTGGATGAGGACTGGGGCAATGCCCGTGGTATGGAGATAAGATCTGTAAGTATTCAGGTTTCCTACGACGAGGAATCACAGAAGCTTATCAACATGAGAAACAAGGGCGCAATGCTCTCCGACCAGGCAGTTCAGCAGGGTTACGTTGCTGCAAATATTTCCGAGGGTCTTAAGGATGCCGGAAGCAACGCAGGCGGCGCAATGGCAGGCTTTATGGGCATGGGCGTCGGAATGAACGCAGGAGCCGGAATTTTGGGCGGATATCACCAGAACAATATGGCTCAGCAACAAATGCAGCAACAGCAGCCGCAGCAGCCACAACAGACACAGCCGGTTCAGCAGCAGTCACAGCCACAGGCAGAGGGCGGCTGGCTTTGTTCCTGCGGAACGGAATGTACAGGAAAATTCTGTCCAAACTGCGGAAGCAAAAAGCCGGAAAACACAAAGCGTTTCTGCACAGAATGCGGAACCGAAGTTCCACCAACAGCAAAATTCTGCCCCAACTGCGGAAACAAATTATAATTTTTATATCCGACCTGTTTCTTTTATATCCGACCTGCAAGGGTTGTATTAGGAAATAAAATTCTGCACAGGTCGGGCGAAACCTTTTGTCAAGCGTCTTAGAATGGTTTGCTTGCATTTAGGTTAGTTAATATTTTAAATAAGTCCGTGAATAACCGTGGTTATTGACTTTTTAACCACGGTTGTTGTTTATAATCACATTTTGTGTGTTATGGGGTTAAATGAAAAGTAACCCATACCATGATAATTATTCTATAAAAGAATAATGTAAACCCAATAGAAAGCGAGCCATTCCAAAGAATAAGGAAAAGGTCTCGCCCGCCATGTAATGATGTTTATTTTTTAAACGAAGTTTTGCATGGCGGAAATAAAAAATAAGGGAGGGAACATAGAATGGCGGTTGTTAGTTATAAGTGCCCCAACTGCGGTGGACCTTTGACTTTTGATGCTGATAAACAGAAATTTGACTGCGACTATTGTTATTCCGAGTTTACCGAACAGGAGCTTATTGAAAAATATAAGGATATGGACGAGGCTCTTGGAGATAACGAAAACGATAGAGCGGAAAAAGCTCAGCAGGAAAATACCGGGACAAAAAATCAAGAACAAAAAGAAGAAACAAAACAGGACGATTCCTTTGAAAAAGAGGCGGTTTACTATACCTGTCCGTCCTGCGGCGCAGAGATTGTCACAACGGACACAACAGCGGCGACAGAGTGCTTTTACTGTCATAATCCGGTTGTGCTTGCGGGAAGACTTTCCGGAGATTTTAAGCCGGACTGCGTTATCCCCTTTGAAATTTCAAAGGAAAAAGCTATTGAGGAATTTTCAAAGGTCTGCAAAAAGAAAAAGTTTCTTCCAACCGGATTTTGGAACAAAAAACAGATTGAGAAAATCACAGGCGTGTATTTCCCCTACTGGTACGCAGATGACGAAACCTATATAAACGCAACTGCAAGGGGCGAAAAGGTCAGAAGCTGGACTGTGGGAGATTCAAGATATACGGAAACACAGATTTATCAGGTTTTCCGTGAGGGCGACGCCGATATTGACAATATGATAAGAGGAGCTTTAAGCAAGGAGGACGCATTCCTTTTAAAGCACGTTCACCCCTATGATTTGTCAAAAATTAGAGATTTTTCCATGGCATATCTTTCAGGATATCAGGCAGAAAAGCGTGATATTGAAAAGGATAAAATTTCAGCCGATATAGACGCAGAGTCAAGAAGACGCTGTGAAAATCTGGTGCGCAGCACAATGAACGGCTATACTACCGTATATATGCAGAATTTTGTAGCTGACCTGAGAAAAAGAAAGTGGAAATATACTTTGCTTCCTGTTTGGATGGTGACATATAAATATTTAGGAAAAATCTATGTATACGGAATGAACGGTCAGACAGGTAAGGTTTACGGCGAACTGCCTTTGTCAAAAAGAAAAGTGGCGATAACCGCCCTTATAATCGGACTTATAATTCTTACATTGGGCGCAGTGGGAGGTATGATAATATGAAAATACTTTCAAAAATTTCAGCTTTGGCTATCTCCCTCACACTTATGTGTTCATGTATGATTTTTACCTCCGCTGAGTCACGCTGGGCGGAGCTTGGCATCGACGCTTCAAACACAGACAATCGTGTTTTTGACTTGGCGGATATTTACACCGACAGCCAAGAAAAAGAGTTAAATCAGCAGATTGAAAAAGTAAAATCCCTTACCGGATGGGATATCGGTATTGTCACCAACACCTTAGGAGTTGAACAATGGGATATGCAGGCTATAACCGATGATATTTACGATTACTGCGGTTTCGGCAAAGCGGAAGACAATTACAGCGGCGCTTTGCTTGTAGTGGATATGAATTCCCGTCAGTTCTGCATTTCCACCTGCGGCAACGCCATACAGGGTGTAAACGACGATTACATGGATAAAATTTACGACAGCATTGAGGACTGCCTCAGAGACAGCGACAACATAGGCGGCGCATACGAATATGTAAACGGTCTTGCGGACAGCTTTATCAACAGCAGTCTGCCGAAAAACACAGACGAAAAAGGCTTTGTAATCGACGGCGAGGGCAACCGCTGGATAGTTGATGGTCACGGCTTTGACAAAAACGGAAACGTAAAATACGAGAGCTTCTGGCACAAGTGGCTTGCCGGTCTTAAAGTCACATGGCTTCCCACCCTTATAGTTCTTGTAGTTGTTATTGCCATATTCTTGATTACAGTAAGACAGAAGTATAAAAAATTCGGTCAGGGCAACTCAACAGCGCCGGAAGCGGTTGAAAGAATATCACTTAAAAACCGCAACGATGTATTTGTTGACAAGCGTGTTGTTGTTACAAAAATCCCCAGAAACACCGGCGGAGGTTCCGGCAGAAGCTCAGGCGGCGGTTCATCCACCCACACCAGCTCCAGCGGCAGAACCCACGGCGGTGGCGGCGGCAGAGGCTTTTAGTTTTTTATATCCGACCTGCAAAGGGAGGATATAAAAATAACCTTCCGTTTCAGGTCGGGCGAGATTTTTTAGTTCCGCCTTGCAAGGCTTTAGCTTGGAAATAAGGTTCGTTTCAAGGCGGACGAGTTTTTTATATCCGACCTGTAAATGTATCATCTAATCTTTAAGTTCTGCACAGGTCGGGCGAGACCTCTTCCTATATCTTTGGAATGGTTCGCCATCAACTGGGTTTCATTTTGAATACTAATAATTTAACAGCCATGGTTTTATTTTTGAACCATGGCTGTTTTTATTTTCTTTTATAGAATTATGTTTTTATTCAAATTCATAAGTGTTAACGGTTGTCTGTTCCCTTTTCTGTTTTCTAATCAAATGCATGATATAAATAAATGTATAAACCGCCATTATTCCGGAAACTGTCGGGGCTACTGTTCCGATAATTCCCAGTGTTCCGGGGAAATATTTGCACACAAGGTAAATTAAAGGCATTCTCAAAGCCAATGCTCCGAAACAGCAGCTCACCATGGTAAACAGGGTCTTTGTTCTGCCGTTTAAATAGCCGTTGAAACAGAATACAAACAGCACCGCTATATAGTCATAACTGCATGTTCTGAAAAAGTCCACGCCTACACTTATGGTTTCTGCGTCCTTTGTGAAAAGTCCTATCATTGTTTCAGGCGATATCTGCGCCCACAGGAAAAAGCACATTGAAATAGGCAATGCAAAGCACACGCCAACCAAAAGTGATTTATTCATTCTGTCGTATTTTCCTGCTCCGTAATTCTGTGCCACCACGGAAGCCAATGCGCTTGCCGCCGATGTTGCCGGAAGCATGGCGAAAACGTCGTATTTTGAAGCAATTCCCACCGCTGAGGAGGCGGCAACTCCCAGACTGTTTGTCACCGAGGTTAGATACAAAAAAGAAAGTCTAACCATACATTCCTGTAATGTTATTGGGATTCCCACCTTGGCAAGCTCTATGGCTCTCGACTTTACGATTTTAAAATTGGAAAGCTTAAAGGTGAAGATAAATTTCTTTTTATTGAGATATATAATTGAGCAGAACATGCTGACGCCCTGGGAAATAATAGTCGCCAAAGCCGCACCGCTTACGTCCATATGAAAATATTTTACAAATATGTAGTCACCTATAATATTTAAAACCCCTGCAAAAGCCACGAATATAAGGGGAGTTTTAGAGTCACCGTAGCCTCTTAAAATTGCGCTTATGGCGTTGTATCCGCAGATAAAAACTATGCCGAAACCGCAGACCCACACGTATTCCTTTGCCTTTGCAAAAGCCGCCGCCGGTGTCTGCAAGGCGTAGAGTATCGGCTCTGCAAAGGTTAAAAGCAGAACCGTAAGAATAATTCCTACAAAGAAAAATAATGTCAGATTAGTTCCTATTGTTTCCTTGACCTCTTTTTCCCTTTTCATTCCCACATATTTACCCACCAGCACAGTTCCGCCCAGAGTAAGACCTGAAATAATGCTTGTGATTATCTGTGTCACCTGTGTTGCCGTGGAAACCGCCGCAACGCTTTCCGCCGGACAGTACTGACCTATAAAAAACAGGTCAGCCGCCCCGTAAAGAGCCTGTATAATATTGGCAAGCAAAAAGGGAATCGAGAAAAACACCACCCTTTTAACCAAACTGCCCTGAGTTAAATCGTTTTTTTCCATATTCAACGGCTTTACAGCCATTCTAACCCCTCCTTATTTATTTTATTTCCGATTTTTTTATTTCCGCCTTGCAAGACTTCTTTTTAATAGATAAACGTCATTTCAAGGCGGGCGAAACCTTTCGTTTATTCTTTGGAATGGCTCGCTCTCGGTTTGTTTAGCTTTATATCTTATTAAATTATAGCACATTGATTTATTTTAATCTATTAAATTCAAAGAAAGGCGGCAGTAGTAATTATTTTACCACTGCCGCCTTATTTAAATATTTTTAAAGTTTAATTTATTTTCCGTTTCGGAAATCTTCTGTTTTATAACCCTCGTCGCCCTGAATTTCCACAAATAAATCATCTGCTTCAAAGTATATGGAGAGGGTTTTCAGTTCGTTTTCGTAATAGCAGGCGATAACCCTTGTAAGGTCGCCGTCGGTGTAATCCACATAAACTATCTCGGGTCCGCCCTCTTTGAGTATCATTTTGTCTATTCTACAGTTTATAACATTGTCCGGAAGAATCTTTAAAAGCTCCTGCGTTGGCTTGTAGACGGTACATTCCGGGAAGCTTTCCTTGATGTTTTTCTTAAAAAGCTCGGTGGCTTCCTCATCAACAGCGCAGAGAGCCAGAACCTCTTCGTTTGTAACCGCCCTTACATCCTCGCCGAATTTTGGTGCGTACTGTGAGTAATATTTTTCAATTTCCTCTGCTTTTATTTCCTGATTTACTTGCTGTGTTCCGCATCCGCAGAAAAGGAGAGCTGTCAAAATAAAGGCAAAAATTCCGCAGTAAATACGTTTCATCATAAAATCAACCCCTTTTTTATATTAATCAGGTCGATATGACATGCAAAGACCATTCATCACAATATCTGCACTATAATTATTTGCAGATTGATCAGCTATTGTACTATAGCTTTTACTATATGCGGAAGAACTTAAATATTCAATCCATGCAAATTGTCCAGAACTATTATAGCCTCCATGAAACTCACCAGTACCATAATGCTCAATAACTTTTACATAATCATTATATACAGTATTATCATAAACATAACCCATGCGAAGACCACTATACTCTATATTAGCACTTTTATATAATGTAACAGCTTCTTGAATATACCCATATGCACTGTATGCAATATTTAAACCTGTCAATATAATATTTACAGTTGCTACAGGAACAGATAAATAAGTTCCTATGGCCGAAAGAGTTGTGTTAACTGCGAATGTTGTAAAGTTAGCACTTTTTTTTGTATAACTATTTCTACTTTCTTTAACCTGGATGTTTAAAGTACGACCAAGCGAACCACTGTAACGTGTTGTTGTATGCTTAACTACCTTTGTGTATTCTGGAAAATCATTTTTTAAATCAGCAATCAAACTTGCATCTGTCATTCCAGCAACCATACTAATTTGAGGAATGCTATTTATTTCTTCTATAAAATAGCTTCCATCATTATTTTCAGTAACCTTCAAATTGTATTTTCCATTTAATTCGTAAATATTACCTTTTTCTGCATAATCATTTATAATTTTTTCTGTTTCTTTACTCATTTCATAACGACAACCATTTCTATAGTTTGTTATTTTTTGTTTATTGTCTTTGGTTATCTGTATAAAAGTATCATTCTCTACATCGTAATAAGTAATTTCATTAATTCCATTATCAGAATAAGATAAGATTACACTATTGTTATAAATATCATTATATTCAATATATAACAACTTATCTATTTCTGTTACAACAGGAATAGAATCACAAAAATTAAGATAATCAACAATACCTGATGATGTATATTTTTTAATTACATGATTACCAACAGTCTTCGTGCTGCTTAATGTACATAAATTTATTATGGAAGACTTATTAAACTGAAAATCCTCATTTTCGTTATACGAATAAAGAGTATTATCGTTATTTAATTTCAGCTGATACTGAGAGTATGTTAAAATTTCTTCTGACGTTAAATCTAATATATCCTTTTCATAAATATAACCCGTACTATTATCCTCAACTATTTCGCTTGCAAAAACACTATTAATAGAAACGGACATCAAGAATAAAGCTAAAATAATAGACATTATTTTTTTTGTGAATTTCATTTTATTACACTTCCTTTCATTTAAATAAATATTAGAATATTACTAAAACTAAGAAACATTATTATAGAATTTTTTTGTTAAATATCATTTTATAATTCGTAATTATAATGTGAATTGTGTTTTTAAAAATAAATAACTTTAATTTAATATAGTAAAATAGTAAGGTAATTTGTAATTTTTATATAAAATATAATTAATAGTACATTGGAAACACTCACCTTAAGTATAGATTATAGATATGTATCTTTAATTTATATTATATATGTTTTTTTGAAAAAGTCAATATATATTATAAAAAATATAAAAAAATATATTAAAACAGACGGATTGAAAATCCGCCTGTCCTGTAGAATTTAAAAGAAACTAAAAAAGTTTGTTTATGACTTTTATGAGTTCGTCGATTTTTTCTTCGCCGTCGTCGCTTTTTGCGGCTTCTAAAACACAGCTTTTCATGTGGGCGGCGAGGATTTCACGGTTGGCTTTGTTTAAAACGGCGTTTGCCGCCATTATCTGGTTTGAAATGTCGATGCAGTATCTGTTATCTTCTATCATCTTCAAAACGCCCTCAAGCTGTCCCTTTGCGGTTTTTATGAGGATTTCAACCTTTTTTCTGTCCGCTTTCATCTTTCTTACCGCCTTTCTCTGTGGAATTATTCTTTTAAAGAATTGTAACTACCTGATATCCTGCGTCTGTAACTGCCTTTGTCAAAACCTCGTCGGAAACTTCCTTTTCAAGGGTGAGATATGCGGCTTTCTTGTCTAAATCCATGTGGGCTGTTACTCCATCTATGTCCTCTAAAGCTTTCTGAACTCTTGCAACACAGTGCATACACATCATGCCTTCAATGATAATTGTCTTTTTCATTTGTTTGTTCTCCTTTTCTTTTTTGGTTTGTTTTTCTGTTGAAGCTTCAATATATGAAATATTTACCGAACTGTCTGTTTTTTCGTTTATGGGGCAAGCGCCTGAGCAGTATTCCGAGGATTTAAGAGGCTTGAAAAATTTAAGTCTTAAAGCGTTGGAAACCACGAATACGGAGCTGAAACTCATTGCCGCCGCACCTATCATTGGGTTTAATGTAAGTCCTGCCCAGTAGAAAACACCTGCGGCTATGGGTATGCCTATTACGTTGTAGAAAAACGCCCAGAATAGGTTTTCCTTAATATTTTTGATAACAGCTTTGCTGAGCTTGACTGCGTTTACACCGTCCAGTAAATCGCTTTTCATAAGCACAACGTCCGCCGATTCTATGGCTATGTCGGTGCCTGCACCTATGGCTATTCCCACGTCAGCAGACGCCAGCGCCGGAGCGTCGTTTATACCGTCCCCTATCATGGCGACCTTTTTGCCCTCTTCTTGAAGCCTTTGCACCTCTGCCGCCTTGTCCTGTGGCATAACCTGAGCCACAACTCTTTTTACGCCGGCTTTCTTTCTTATTGCCTCGGCGGTTTTTGCGTTGTCGCCGGTAAGCATTACAACGTCAATTCCCATTTTTTCAAATTCGGCAACAGCCTGTGGGCTTGTTGGTTTTATTGTGTCCGCAACGGCTATAATACCAAGAAGCTTTCCGTCTGCGGCGAAATAAAGTGGAGTTTTTCCCTCCTGTGCCAATGATGAGGCGGCTTCTTCCACTTTGTCGGCGGCTATACCGTTATTATGCATCATTTTGAGATTTCCTGCAAGTATTTTTCTGCCTTCAATCTCTGCGCCTATGCCCTCGCCCTCTTTTGTAAAGAAGTTTTTGGTTTCTAAGAGCTTTGCCCCTGTTTCTTTTCCGTATTTCACTATTGCGTCTGATAACGGGTGTTCAGACAGCTTTTCAAGGGAAAGAGCAAGGGAAACAAGACTTTCCGGACTTTCGCCCTTTACAGGAATAACGTCTGTGACTGTTGGTGTTCCCATGGTTATTGTTCCTGTTTTGTCAAGGACAACAGTATTTATGAGGTGTGCGGTTTCCAAGGCTTCTGCGGATTTTATAAGTATTCCGCTTTCAGCTCCCTTTCCTGTTCCCACCATAATGGCTGTCGGTGTGGCAAGTCCCAAAGCGCAGGGGCAGGAGATAACCAGCACGGAAATTCCCATTGTCAAAGCGAAATTGAAAGGATATCCCAAAATCATCCACACAGCGGCTGTGATTACCGCAATGGTTATTACTATGGGCACAAAAACACCGCTGACCTTGTCCGCAAGCTTTGCTATAGGAGCTTTCGAGCCGCCTGCTTCCTCCACAAGCTTTATAATCTGGGCAAGTGTTGTGTCCTCACCCACCTTCGTGGCTTTGAATTTAAAATAACCGGTTTTGTTTACCGTTGCGCCGATAACAGCACTGCCTACGGTTTTTTCCTCGGGTATGCTTTCTCCGGTTATGGCGGACTGGTCGACAGAGCCACGTCCCTCAACGATAATTCCGTCAACAGGAATACTCTGTCCCGGCTTTATAATTACTATGTCGCCGGCTGTAACCTGTTCCGAGGGGATTTCTATTTCTTCGCCGTTTCGTTCAACCACAGCGGTTTTCGGGGCAAGGTTCATAAGCTTTGTAAGTGCGTCTGAGGTTCTCTTTTTTGAACGTGCCTCAAAATATTTGCCCAAGGTGATAAGTGTCAAAATCATTGCGGCGGACTCAAAATACAAATCCATTGCAAGGTGATGAGCTGTCATCATGTCACCAAAACCCATTGAATACGCCATTTTAAAGATAACGTAAATGCTGTAAACCGCCGAAGCTCCCGAGCCTATGGCGATAAGTGAATCCATATTTGGCGAGCCTTTAAAAAGTGTCTTAAAGCCGTTTCTAAAATATTTTCGGTTTATATACATTACAGGAAGTGTCAGGAAAAGCTGAACAAGCGCAAAGATTAAGGGATTAAACTCCGGACTTAAAATCTGCGGCAATGGTGCGCCCAGCATATGCCCCATTGAAACATACATAAGTGGAACTAAAAAGCACAAAGAGCTGATAAGGCGTTTTTTCATGTCCTTGGCGCTCTTTTCTGCTGTGTTTTCCTTTTTTGTCTGTGCAGATGGACCGGTGCTTTTTCCGCTGTCTTTAAGGGAAGCGCCGTATCCTGCATCAACTACCGCATCTATAATATTTTGTGAGTTTAAAATACTCTCATCGTATTCAACCGTCATGGAATTCTGCAAAAGATTTACGCTGACATTTTTCATGCCCTCAAGCTTTTTGACAGCCTTTTCCACATGAGCACTGCAAGCACTGCAGGTCATTCCCGTTATATCGTATTTTTCTTTCATTTATATCACCCCTTGATTATTTATTAAAAATACACCACCCCCGTGGGGTCTATAGAGATAATACCACAGCAAAATTATTTTGTAAAGTGCTTTTCCCATAATATGTGAGAGAGTTACATAAAAAATTATACAATTCAAAAACGGCTCTGTCACAAGATTTATTGTAACAGAGCCGTGTAATTTTTAATTAAGCTTTATTTTTAGAGGAAATAGCGTCTAAAAGTGATTTTTCATCGTTGAAAACCGTAAACAGATCCTCGAAATTCTGGGATATAAAACCTTTAGCTTTTGAGGTTTCCAGAAAAGCAAACATCTCGTCGTAATATCCGTTGATATTATAAAAATAAATTTCCTTATTGAGCTGTCTGAGCTGTCTTAATGTGAGGATTTCAAAAACCTCGTCAAAGGTTCCCAAACCGCCCGGAACAACCACGAAAATATCTGCGGCGTGTTCCATTTTCTGCTTGCGGATTCTCATGGTGTCTGTGTAAATCATCTCGTCGCACTGCTCGAAAAGCTCTCCGTCAACCTTTGTTTCTGTGAAAAATTCCGGGGCAATTCCGGTTATTTTTCCTTTTCCTCTGTAAAATCCCCTTGCGGAAGCTCCCATAAGTCCGCCGGAGCCTGCTCCGTATATCAGAGCATGACCCTGCTTTGCAAGTTTTTCACCTAAGCTTTCAACAGCTTCAATATATGATGGGTCAATCCTGTTGCTGGCTGAACCAAAAATACAAATATTCATTAAAAATTCTCCTGTCTGACTTGTTAATTAAATTTATAAAACAGTAATAAATACTGAATTTCTTATTTTTTCTCTTAAAAACTTGAATTTATAAAACCGATAGGTTATAATTGCCTTAAAAAATATATGCGAAAGGATTGATATTATGAGCGCAGCCATTGTAACCGGAGCTTCCGGCGGAATAGGCAGAGCCATTGCCGTGGCTTTGGCAAAAATGAAATACCACCTTGTTCTCACCTACAACACTCACCGTGAGGAATGTGAAAATCTCGCCCAGGTTATCTGGGAAAATTACGGCGTCCAGGTGCTTGTTATGAAATGCGACGTCAAGTCCCTTGAGGATGTAAACAACGTGGTAAAAACCGCAGCCACATCCTTTGAAAAAATACAGGTTCTTGTAAACAACGCCGGAATTGCCCAGCAGAAGCTTTTCACCGACATAACCGACGAGGACTGGTACAACATGATAAACACTCATCTTACCGGAGCTTTTTACATGTGCCGTGCGGTTCTCCCTTACATGATACACGAAAAAAGCGGAAGAATAATAAACATCGCTTCCATGTGGGGTGAGGTTGGCGGTTCCTGCGAAGTCCACTACAGCGCCGCAAAAGCCGGACTTATCGGACTTACAAAGGCCTTGGCAAAGGAAGTTGCCCCCTCAGGAATTACAGTAAACTGTGTTTCCCCGGGCGTTATCATGACCAACATGATGAGCGGTTTCGACGAGGAAACTTTGGAAAGTCTCCGTGAAGAAACTCCCGTTCAGCGTCTCGGCACTCCCCGTGACGTTGCGAAAGCCGTTGAATTTTTAGCCGACGACAGCTCCTCATTCATCACCGGCGTAACCCTAAAAGTCAACGGCGGTATTTTTTAGTTCCGACCTGCAAGGGTAACTCTAAGAAATAAACACCTGCACAGGTCGGGCGAGGCGTTTTTCTTAGTCTTTGGAATGGCTCGCTCTCGGCTGGGTTTTATTTATTTTTCTTTTACAGAACTATCCTCTTTTTCTTTAAATGCGAAAAATCTTTGACCTATATAATTAAATCCCACAAAGAAAACTGAGCCGGCAAGCATTGCTATATTTGTCTGCAATGACTCAGAAAGGGAAGTTCCTCCCAAAACCAAAACTGTAAGCGGCTTTGCAATTCCATAGGCAAGCAGATAACAAACAGCTATATTCAGGGCGAACCTTAAAACAGGTTTGCCCCCTTTTTCTTTATTTTTGAAAGTAAAATGCTTATTCAAAAAGTAGCTTAAAATACTTGCGATTATGTAGTTGGCAGCACTGGAAATCCAGTAGCCCATATCATCGAAAAGATAGCCGCTGTCCAGAGCTTTCAGGTTAGCAAGATTATAAAGGCCGAACATAATTCCCATACCCACAAGGGTATTGATTACGCCCACAATTATAAACTTAAAAAACTTTTCGTCAAAAAACTTCTTTAAAAATTCTTTCATTCTTCTTCGGAATCCTCCGCAAACTCTTGGTTTTCAGCTTCTTCATTTTCCGTAAGCTCTTCAACTTCAACGGTATCGTGGTCAACCACGTCTTTTTCAGGGAACGGAGTACAGATGCCCTTATCACATTCAAAATTTGAATATTTCAAAATGTAGATAGGCCTGTCCTTTGTTTCCATATAAATTCTGCCGATATACTCACCCAAAACGCCCACTGAAAGCACGGTAATTCCGCCCAAAAACAGAGTAGCGCAGAGGTTTGTAACATAACCCGGCACATCAATACCGAAAGCCAAGGTCTGAATAAGGGTAACTATTATATAAATAAAAGAAACTAAGCTTATTAAAAATCCCAGAACTGAGATAAATCTCAAAGGAGCAACGGAAAAAGCGGTAATTCCGTCGATAGCATAGCGGAAAAGTCCCCAGAAGCTCCATTTCGTTGTTCCCATTACTCTTTCAACATTCTCATATGGAATCCACTTTGTGTTAAATCCAACCCAGCAGAAAATTCCCTTGCTGAATCTCTGAACCTCGGAAAGCTCCAAAATGGAATTTACCATCTGTCTTGACATAATTCTGAAGTCAACCGCTCCGTATGGCATTTTAACATCTGTAATTTTATTTGAAATTCTGTAAAAGGTTCTTGAGAAAAAGCTTCTTATTTTCGACTCGCCTTTTCTTGTAGAGCGCATTGCGGCGCAGCAGTCGTAACCCTCTTCAATTGCTTCAAGCATTTTAGGGAACATTGCAGGAGGATGCTGCAAGTCTGCGTCCATAACAATGACATAGTCGGCGGTTGAATGTTTAAGACCTGCGTACATTGCCGCCTCTTTGCCGAAATTTCTGGAAAATGAAAGATATTTTACAAAGAAATATTTTTCAGCCAGCTTTTTCATAACAAGATATGTTTTGTCACGGCTTCCGTCGTTTACAAGTATGTATCTGAATTTGTAATTTTCTATGGTATCAATGACCTTATTGGTTTCCTGAATAAAATATTCAAGTCCTTCTTCCTCGTTGTAGCATGGTACAACAATATCAATAGTTTTCAAAATATCACTCCGTTGCAAACAGAATTACTTTAATATACTGCACATAATAATTATATCAAATATTCAATAAAATTCAAGGACAGCCATCTCTTATCAGGTGATGAATTTATGAATTTTACATGTTATTTTCATTTTTAACAATGGTGATAACTTCTTTAAGATTTCTGCATTTTCCGTACAGAAGCTTCTGAGTTTCCTCGTCAGGCTCCAGCATATCCGGAACCATAACTGTTTTCAAGCCTGCGTTATAAGCCGATTTAACGCCGTTTATGCTGTCCTCCAAAGCCAGTGTATTTTCCTTTTCCGTGCCAATCAAAAGCCTTGCCCTTTCAAAAATTTCCGGGTCGGGCTTTCCTTTTTTCACCGTATCTCCAAACATAAAAGCTGAGAAATACTCCGTCACCCCTGCAATTTTCAAGGTTCTTGAGGCGCTTTCCTCTCTTGTGGAGGTGGCGACCGCTGTCAGAATTTTATTTTCCTTTAAAAACTCCAAAAGCTCCGTAAGTCCCTCTTTTTTCGGCACGCCGAACTGAGCGGTGTACTCAACATACATCCGGGAAACCCTTGTCCTCAGTGTCTGATAGTCAAAATCCTCGCCGTAAATTGACTTGTTAAGCTTTTCCGTTTCAGCATGGCGAAGACCCACGGTTTTTTTATAAATATCCATATTGTAGTCGTAATTATTTTCTTTCATAACAATGGACCAGTTGCGGAAAACAATTTTCTCCGTATCAAACATCAGCCCGTCCATATCAAACACAACGCCCTTAATCATGATTTATACTCCTTATTTTTTATTTCCGCTTTTTTTGTTTCCGCCTTGCAAAGGTTTGGTTTAAAAATTAAGTTCATTTCAAGGCGGGCGAGACCTTTTCTTTATTCTTTAGAATGGCTCACTATCATTTAGCTTGTTTTTGTTTTTATCTTATCAGAATAAGAAATCTCTTTCAAGTATTGTAAAAACATATTTATTACAGAAAATCCCCCGCAGTTATTGCAGGGGAATTTTTTAATGGTCTGTGTTTTCAAAAACCCATACAGCCAAAGCTGAATTTCTATAGCTTATATCTTCCGTTACCTCTTTTATAACCTCTATAAAGTCAGGTATCGGGATTTCTGTATCTTCTGAGGAGACCTCGGCTTCAAGGAAGGCTTTATCGTTCCAAAATGGGAAAATATCCAGCTCAAAGGTCAAGCCTTTATAATCAAACACATGGCGGGTTTTCTCTATAACTCCAAAGCCCTCACGGCAGTGCTTTTTCAGGTCTGTATATTCTTTTTCGGAAATTTCGCTTTCTATTTCCACACGGGTTACGGCGGTTACATCCTTTTTAAAGGTTTTATAGTATTTATAAACACCATTTTCCCCCCTTTTCCTTATTCTTCCAAACATGCCGTCCATTGTGTCGTTTACATAAACCTGTTCAATCTCCGACCAGTCGTAATTTTCGGTTTTTCTAAGCTCCTCCATATCGGGCATTTTTATAAGATATTTTCTTTCGATTTCAAGATTGTTATTTGACATATTCGTCCTCCTTATATATCCTCATCTATACTGTTGTCTAAAATGGTTATAAATTTCTTTTCGCTTTTTATTATGCCCTCATCGTTGAGTTTTTTAATCTCCCTCATCATTGCGCTTCGGTCAACGCAGAGATAATCCGAGAGATTTGAAAGACTCATGGGCAGGCGGATTTTTCTTGTTTTTTGGGAACAGCTTTCCATGCTGAGATAGCACAGTATTTTATCCCTTATAGTGCGGCGGCTTAAAAGCTCCACACGGCGGCTTAACATTACAGAACGCCTTGCCAGCATATAGAAAAAGTTTTCTAAAAGCCTGTTATGTGCCTGACATCCAGAGGAACAGCGGTGCAGAATATTTCTGTAATCCATAAACATAACCTGACAGTCCTCTTCGCAGATTACAAAAATTCCGTCGCTTAATTTATCGCAGACGGTAAAGGCTTCGCCGAAAATGTCCCCTTCCTCAAGGCTTTCCAAAATTGTGCGGTTTCCGTTTATGCCGTTTCGCACGGTTATGGCTGTTCCCTCACGGATAATGCCAACAATTCCCGGATTTTTTCCGAAATCGCAGACAATCTGATTTTTCTTAAAATTCTCTATTTTCGGAGTAAAACAGCACATCATTTTTTGAAAGTCGCCGTCCTTGATATTTTCAAAAAGAAAATTGTCGGAAAAATTCATTTTTATCTCCTTTTGTTGCATTTGCAACAGATTTATTTCTTCTGTTATGATAATATATTTCCAGAAAAAAGTAAATAGAGTTTTTACGGTTATTTTTTATGGATAATGTAAATACTAAATTGACATTATCTGCGTTTTGCAATAAAATATAAACTGTATATATATGGCATTTTTGCCGGAAATTTGTCAGCTTCCTTTGATTGTATTTGTATTCGGCTTGTAAAAAGGATTTGACAGATAAAATAAAGTACACCGGAGTTAAACCGGGAATACGGAAAGGAAATACAAATGTTAAAGCTTGAAAATATCACATGGTCTGTCCCCGGCGGAGAGCAGATTTTAAACGGAATAAATCTTGAAATACCGGAGGGAAAGCTTACTGTTATTACAGGTCCCAACGGCGGCGGTAAAACCTCCCTTGCAAAAATTATCGCAGGTCTTGAAACTCCCTCAGCAGGTAAAATTTATCTTGACGGCGAGGACATTACAGAATTAAATATAACAGAAAGAGCCTTAAAGGGTATCGGTTACGCTTTCCAGCAGCCTGTCCGCTTTAAAGGTCTTACAGTCAGAAATCTTTTGGAGCTTGCCCACGGCGGAAAGCTTTCTGAAGATAAGTACTGCACCATCCTTGGAAGAGTTGGACTTTGCACAAAGGATTACATCGACAGAGAAGTAAACGCAAGCCTTTCCGGCGGCGAGATAAAGAGAATTGAAATCGCCACTGTTTTGGCAAGAACAAACACAAAGCTTTCTGTTTTTGACGAGCCTGAAGCAGGTATCGACCTTTGGAGCTTCTCCGGTCTTATCGACGCATTCAAGGAGCTTAAAGAGAAAACAAACAATTCCCTTTTGATTATTTCCCATCAGGAGAGAATTTTGGAAATTGCCGACGAGATTGTTGTAATCGCAAACGGCAAGGTTAGAACAAGAGGAACTAAGGAAGAAGTATTGCCCGAGCTTTTGGCAGACGAAAAGGCAATGCAGTGCCCTAAAGGAAAGAAGGTGTACACAGCATGAGTGAAGTTGCAAACATGAACAGCATTACAAAGGAGCTTTTAAATCTTATCTCCGACGGGGAAATAGATTTTGAAAATTCAGCCTATAATATAAGAGAGGACGGCGGCTGTGCCGGAAGACAGTCCTCAAAGAATATTTCAATAGTACCAAAAACCGACAATCCCGGAATTGAAATCCACATAAAGCCAAACACAATCGGCGAAACAGTGTACATTCCGGCATGTGTAACCCACAGCGGCGTTGAGGACCTTGTGTACAACGATTTTTATGTGGGTGAAAATTCCGACGTTGTAATAGTTGCCGGCTGCGGTATTCACAGCGACGGTCACAGCGAGTCAAGCCACAACGGTATTCACAGATTTTTCGTAGGCAAAAACGCCCATGTTGTTTACAAGGAAAAGCACATAGGCGTCGGCGAGGGCGACGGTCAGAGAAGAATTGACCCTGTAACATACGTGGCTCTTGATGAGGATTCCGTTCTTGAAATGGATACAACCCAGATAAGCGGCGTTGACAGCACCGTGAGAAAGACCTCCGGAACAGTTGGCGCACGTGCAAAGCTTCTCATCACCGAAAGAATTATGACCGACGGAAACGAGACAGCTTACACAGACTTTTCCGTAACAATGGACGGCGAGGATTCCGCCTGCGACCTTATTTCCCGTTCAGTTGCCAAGGACAACTCACACCAGGAGTTCCGTTCCGTAATCAAGGGCAACACACGCTGCACAGGTCACTCAGAATGTGACGCAATCCTTGTTGGAAACGGTACAGTAAGCGCAGCTCCCGAGCTTTTCGCAGGAAACATCGACGCAGCACTTATCCACGAAGCCGCAATCGGTAAAATCGCCGGCGAGCAGATTTTGAAGCTGAGAACCTTAGGCCTCACAGAAGAAGAAGCCGAAGAAAAAATAATAGAAGGATTTTTAGTCGGTTAATTATTTTATATCCGACCTGCAAAGGGCGGATATAAAATTAAACATCATCACAGGTCGGGCGAGTCTTTTATTTCCGCCTTGCAGGACTTCGCTTTAAAAATAAACATCATTTCAAGGCGGGCGAAACCTTTTCCTAAGTCTTTGGAATGGCTCGCTCTTGGTAAGGTTTAGTTTTGAATTATAATTTCACAGCCATGGTTATTTTTTAACCGTGGCTGTTTTTATTTTTCTTTTAAGTAATTATCAATTGTAGGGGCGGATTGTATATCCGCCCCTACGGTTTGGGTTTTATTTTTTATTAAACGACATAAAACAAAATAAAAAATGGCTATGCCACAAACTTAAATGTGACATAGCCACTGTAATTTCTAAAACTAACGCTTCGCCCGACGTGTGCAGAAGTTGCTTTCATAGAAAAACCTTTGCACGTCGGAACTAAAAAACTCGCCCGACCTG